>NZ_CP012700.1:2255010-2567868 GCF_001307295.1 Sphingopyxis macrogoltabida | reverse complement strand
CGCACCCACGGACTGGCGGGCTTGACGCCGAGGAAGTCGTCGAGAGTCTCATCGCGCTTGCTGTCGTCGGTCATCCGCCGGTTCCGTTCGTTTCCATGGACTGCCACCCGCCGCCCAGCGCATTGTAGAGCTGGACAATGGCCAGCGCCTGCGCCGCGCGCGAGCTCGCCAGACTGTTGCTCGACGACAGGAGCGAGGTTTCGACGCTGGACAGCGTCTGAAAGTCGGTCAGCCCCGATTGATATTGCAGCCGGGCAAGGATGGCGCTGTTGTTCGCCGCTTCGCGGGCGATCGCCAGTTGTGCGCTGCGTTCGTCGGCGGAGCTTGCCGCGACCAGCGCATTTTCGACGTCTTCGAGCGAGACGAGGATCGTCTGGCGATAGGCGGCGAAGGCGCCGTCCGCCGCCGCACGCTGGGCGCGGACCTGCGATGCGCGCGCGCCGCCGTCGAACAGAATTTGCGACAGGCCGGCAAACAGCGATCCGGTGATGGTATCGAACAGGCCGCGGGTGGTCAGCGCGCTGGTGCCGAGCGAGCCGGTCAGACCCAGCGAGGGGAGCAATTGCGCCTGCGCGACGCCGATGCGCGCAGTGGCTGCGGCGAGGCCGCGCTCGGCCGCGCGGACGTCGGGGCGCTGGCGTAGCGTATCGGCGGGAAAGCCCGCGGCGATGCCGGTCGGCGGGGCAGGGATGGGGGCGGCGGGTTCGAGCGCGGCGGTCGCCGTTCCGGGCGCTTCGGCGGTCAGCACCGCGATGCGGTTGAGCGCGCCGCGGATGCTGGTCCGGAACTCGGGAATGCTCGCTTCGGTCTGTGCCAATTGCGTACGCGCCTGTTGCTCGTCGAGCGAGGAGGCGAGGCCCGCCTGCACCCGCCAGCGCGCGATATCGTAATTGTCGCGCTGATAGCGGACCGTCTCTTCGGCGATCGCCAGTTGCTGCTGCGCAAGGCGAAGCTGGACATAGTTGGTGACGAGTTCGGCGATGATCGCGATCCGCACCCCGGCGAGGTCGTAGCGGGTCGCCGCTTCGTCGGCGCGGGCCGCCTCGAGCGCGCGCCGGCCGCCGCCGAACAGGTCAACCTGCCAGTCGGCATCGAGTCCGAGCGAGTAGCTGCTGCTGTCCTGTCCGTCGATCACGACATTGCGGCCGGCGCGGCCGCTGGCGCTCACCGTCGGCAGCAGGTCGGCGCCGGCCTGCACCGACGCCTCGCGCGCCTGCCGCAGTCGCGCCTCGGCCTGCGCGAGGTCGAGATTGACCGCAATCGCGCGTTCGACGAGCCGGTCGAGCATCGGATCGTCGAACTGCGTCCACCATGAAGCGAGCCCCGCTTCGTCGAGCGCCGCGTTGCGGCCGTCGCTGTAACCGGATGGCAGCGCCAGCTCACTCGCGGTGGCGGGGCGGTAGTCGGGGCCGACGCTACACCCGGCGAGCGATGCGGATACCAGAAGGACGATCGGATAGCGGTATCGCACGCTCATTTTCGGCACCTGCAGGGAGGCATGCGCCGGTTGTAGCGACTTGCAAAATCGTGTCAAAATTTCCGTGGACCGAATAATTCTGAGTCTGAACCGCTCGGCTGCCGGCCCGGCGTCAGAGGATTTCGTGCACCCGGTCCTGCGGGCGGCACAGCCGGACGCCCTTGTCGGTCTCGACGATCGGGCGTTCGACATAGGCGGGGTTGGCGGCCATCGCGGCGACGATCTCGTCTTCGCTGGCTCCGTCCAGCCCGCGTTCGGCCGCGTCGGTGCCGCGCAGGCGCAGCGCGTCGCGAGCGGCGATCCCGGCATCGGCGAAAAGCTGGCGCAGCTTCGCCTCGCTATACGGGGTTTTCAGATATTCGACGACGGTGACGTCGACGCCGGGCGTCTCCTCGAGAATCGCGAGAGCCTTGCGCGAGGTGCCGCAGGCGGGGTTGTGCCAGATCGTTGCTTTCATTCGGCCGCTCCTATCGCCGCGCCGCGCCGCCGACAATCCTGTCGTCGACAAGGCGCCCGGAAAAACTTCGGGCGCGTAAACCCGCTATTCATGGCGAATATGCCACATCTGCCCGCATGACAGGCATGGTAATATTGCCTTCGACCACCATCTTGGGGCTTATGACAAGCCGAGGGACCGTCAAAGGCGGCCAATGCGGGGTTGGGTTGCAAAGTGAATGAACTGATTGATCGCAGGGCGATATTGGCGGGGCTTGCAGGCGCAGGCGCGATGGCGGCGTTTCCGACGCGCGCCCAGACGCCGGACTGGATTCAGCAGCCGATCGCGCCGGTATCGCCGCCGGTCGACTATCTTACCGTCGCGCGCCGGCAATTGGCGATGCAGAATCGCAATATCCCGCAAGCCGACCGCGTCGGCATCGTCGATTTTGGCCTGCCGTCGTCGCGCCCGCGCTTCGCGCTCGTCGATATGGTCGCGGGAAAGATCGACATGTTTCCGGTCACCCATGGCCGCGGTTCGGATCCGCAGCACGACGGCTGGCTCAAAAGCTTTTCGAACCGTGTCGGCAGCCTAGCGACCTCGCGGGGCGCCTATCGCACCAGCGATTATTATTATGGCAGCAACGGCTCGTCGATGCGGCTCGCGGGGCTGGAACCCGACAATTACAGCGCCGACGCGCGCGCGATCGTCGTCCATGGCGCCTGGTACGCCGACCCGTCGCTGATCGCGACACAGGGCAAGCTGGGCCGCAGCGAGGGCTGTTTCGTGTTCGGCGAGGCGCTGCTGCCGATGATCCTCTACAAGCTCGGTCCCGGCCGGCTGCTGTTCGCCGACAAGCTGAGCGTGCCGCCGCCGGCACCGAAGTTCGAAATGCCGACCGAGCCGTTGCCGGGGACGGAGAATATGATCCGCACCGGCGCGACCAACGGGGCTATCCCAAAAACGGCCGATTAATAGCGCGCCGTGGGGAACTACCTCTAGGCTGCGTCATGCTGAACTTGTTTCAGCATCCATGGCCTGACATTCAATCCCACGCTGCGTCGAAGGAATCGGCAGGCGATGGACCCTGAAACAAGTTCAGGGTGACGAATAATGGGATGTCCGTTTCCGGCTGTTAACCAGCGCCTCAATAAATCCCCGACGTTCCCGGAGTCGTCGCGCGCGCGGTGGTCTGGACGGTCGGAACGACCTCCGGCGGCGGCGGCGCGATGAGCGCACCGGCCGGGCGGCCCTGCTTTGCGAAGCTCGCCACGACGGGCGCGTCGCGGCCGTAGATGTCGGCGAGCTTCTTCACGCCGCCCTTGCCGTCGGGAACGACGGTCCAATAGGCGACATAAACCGGGAAAGGCTGTTCGAAGCCGAAGCGCGTCGTCTTGCCGCTGGCGATCGCTTCGCCGAACTCCTCGGGGCTTTTGCCGGCGAAATAAACCGCCATCAGGCCCGAAAAATGCAAAGCGCGCTCGGTACGGATGCAGCCGTGGCTAAACGCCCGCGCCGCCGCGGCGAACGCGCCCTTCGACGGCGTGTCGTGCAAATAGATGGCGTGCGGGTTGAGCATTTCCATCTTCATCACGCCGAGCGCGTTGTTCGCGCCGGGCTGTTGCACGACCGAAAGCGTCTTGCCGCTGCCGGTCCACGTATAGCCCTGGCGGCGTGCCGACGCCGGATTGTTGGCGATGGTCGCGCCGATGCCTTCGTTGATGATGCTGCGCGGCAGCGTCCAGGTCGGGTTGACGATGACGCCCGTCGCCATCGGATTGAGCTGCGGCGTCGGGGTCGAGGCTTTGCCGACGACGGCCTTGTGCGTCGCGATCGTCGTGCCGCCGTGGATGACGCGGGTCAGATATTCGGGGACGTTGCTGACGACATAGCGTTCGCCGAGGTCGCGCGGCATCCAGCGCCAGCGTTCGATGTTCACCCGGATTCCATTGGCTTCGGCGGGGGTCTTGGCCTTCTTCAGCGACGCTTTCAGCACCGCGAAATCGGGATGGACCGGATCGAGGCCGGCGAGCGCCTGCGCGACGTTGTTCGTCGCCAGCGCGTTGGTGAGCAACGGCAGCAGCGGCTCGTCGGTGTCGTCGCTGTCGACCATGAACCATTGCTTGCGTGCGGCGTTCGGCGTCCGCCCGTCGCGCAGGTGCGTCGCGAGCAGCAGGAAGGCGTCGGTCGCGACCTTGTCGAGCCGTGCCTGATCCTTCGACATGATCGCCGCAGCGAGGTCGTCGGGATTGTAATCCTTGGCGAAAAGCCCTTCGTCGCCGGCGCCTTCGATGGCGCTGAGCAGCGCGGTCGCATTCGCTTCGGACCAGGCGGGAAGCGCGACCGGCGCGACGACGACAGGTGCATCGTCGGTGACCTTGTCGGGCTGGAGGACGACCGAATCCTCCTTCACTTCTTGCGCAAGGACGGACGGCGCGGCGAGCGCCAGCGAAAGGATCAGCGCCGCAGCGGGGCGCATCGACGGGAGAGTATTTTTGACCATGCGGGTGCCATAGCCAAAAAGATCACATAGTTAAAGTGAGCGGGGGCACAGGTTGCCGCACCCCAAGTCCCCCCTCCCGCAGGCGGGAGGGGTCGCGAGACTTGGTTCGGCGTAGCCGGGCCTAGTCGAAGCCGGGTGGGCACGTCCGAGGGGGTGTTGGCCCACCCCGCTGTGGCTAGGCAGCAAGCTGCCAAGCCTCGCTGCCCCTCCCGCCTGCGGGAGGGGAGGGGCTTTTACGCCGCGCCTTCCGCTTCCTCGCGCGCCAGCCATTCCTCGAGCCATTTGATCGTATAGTCGCCATGGATGACGTCGGGAGCGGCGAGCAGTGCCTGATGCAGCGGGATGTTCGTCTTGACCCCGCCGATCACCATTTCCTCGAGCGCGCGGCGCATC
Organism: Sphingopyxis macrogoltabida; assembly: GCF_001307295.1. Taxonomy (NCBI): domain Bacteria; kingdom Pseudomonadati; phylum Pseudomonadota; class Alphaproteobacteria; order Sphingomonadales; family Sphingopyxidaceae; genus Sphingopyxis; species Sphingopyxis macrogoltabida. Next base: position 2,563,059 of record NZ_CP012700.1, on the reverse strand, counting down.
CGCATCATGCAGCTTTCGCGCGTGCGGCCATAGACGATCAGCTTGGCGATCATGCTGTCGTAATAAGGCGGGATCGAATAGCCGGCATAAAGCCCGCTATCGACGCGCACATGCATGCCGCCCGCGGCATGATAGTTCGTCACCTTGCCCGGCGAGGGCATGAAGGTGCGCGGGTCTTCGGCGTTGATCCGGCACTCCATTGCGTGGCCGCGGAACTCCAGATCCTCCTGCGTCACCGACAGGCCGCGGCCGTCGGCGATGCGGATCTGTTCGCGGACGAGGTCGAAGCCGGTGATCATCTCGGTCACCGGATGCTCGACCTGGATGCGCGTGTTCATCTCGATGAAGAAAAACTCGCCATTCTCCCACAGAAACTCGATCGTGCCGGCGCCGCGATAGCCCATCGCCGCCATCGCGTCGGCGCAGACCTTGCCCATGCGCGCGCGCTCCTCGGCCGAGATGATCGGCGAGGGGGCTTCCTCGAGCACTTTTTGATGGCGCCGCTGCAGCGAGCAGTCGCGTTCGCCCAAATGGATGGCATTGCCCTGACCATCGCCGAATATCTGAAATTCGATGTGGCGCGGGTTGCCGAGATATTTTTCCATATATACGGTCGGGTCGCCGAACGCCGCCGCCGCTTCGCTCGACGCCTGACCCATCAGGCTTTCGAGGCTCGCTTCGTCGGAGACGACCTTCATGCCGCGGCCGCCGCCGCCCGACGCCGCCTTGATCAGCACCGGATAGCCGGCTTCGGCCGCGATCCGTTTCGCCTCGTCGCCATAGGTCACCGCACCGGGCGAGCCAGGGACGACCGGCAAGCCGAGCTCGACCGCGGTGCGTTTCGCTTCGACCTTGTCGCCCATCGTGCGGATATGCTCGGGCTTCGGGCCGACGAAGCAGATATTATGCGCTTCGATGATCTCGGCAAAACGCGCGTTCTCGGACAGGAAGCCATAGCCGGGATGGATCGCGTTGGCGCCGGTCACCTCGGCGGCCGAAATGATCGCCGGGATGTTGAGATAGCTGTCCTTGGCGCTCGGCGGGCCGATACACACGGCTTCGTCGGCAAGACGGACGTGCATCGCGTCGGCATCGGCGGTCGAATGAACCGCGACGGTCTTGATGCCCATTTCGTGGCAGGCGCGGTGGATGCGCAGCGCGATCTCGCCGCGGTTGGCGATCAGCAGTTTTTCGATGGTCATCGGATCGTTCAGCCGATGGTGAACAGCGGCTGGTCGAACTCGACCGGCTGGCTGTTCTCGACATGCACCGCTTTCAGCGTGCCCGAGGTCGGCGCGACGATCGGGTTCATCACCTTCATCGCCTCGATGATCAGCACGGTATCGCCTTCCTTCACGGCCGAACCGACCGCCGCGAAATTCGGCGCGCTGGGTTCGGGGGCGAGATAGACGGTGCCGACCATCGGCGACTTTACCGCTCCGGCAAAACTGTCGGCCGCAGGGGCGGCCGCCGCCGGAGCGGCAGGGGCGGCGGGAGCTGCCGCAGCGGGGGCCGCAACGGGAGCGGGCGCGGCGGCATAGGCGACAGGCGCGGCGGTCAGGGTCCGTGCGACGCGGACCTTGCGATCGCCGTCCTCAACCTCGATTTCCGAAAGCTGCGTGTCGTCGAGCAGTTCGGCGAGCGCGCGAACAAACGCCGGATCGATGTTGATGCCATTGTCTTTATGGTCACCCATGAGAATTTTTCCTGTTGTTGCGGCGTCGCGGTTCCGACGCCCTGACCCCGTTTTTTGATGCGCCCTATTGTCAGAGACGGGCGGCGGCGTCCAGCGCCAGCGTATAGCTGTTCGCGCCGTGACCTGCAAAATGGTCCACCGCCGCCATGCCGACATAGCTCAAATGGCGGAACTCTTCGCGCTTCATCGGGTCCGACAGGTGAACCTCGATCACCGGCACCTTGATCGACTTGATCGCGTCGTGAATCGCGATCGAGGTGTGCGTATAGCCGCCGGCGTTGAGCAGCACCGCTTTGGCGCCCGCGACATAGGCCTCGTGCAGCCAGTCGATGAGCACGCCTTCATGGTTCGTCTGCCGGCATTCGAGCCGCAAGCCCAGTCCTTCGGCCTGCGCTTCCAGCCGCGCGTGAATGTCGTTGAGCGTGTCGTGGCCGTAAATCTCGGGCTCGCGGGTGCCGAGCAGGTTGAGATTGGGGCCGGAGAGGACATAAACTGTCGGCTTGTCGGAACGATCGCTGGTCAAGGGCAAGGTCTTTCGGTTGCGGCGACGGGCGCTCCCCCTATATGGGCTGCTCGGCAAAAGGCAAAGCAAGGCGGATTCCCCGGTGATATCGGTCATTCTCAACGGCGAACCCCGTCAGGTGCGCGAAGGCAGCATCGCCGACCTCGTCGCGTCGCTGGGGCTTGACGTGAAGAAGGTCGCGGTCGAGCGCAATCGCGCGATCGTCCCGCGCTCGACGCTCGCCGAAGTGGCGCTCGCCGAGGGCGACGCGCTGGAAATCGTTCATTTCGTGGGAGGCGGCTAAGGTGTCAGCGGATCAGTGGAGTGTCGCCGGGCGGACGTTTACGTCGCGGCTGATTGTCGGCACCGGCAAATATAAGGATTTCGAACAGAATGCGGCGGCGGTCGAAGCGTCGGGGGCCGAGATCGTCACCGTCGCGGTGCGCCGCGTCAACGTTTCTGATCCGACAGCGCCGATGCTGACCGACTATATCGATCCCAAGAAGATCACCTACCTGCCCAACACCGCGGGCTGTTTCAACGCCGATGATGCGATCCGGACGCTGCGGCTGGCGCGCGAGGCGGGGGGGTGGGATCTCGTAAAGCTGGAAGTGCTCGGCGAGGCGAAGACGCTGTATCCGAACATGCGCGAGACGCTAGAAGCGACCGAGGTGCTTGCTAAAGAGGGCTTCCTGCCGATGGTCTATTGCGTCGACGATCCGATCGCCGCGAAGCAGCTCGAGGATGCGGGCGCGGTCGCGGTAATGCCGCTCGGGGCGCCGATCGGGTCGGGGCTGGGCATCCAGAACCGGGTGACGATCCGTCTGATCGTCGAGGGGGCGTCGGTGCCGGTGCTTGTCGATGCCGGGGTCGGCACGGCGAGCGATGCGGCCGTGGCGATGGAACTCGGCTGCGACGGGGTGTTGATGAACACCGCGATCGCCGAAGCGAAAGATCCCATCCGTATGGCGCGCGCAATGAAGCTGGCGGTCGAGGCCGGGCGCGACGCCTATCTGTCGGGGCGGATGGGGCTGCGCAAATATGCCGACCCGTCGAGCCCGCTGGCGGGGTTGATTTAGGGGCGGGTATCGGCCGGCAGCTGTCGTAACTGGCATGCACCCCGGCGAAGGCCGGGGTCCAGGGCGCAAGTGCGCGGCGCCGGCTTTCCAATGCTCGGGACTCCGGCCTTCGCCGGGGTACATAAAACGGGCGAACGTTCGCTCCCCACCCCAAAATTGCCCTCGTGCTGATTGAGCCATGCAAAGTCGGTTGCCCATCTCCGATAAAATAGGTTAGTATTCTAATTATTTTGTCCGGAGGGAAAATGACCAGCATTGCGGTAATCGTCGGCAGCACGCGCGAGGGATCGTTCAATCGTATGCTCGGCGACCTCGCCGCCGCGAGTCTTGCGGCGCAGGGCGCTACCGTGACGCGCGTCGATCTGGCGACGTTCGATCTGCCGCTCTATTCGGCGGCGCTCGAGGCGGATGATTTTCCGCCCGACGCACAGCAGCTCAAGGACATTTTCGCGGCGCAGGACGGGCTGCTGTTCGTGTCGCCCGAATATAACGGGTCGCTGCCGCCGCTGCTCAAGAATGCGATCGATTGGGCGTCGCGGCCGACCGGGGGCGAGGGGCTCGTCGCGCTGACCGCCTATCGCGGCAAGGTGGCGGCGATCATGTCGGCGTCGATCAGTCCCTTCGGCGGGCTGCGCGGGCTGATGCATTTGCGCCAGATCCTGTCGACGATCCAGATGCTGGTGATCCCCGAACAGGTGGTGGTGCCGAATGCGCACGCGGCGTTCGCCGAGGATGGCAGCCTGAAGGAGGCGCTGCCGGCGTCGCTGGTCGAAATGACGGCCGGGCGGCTGGTCGCGGTCGCGAAGGCGCTGTCCGCCTAGCGCGTCCGCTCGATATTGTCGCCCCAGTCGGCTTCGAGCGTTGCCAGCAGCGCGTCGAAGCGTTCGTGGCCCAGCCGTTCGGCAAGCTGGTCGGACAGCGCATCCATCGCGCGCTGCGCGTCATGCCGCATCTTTGCACCGGTTTCGGTCAGCGACACGATCATGTGGCGCCGGTCGCCGGGGTCGGGCGCGAGTTCGACGATGCCGAGCTTGACCATCTGGCCGATCGTGCTGTGGATCGCCTGCCGCGACACGCCGAGGTTGCGCGCAATGTCCGACGGGCGCACGATGCCGCTGACGATGTTGGTCATCACCATCGATTGCGGGCGGCTGACATCGGGCCAGCCGCGATCGTGCAGTCGCGCCTGCAGGCCCTCGTCGAGCCAGCAGAAGCGTTGAAAAAGGGCGATAATAAGCTGATTGGTACGCATGAAGAGCCGCGATTTCCCCCGTTTGCCGGCCGAGCGCCAACCGCGGCACGCTAGAAGAAGGGCCGGGGCGAGGCAAGGCGGAGCGGCATTGCAAAAACAAAATACTTAGTATACTATGCTTTTAACGAATGGACGAGGGAGAGTCGTGCCGACATGGACGGATTGATGCAGAATGTGCCGCTGACGGTCGACCGGATCATCGATCATGCGGCGAACTGGCACGGCGACCGCGAGATCGTTTCGCGCGATGCCGAGGGGCGCGTCACCCGTTCGACCTATGCCGACATCCACGCCGATGGGAAGCGCGTCTCGAATGCGCTCGCCGGCGAGGGGATCAAGCCGGGCGACCGTGTCGCGACGATGGGCTGGAACGGCGCGCGCCATCTTGCGGCATGGTATGGCGCGGCGGGGATGGGAGCGGTGCTCCACACGCTCAATCCACGCCTGTTCCCCGAACAGATCGCCTATATCGCGGACCATGCCGGCGACCGGCTGCTGATCGCCGATCCGGCGGTTGCCGATCTGGTCGCGGACCTGCTGCCGCAGGTGCCGTCGATCGAAAAGGTGATCTTTTTTTGCGACGCGGCGTCGATGCCGGAAACTGATTTCGAGGCGATCGCCTTCGACGACTGGATCGCGGGGCAGCCGGCCGAATATGACTGGGGCGGCTTCGACGAAAATGCCGCCTGCGGGCTTTGTTACACCAGCGGGACCACCGGCAATCCCAAGGGCGTGCTCTATTCGCACCGCTCCAACTATATCCACGCGCTGATGACGTTGCAGCGCGACGCGCTGGCGCTGTCGGCGCGCGATACGGTTCTGCTGGTCGTGCCGATGTATCACGCCAATGCATGGGGCGTCGTCTACTCGGCGCCCGCGGTCGGCGCGAAACTCGTGTTGCCCGGCCAGCGGATGGACGGCGAATCGATCTATAACCTGATCGAGGAAGAGGGCGTCACCTATTCGGCCGCCGTACCGACCGTCTGGCAGATGCTGCTCACCTATATGCAGGAAAACGGCAAGCGCTTCACGACGTTGGAACGTGTGACGATCGGCGGCTCGGCATGTCCCGAATCGATCATCCGCACTTTCCGCGACGATTATGGCGTCGATGTCGTCCAGGGCTGGGGGATGACCGAAACCTCGCCGCTCGGGACGGTATCGGTGCCCAATGCGTCGGTTGCGGCGAAGGGCGATGACGCGCAGATGGCGTACAAGCTGAAGCAGGGGCGGCTGCTCTGCGGGCTCGAGATGAAGCTGGTCGACGACGCGGGAGATCGCCTGCCGCACGACGGCAAGACGCCGGGGCGGCTGATGATCAAGGGGCCGACGATCGCGCGCGGCTATTTCGGCGGCGAGGGCGGCGACGTGCTCGATGAGGAAGGCTTTTTCGACACCGGCGACGTCAGCACGATCGACGGCGAAGGCTATATGCAGATCACCGACCGCGCCAAGGATGTCGTGAAGTCGGGCGGCGAGTGGATCAGCTCGATCGAAATCGAGAATATCGCGATGGGGCATGACGCGGTCGCCAACGCCGCGGTCGTCGGCGTCGCGCACCCGAAATGGGACGAGCGGCCGATCCTGCTCTGTCAGCTCAAGGACGGCAGCACGGCGTCCGCCGACGATTTGAAGGCGTATCTCGACGGCAAGATCGCCCGCTGGTGGATGCCCGACGATGTGCTGTTCGTCGATGAAATCCCGCTCGGGCCGACCGGCAAGATCGACAAGAAGGCGATCCGTGCCGGGCTGGAGGGATATAAGCTGCCCTTCGAAGTGACCCGCTGATGCAAATTCTTCCCTTCGTCATGCCGGACTTGATCCGGAATCCATCGCTGCATGGACTCCGGGTCAAGTCCGGGGTGACGATGGTGGTGATCCGCAGATAAATTCAGATTAGGAGAGACGATGATGGTGGACCCGAACGGGATCGCAGGACTGGATGCGCAATTTATCGGGCGCGTGTCGCCGACCGCGCCGCGCATTCAGGCGGGCGGGCATCCGTGCCAGGGCATCTACTGGACCGAGGCGGGCAAGCGCCCGAAGGTGGCGGTCATCGCTACCCATTATAATGTCGATTTCTCCGAACATTATATCGCGCCCTATTTTGCGCGGCAGGGCATCGGGTTCCTCGGCTGGAACACGCGTTATCGCGGCTTCGAGGACCAGTTCCTGCTCGAACATGCCGTGCTCGACATTGGCGTCGGCATGAAATGGCTGAAGGAAGAGGCCGGGGTCGAACAGATCGTAATCCTCGGCAATTCGGGCGGCGGCTCGCTGATGGGCGCCTATCAGGCCGAGGCGATCGCGCCAACGTTGACCGACCGGCTTCCCCCGATCGGTCAGGATGCGCTGGCGCAGCTCATCAAGGGTGATCTCTATATCAGCTTTAACGCCCACCAGGGGCGTCCCGAGGTGCTGACCGACTGGATGGACGCGTCGGTGATCGACGAGAATGATCCGGTCGCGACCGATCCCGAACTCGATCCGTTCAACCCCGATAACGGCCCGCCCTATTCGGACGCGTTCATCGAAAAATATCGCGCCGGGCAGCGCGCGCGCAACCAGCGGATCACCGACTGGGCGAAGGCCGAACTTGCGCGGCTCAATGCCGCGGGCATTCCCGATCGCATCTTCCCGATGTTCCGTTGCTGGGGCGACATCCGCTGCGTCGATCCGGCGATTGACCCGTCGGACCGCAAGCCGAACTGGTGCTATCGCGGCGACCCCGCGACCGCGAACCGGACGCCGAGCATCGGCCGCGCCAACACGCTGAAGACCTGGCTCAACATGTGGAGCCTCGAAACCTCGCCATGTCAGGGGCAGCCGCACCTCGCCAAGCATGACACGCCCGCGCTGGTCGTACAGGGGACGGCCGACACGGGCGTCTTCCCGAGCGACGCGCGCAAGATCTTCGATTTCCTCGGCTCGACCGACAAGAAACTCGAACTGATCACCGGGGCGCATTATTTCGAGGATTCGATAGAAGAGCGCCAGAACGCCGCCGACCTCGTCGGCGCGTGGATCCGGGAGAAGCTGTGACGTGACGGCGGAGGCCGAAATCATTGCCGGATTGCGAAATGCCGGTTTGACGGGGGAGGGCGACGTCGTCCTTCAGCCGTTGACCGGCGGCGTGTCCTGCGACGTGTGGAAGGTCGAGACGCCGACCGGCCCGATCGTCGTCAAACGCCCGCTGCCCCAGCTTCGCGTCGCCGCCGAATGGCTCGCGCCGGTCGAACGCGGGACGAGCGAGGTGCGCTGGTTGCGGCGTGCGCGCGGCGTCGACCCGCGGCTCGCGCCCGAAGTGCTCGCCGAACTGCCGACGGGGCACGCCTTTGCGATGCGCTTCCTGCCCGGCTGTCCGGTGTGGAAAGACGAGCTGATGGCGGGGCGTGTCGACCTCGCTTTCGCCGCGCAGGTTGGTGCCGGTATCGCCGCGGTTCACGCCGCGACCGCGCATAACGACGGCGACCGCGGCGACTTCCCGAACGACGAGATGTTCCGCGCGCTGCGCGTCGATCCGTTCCTGCTCCATGTCGCGCGGCATGATGCCGAACTCGCGCCCATCCTCACCGCGCTTGCCGACGATCTTTCGGGACGCAAGATCGCGCTGGCCCATGGCGACGTCAGCCCGAAGAATATCCTCGTCAGCGCCGGTGGCCCAGTGTTTCTCGACGCCGAATGCGCGGTCTATGGCGATCCGGCCTTCGACCTCGCCTTTTGCACGACGCACCTGCTGCTGAAGGCGGTGTGGTCGGGCGACGCGCGGCTGAACGAGGCGGCGGCGGCGCTCGTCGACGCCTATCGCGCGGGGATCGACTGGGAAGATACGGGCGGGCTGATGCTGCGCGCGGGCAAATTGACCGCGGCGCTGCTTCTCGCGCGGGTCGAGGGCAAGTCGCCGGCGCCTTATCTGACCAACCCCGAACACAAGAACATCGTGCGCGATCAGGCGCGGGCGCTGATCGCCCGCCCGTCGCCGCTCGGCGAACTGGTCGCCAACTGGAAAAGGAACCTTGCATGACTTCGCGTATCGCCTCCGTCACCGGCCGCCAGCTCTGGGATTCGCGCGGCCGGCCCACCGTCGAGGCAGAGGTCGTGCTGGAATCGGGCGCCATCGGCCGCGCCATCGCGCCCGCGGGCGCTTCGCGCGGCGCGCATGAAGCGATCGACCTGCGCGACGGCGGCGCGGCATTCGGCGGTTTCGGCGTGAACGGTGCGGTTGCGGGGATCGGTGCCGAGATTGCGGGTGCGCTCGCGGGCATGGATGCGCGCGAACAGGTCGCGGTCGATATTGCGCTGTGCGATCTTGACGGCACGGCGAACAAGGCGCGGCTCGGCGCGAATGCCGTCGTCGCGGTGTCGATGGCGGTGCTGCACGCCGCCGCGGCGGACGCGCGCGAGCCGCTGTGGCGCTATCTGGCCGAAGGGCGCAAGGTGCGCGTGCCGCTACCCGAGATCCAGATTTTCGGCGGCGGCGCCCATGCCGGGCGGCGCACCGACGTACAGGATTTCATGATCATGTGTCCGCAGGCCGGAAGCTTCCGCCGCGCGCTCGAAATCACCGACGATGTCTATCGCGCCGCAGGCAAGCTGATGGAAGCCAAGGGGCCCTTGTCGGGGGTCGCCGACGAAGGCGGCTGGTGGCCGAACTTCGCGTCGAACGAGGATGCGCTCGACACGCTGACGAGGGCGATCGAGGCGAGCGGGCACCGCGCGGGCGAGGAGGTGTTCATCTCGCTCGACATCGCGGCGAACGAGCTGGGTGACGCCGACGGCTACACCCTCGCGCTCGACGACGGGCGCCTGTCGGGTAAAGCGATGGCGGCGCGGATCGTCGAATGGGCGGGGCGCTATCCGATCCTGTCGATTGAGGATCCGGCGGGACAGGACGACTGGACGACGATGGCGGCGGTCACCGCGGCGATCGGCGAGCGCGTCCAGATCATCGGTGACGACGTTCTCGTCACCGACGCGGCGCGCGTCGAACGAGCGGGCGAGGCGGCGGTGTGCAATGCCGCGCTGATCAAGGTCAATCAGGTCGGCACAGTGACCGAGGCAAAGGCCGCGCTCGACGCCGCCGTGACGCGCGGCTGGGGCGCGATCGTTTCGGCGCGCTCGGGCGAGACCGAGGATGTCACCATCGCGCATCTCGCGACCGGCTGGAACGCGGGGCAACTGAAGGTCGGCAGCTTCACGCGGTCGGAGCGTATGGCGAAGTGGAACGAGATGCTGCGGATCGAGGAAGCGATGGGCGGCGACGCCGAATTCGCGGGCTTTTCGGCCTTTGCCGGGTCGATCGGCCGGGTGACGGCATGATCGTCCTCCACGCCCGGCCGAGCCCCGGCTTTCGCGAGGCCGTCGATGAAATCTTCGGGCCGGGCGTCGTCGTGCATGTCGACGAGGCAGCACCGCTCGACGAGGTCGCGCCCGAGATTACAGCGCTGCTCCATGTGCTGACGCCCGTGACGCCCGAGTTCATCGCGTCGGCACCGAAGCTCAAACTGATCCAGAAGCTCGGCGTCGGCGTGAACACGATCGCGCTCGACGCCGCGCGCGACCATGAAGTCGCGGTGTGCAACATGCCCGGCACGAACAGCCAGGCCGTCGCCGAAATGGCGTTGTCGTTGATGATGGCGGTGCTGCGCCGCACCTGCTTCTTCGATGCGCGCACGCGCGCCGGCGAAGGCTGGAGTGCCGACCCGTCCGAACTCGACAGCGTCGGCGAGATCGGCGGGCGCACGGTGGGGCTGGTCGGTTTCGGCAATTCGGCGCAGCTCCTCGCGCCGGTGCTCGCGGCGCTGGGTGCGAAGGTCGTCTATACCGCGCGCAGCCCGCGCGACGTGCCTTACGACTATTCGCCGCTCGACCGCCTGCTAGCCGAAAGCGACATCGTGTCGCTGCACATGCCGCTGACCGACGAGACGCGCGCGAGCATCGATCCCTTCGCGATGAAGAAGGGTGCGGTGCTGGTGAACACCGCGCGTGGCGAGTTGGTCGATCAGGCCCGGCTGGTCGAGGCGATGGCGTCGGGGCATTTGCGCGGCGCCGGGCTCGATGTCTTCGCCGAAGAGCCGCTGCCGCGCGGCAATCCCCTGCTCGGCCTGCCCAATGCGGTGCTCGCGCCGCATATCGCCTGGCTCACTCCCGAAACGCTCGTGCGCAGCCTCACCGTGGCGCACGAGAATTGCCGTCGCCTCGCGGCGGGCGAATCTCTCCTTCATCAGGTGGTCTAATGTCGCTTCCCATCGTTCTGATTACCGGTCAGCTTTTGACCGACGCCGTGTGGCAGCCACTCCTCGATGCATGGGCGGACCGCGAGGTGATCGTCGCCGACAATCGCAGCGACGATACGATCGAGGGCTTCGCGCAGCGCCTGCTCGACAACGCCCCGCCCAAATTCGCGCTTGTCGCGCACGCGATGGGCGGCTTCGTCGCGTTCGATGTGATGCGCCGCGCGCCCGGACGCGTTGCGAAGCTTGCTCTGATCTCGACGCTCGCTTCGGCCGACGGCCCGGCGCAGACGGCGCGGCGGCAGGGCTATATCGACCTTGTCGAGAGCGGCAATTTCGATCAGGTTGTCGAAGAACGCATCCCGATCCTCTTTCCCGAAGAGAAGCGGAATGACGAACGACTGCTCGGAATCGCGCGGGCGATGGCGGCCGATACCGGCGCCGACACCTTCCTTGCGCAGCAGCGCGCGATCATGGCGCGTATCGACAGCCGCCCGCGGCTCGGGGAGATCGCGGTGCCGACGCTGCTGATCTGGGGCGAGAAGGACGGCATCACCAGCCGGGCGCATCATGACGAGATTGCAGATGCGATTCCGGGGGCGCGGCTCGAAGTGATTGCGGGCGCGGGGCATCTGCCGACGGTCGAGGCACCGGAGGTTTTGGTACCGTTGTTGACGGATTTTATCGACGCCTGACCAATTCGTCATCCCGGCGAAGGCCGGGATGACGACGGTGAGATCCCGGCCTTCGCCGGGATGACGCTGTCAGGCGAGTTCGGCCCGCACCAGTGCGGTCCCGTCGACCATTGTCTTCAGCTTGGCCTGGCTATGCTCGCGGCTGTGATATTTCATCCCGCAATCGGGCGCGATCCACAGCCGTTCGGCGTCGACATAACGCAGCGCCTCGCGGATGCGGCCGGCGACGACCTCGGGAGTTTCCACATCGGGAATCGACAGATCGAGCACGCCGTACATGATCGTCTTGGTGGGCAGTTCGGCGAGGATCGCCGGGTCGAGCCCCGGCTGTGCCGCTTCGATCGAGATGACGTCGATCGCCGACGCTTCGAGTTCGGCGAGAAAATCATAGGCCTTGGGCTTCGGCCCCGTTGCGCCGGCGCCATGGTGCACCATCGCATAGCCGAAACAGATATGCAGCGCGGTCGTGCCGCCGACCCCCTCGAGCGCGCGGTTGATCGCCTCGATCGCATAGCTGTTCGCCTCGGCGGCGCGTGCCTGCAGATAGGGTTCGTCGAGCTGGACGACATCGACACCCGCCGCGAACAGATCCTTCACCTCGGCATTGACCGCGTCGGCATAGTCCATCGCGAGCGCCCGCGCGTCGGGATAATAGCCATTTTCCGCTTGCTGCGTCATCGTGAACGGGCCGGGCAGGGTGAGCTTCACCGGTTTGGTCGAATGGCGGCGGAGGAACGCTGCATCCTGCGCCTCGATCGGCGCGACGCGGCGGATCGGGCCCGAGACGAGTGGCACCGGGTTGGCATTGCCGGTGCGGTCGACCGCGGTGCCGTGCTTTTCGCTATCGATTCCCGACAGCGCGGTCGCGAGGCGGTTCGAATAGCTTTCGCGGCGCATTTCGCCGTCGCCGACGATGTCGATGCCAAGTTCTTCCTGATCGCGAATCGCCATCAGCGTTGCCGCTTCCTGCGCATCGGCGAGCCACGGTTCGGGGATGCGCCACAGCGTCTCGGCGCGGACGCGCGGGGGCAGGCTGGCCTTCAGCCGTTCGCGGTCGATCAGCCAGTCGGGCTGGGGGTAGCTTCCGACGATCGTCGTCGGCAATATGGGGTGGTCGAACAAGGCCAATCCTCTCGATTTTCAGGCTGGCCAGTATTTACTTAGTATTCTATCTAATTCAAGCGAAACAGAAGCGCGAAATGAAATTGGGGAGAGCAAAATGATCGATCTGGACGCCATCCGGACGCTGGCCGACATACCGGCGGCGCAGGCGCGGGCACGGGGGCAAGCAACTGCGGTGAAGTTCGGGGCGCGCGAGACGAGTTTCGCCGAACTCGATGCGCGATCGAACCGCGTTGCGAACGCCCTGATCGCCTCTGGCATCGTGCCGGGCGACCGGGTCTCGGCGCTGACCAAAAATCATGACGGCTGGTATCCGCTGTTCTTCGGCACCGCGCGGGCGCGTGCCTGCTTTGCGCCGATCAACTGCCGCCTAGCGCCGGGCGAGATCGGCTTCATCCTCGGCGATGCGGGGCCGAAATTGCTGTTCGTCGGCGAGGATTTCTTCGATTGCGCGCTGGCTGCGGTCGCGGGGCTGGCTTCGCCGCCGCGGCTGATCGCGCTGTACGGCGACCATCCGGCGTTCGAACCGTTCGAGGCGTGGCTGGCGGGCGCATCCGACGCGCCGCCGGCAGACCCGCCGCAGCTCGCCGACGACGTACTCCAGCTCTATACCAGCGGCACGACGGGCCTGCCCAAGGGCGTCGTACTGACCAACGCCAATTACCGGACCTTCCTTGAGGCCGCGACCGAGGTCGACGGCTTTGCCTATGGCGAGGACGAGACGGTGATGATCGTCATGCCGCTGTTCCATGTCGCGGGGACGAACGTCAGTTTCTCGGGGCTGGCGCAGGGCGGGCGGTTGGTGCTGGTCAAGGATTTCACCGCCCCCGACGCGGTGCGGATGCTGCGCGAGGAAGGGGTAGCGCATGCTTTCCTCGCCCCGGCGATGATCCAGATGATGCTGCTCCAGCCCGATGCCGACGGCGCGGCCTATCCGGAGCTCAAATCGATCGCCTATGGCGCGTCGCCGATCGCCGAGGATGTATTGCGCCGCGCGCGGGCGACCTTCGGCTGCGATTTCGTGCAATTTTACGGGATGACCGAATCCGCCGGCGGCGGTTCCTATCTGTCGCCCGCCGCGCATGACCTGCCCGGCAAGCTGACCTCGTGCGGCCAGCCCTGGCCGGGGGCGGCGATGGCGATCCTCGATGGCGAGGGCAAGGAACTCGGCGAGGGCGAAATCGGCGAGATCGCGATCCGCGGCGGCATCGTGATGAAGGAATATTGGAACCGCGCCGCGGCGACCGAGGAAACGCTTGCTGGGGGCTGGCTCCACACCGGCGACGTCGGCTACCGCGATGCCGACGGCTTTTATTATGTTCACGACCGGATCAAGGACATGATCGTGTCGGGGGGCGAGAATGTCTATCCGGCCGAGGTCGAAAGCGCGATCATGGGGTGCCCCGGGGTCGCCGATGTCGCGGTGATCGGCATCCCCGACGACAAATGGGGCGAGGCGGTGATGGCGCTGGTGGTTGCGTCGGCGGACCTCCGCCCCGAACCCGCCGATGTCATCGCCTGGGCGCGCGAGCGGATCGCGGCGTACAAGGCGCCGAAGCGCGTCGACTATATCGATGCGTTGCCGCGCAACCCGTCGGGCAAGGTGCTGCGCCGCGAACTGCGCGCGCCTTATTGGGAGGGACGTGACCGCGCCGTAGGCTGAAGCGAGGGAGCTTCAGCGCTGGGCGTCGCCCGCCTCGAAATGGGCGATCTGGTCGGCATAGGCCTTCCGGAAGGCGGGGCGAGCGGTGACGCGCGCGACATAGGCTTCGGTCGCCGGCCGGTCGCCGAACGCGCGGACATCGGCAACGCGCAGTACGTCGGCCATCAGCAGGTCGGCGACGGTGAAGCGCCCGGCCGCCAGCCACTCGCGTTCGCTTAATATGTCCTCGAGCTGGCCGAGGCGCATGGTCAGCCATCCGGTCAGCTTGTTGTCGGCATCGCCCGAGATTTTCAGGAACCACCACGGCACCGAGACCATCTCGATCGAATTGAGCGCGGCGATCGACCATTGCACCGTTGCCGCTTCGCCCGCCGGGTCTCCGGGCATCAGCCGTTCGCTTTTGCGTGCGAGATGGAGCAGCCCGGCACCGCTCTCGAATATCTCGACCTCGCCGTCGCTGAGGAACGGCACCTGGCCGAAGGGTTGCTGTTCGAGGTGATTGGTCGCGCGATCGTCGAATGCGACGGTGCGGACGCTATAGGGAAGCCCCGCCTCTTCGCACGCCCAGCGGAGCCGCAGGTCGCGGACGAAACCGCGCGGCATTTCCGGCACCCAGTCATAGGTCCAGATGGTCAGTTCGCTCATAGCCGGACCTTTCCGTCGGTTGCCAATATGCTATCGCGCTTTCGTCGGGCCGCGACAAGGTCGCAAAAAAAGGCCCGGCGGTTGTGCCGCCGGGCCGGAGTGCTTCCCAGTAGAAACGCCTGTTATTCGGCGGGCACCGGGGTGCGGCCGGTGATGAAGCCTTCGCGCTTCGTACCGTCGGCCTGCACCGGATCGTGCGCGACGTCGCTCTCGTCAAACACCTTGGTCCATGCCGCGAATTCGAGGCAGACGCCGTCGGGGTCGAAGAAATAGACCGAGCGGACGTAGACGTCGTCGTTCATTTCGGGCGACGATTGGGTCGGCGAATTGTCGTGGTTGAGGATCGGCGTGACTTCGACGCCCTTGTCGACCAGCCGCTGATAATATTCGTCGAACTTTTCGGCGCGGACGTTGATCGCGATATGGTTCATCGAGCCGTGCGCCGAAACAAAGCTACCGCGCGTCGGCAGTGCGGCGGGGGCCGAAATGCCGGGAACCGCCTCGGGCGCGTTCGGGAACCAGAAGAAGGCAATGCTGTCGCCGTTGCCGACGTCGAAGAAGAAATGCTGGCCGCGCCCGCCGGGGAGATCGAGTGTCTTGAGCAGCGGCATGCCCAGAATGTCGCGATAGAATTCGACCGTCTTCGCCATATCCTTGCATACGAGCGCGAGGTGATTGACGCCGCAGAATTCGAATTCGGTATTGGTTGCAGCCATGATCCGTCTCCTATTTTTGGTAATCTATTTGAGGTTGGCGCTGGGGCGGGCCTTCATCCGTTCGTACCAGCCATTGACGTTGGCGAAGGCCGGGTCGACCGGCTGGCCGACCGACACGCCGAAATCGAGGAAAGCGAAAAGCATGAGGTCGGCGAGGCTCAGCCGGTCGCCGGCGATGAAGTCGCGGCCCGCGATCAGCGGATCGAGCCAGGCAATGCCGTCCTGCGCGATGGCTTTCAGCCCCGCCGCAGCCTCGGGCAGGCAGCGCATCCGCGGCTCGAACAGCGGCAGGCCTTCGGCAAAGCGGAAGCCGTTGGTCAGCGGCTCGCAGATCTTGATATCGACGCGGCGGGTCCACATGCGCGTGTTCGCGCGCTCCTCCGCCGTGCTGCCGATCAGCGGCGTTTCGGGAAAACGCTCTTCCAGATATTCGCAGATCGCGGTGATTTCGGTGAGGACGCTGCCGTCGTCGAGCGCAAGCGCCGGGGTCTGACCCGCGGGATTGACCTCGACATTATAGGGCGCCCGCCGGTTCTCGCCGCCGCGCAGGTCGATCATGACCTCGGGAATCTCGATACCTTTTTCGGCCATGAACAGCTTCACGACGCGCGGGTTGGGGCCGATGGAGTTATAGAATTTCATGCCCATCCTCTTCCTTGAGTCTTTCCTAGCACAGGAGGCTATAACTGTCAATTAAGTTGACGATTAATGCAATCGCGCGCCCGGTCGCGGCCAGCGGACGCGGCAAAGGGTGCCGGTGGTCGATGCGGTGATATAGGCGTCGCGCCGGTCGGCACCGCCGAACGCGATGTTGGTGATCCCGATGTCGGGCAGCGGCACGAACTCGGACGCGCGCCCGTCGGGGTCGAAGACGGTGATCCCGCCCTCGACCATCGTGCCGACGCAGATGCGGCCACTTTCCTCGACGGCGAGGCTGTCGAGCAGGCGGAAGGCGGGCGGCGTGCCGACGAAGCGGCCGGGCGCCCATGGCGGGGGCGGTGCGAGGGTGCCGGGGGCGACGATGTCCATCGCCCAGACGCGCGCGGTCATCGTCTCGCTGGCATAAAGCGTCCTGCCGTCGGGCGACAGGCCGATACCGTTGGGGCCCATCATCTCGGCGCGCTGGCGCGTGATCTTCGATCCGTCGGCGGCGGCGTGATAGATGGCGCCATGGTCGCGGCCGGTGCCGCGCACTTGGCCATGATCGGTGAACCAGAAGCCGCCGTCGGCGTCAAAGACGATATCGTTCGGGCCTTTCAGCCGCTCGCCCTCGAAGCTGTCGTAGAGCGTCGTCACCGCGCCGGTCGCAAGGTCGACGCGCTCGATCGATCCGCACGCATCGGGATTGGCGGCATGGCCGGGAAAGAGCAGGTCGCCCGCCTCGATCCACTGGAAGCCGCCATTGTTGCAGACATAGGCGGCGCCGTCGAGACCGATCGCGAGGCCGTTCGGCCCGCCGCCGAGCTCGGCGACGACCGACAGCGACCCGTCGGGCGCGACGCGCGTCAGTGTGCCGCGCGCGATCTCGACCAGCAGCACCGACCCGTCTGCCATCGGCACCGGGCCTTCGGGAAAGCGAAGGCCCGTCGCGACGACCTCGGGCGTGCCGTAGTCGCTCATCAGCCGTTCGCGGGGCGCGGCGCGCTGAGGAAGTCGGCGGCGCTGAAGCCTTCGGGGGCGGCGACTTCGACGATCGGGTCTTCGCGCGCGTCATATTCCATGCGCAGCGCGCGGGTGATCACGGCGTGCATGTCATAGAGGCAGGTGATGTAGGTGAATTCGAAAATCTGCTCATCGTTCCAGAAGGTCTTGAGCTTGTCGAACACCTCGAGCGGGACGCGGCCGCCGGCCTGGCTCAGGCAGTCGGCATAGGCGAGCACCGCACGTTCCTGATCGTTGTAACAGTCGGCGACGGTCCAATAGGCGATGGCGGCGATCTTCTCTTCGCTGACGCCGAGGCCGCGGAGCGACTTGCAATGCTGCGAAAAGACGAACTGGCTGCCCTTGACCCAGCCGGCGCGCGTCTGGCCGAGTTCGCGCAGCACCGGATCGATCGTCCGCGCGGGGTTGCGATAGACGGCAAAACCCTTGACCGCATGTTCGAATATATCGGGCGACAGCGCGAACACCGTCCACCAGTCGCCGGGCGTGCCGGTCGCGGTGCCGGGTTCGGCGACGGGGTCGCGGTCGCCGAACAGGCGGTTGTAATAAGCGGTGACGGTTTCGTCGGTGACTTCCGAACGGGGAACCTGGCGCAGGACGGGCATGGCTAACTCCTCAGGCGTTCGCAAATTTGCGGAATTCGGCGACGTGCGCGCTGTCGAAATATTCGTCGAGGCGGGTGATCTTGCCGTCCGTCACCTTGCACACGATCGCGCACGGCAGGCGGACTTCGCCGTCGTCGTGGACGCGGCGGCCCTTCAGGACATGCTGCTGGACGAAGCCGCCGGGAAAGGTGGTGAGCCGGCGGTCGGCATATTCGCGGTCCTTGATCCGCGCGACCATGCCGGTCAGCGTCTGCGCGGTCTGGTCACGGGTGACGATCAGTTCGTCGGTGTTGTGCCAGATTTCGGCATCGGGGGTGAAGCTGCCGCGCATCGTCTCGATATCGCCCGCCTCGATCGCGTCGAAGAAACGCTGCGCCATCGCGCGGATGTCGTCCTGTTCTGCCATATGTCTGCTCCTCAAGATTTCGCGCCGAACATGCGGCCGCCGTTGGCCGCGATCAGCCCGTCGATATCGTCGCCCTTGTACGCGGGATCAGCCGAGGGACCGAAGGACGCCAGCATGTCCTGCGTCACCAGTTCGGCCATCGCCTTCCATTCGGGGTGGGTGAAGATCCAGTAATCTCCATTTTCGATCGCCTGCACGACGCGCGCGCCGATCCGGTCCGGCGACATGCCGCCCGCGAGGACGCCCTGCATCGCCTGGCTCGTGGCCGCGGCCTTGCCGACTTCGACCTCGACCGGGCGGAGATCGCGCGTTGTCTCGACGATCCGCGTCGCCGACATGCCCGGCATCAGCACCGAAATGTCGACGCAGGTCTCGGCGAGTTCGTTGCGCAGCGCCATCGCGATGCCGAGCGTTGCATATTTGGAGCTGATATAGGCGACCGAGATCGGCGGCGGCACGATCGCGACCATCGAGCTGGTGATGACGAGATGGCTCGGCTCGCCCGATGCCTTCATCTCGCCGAGGAAGGTGCGGCAGGCATAGAGATGCGCATGCGCGTTGACGGCATAGTTCCAGCGCCAGACGTCGGTGTCATATTGTTCGAACGGACCCGAGCCGCCGCCGACCCCGGCGTTGCTGAACAGGATGCGCACCGGCCCGAAATCACGGGCCTTGGCGCCGGCTGCGGCCCAGCTTTCCTCGCTGGTGACGTCGAGTTGGAGGC
The DNA here is from genome assembly GCF_001307295.1 of Sphingopyxis macrogoltabida. Taxonomy (NCBI): domain Bacteria; kingdom Pseudomonadati; phylum Pseudomonadota; class Alphaproteobacteria; order Sphingomonadales; family Sphingopyxidaceae; genus Sphingopyxis; species Sphingopyxis macrogoltabida. The sequence goes on along the minus strand of NZ_CP012700.1, from coordinate 2,544,059 downwards.
CGAGGGCGTTGGCGCCGCCGCGGCTCAGGTCTGCGGCGGCAGCCTCGGCGCCCGCTCCGTCGATGTCGGCGAGGATCACCGCCGCGCCTTTTGCGGCGAGCGCCTTTGCGGTGGCGAGGCCGAGCCCGCTTGCGCCGCCTGTGATGAAGGCGGTTTTGCCTGCGACGTCGGTCATTCGGCGAAATCCTTCTCGAGATAGCGCGTCATGCGATACTGCGCGATCCCCGCAGCGGCGGCGAAGGGCATTAGCGCCATCAGCGCCCAGCGCAGGCTGTCGACGTCGTGCGCGGGTTTGAGTGCGTCGCTGACGATCCCCGCGAACAGCGGCCCGAGACCGAGGCCGACGATATTGAACATCAGCATCAGCACGGCGGCGGCGGTCGCGCGGCTGCGCGGCGGGGTGAGGTTCTGCACCAGCGCCAGCGCCGGCGCGACATAGGCGGTGCACGCCGCCATCGGGATCAGCATCAGCGCGAGCGAAAGCTGCCAGCTATCGACGAGCAAAGCGGCAATGAAGGTCGGGATCAGCACCAGGGTCGCGAGTGCGGGGATGGTGCCATAGGCGCGCGCCGATATCTTCGCGCGGTGGCTGACCAGCCAACCGCCGCCGAGGATGCCGATGCCGAAGGTGATGCCCGCAGCGGGACCAAAATATGTCGCCATAGCTTCCAGGGGCATCTTCTGCGTGCGCATCAGGAAGGCGGGGATCCAGTTGAGCATGCCATAGCTGACGAAAGCCGCGAGGCCGCTGCCGATCATCACCATGCGCAGCGATGGACGGCGCCAGAACATCGCGAGGCTTTGGCTGAAGGGAAGCGCTTCGTCGGCGGGCTTGTGCGTGTCCATCGCGCCGCGCGCCGGTTCGCGGACCAGCCAGATGAGCAGGGGAGCGACGAGGATGCCGACGATGCCGATGACGATGAAGGCGTTGCGCCAGCCGATATTGGCCGCCGCCCACGCGCCGAAGGTCGCGCCGACGAAGACGCCGAACGGGCCGTTGCAGGTGAAGAGGCCGATCGCCAGCGGGCGCTGTGCGGGGGGATAATAGTCGGCGATCACGGACAGCGACGGCGCGGTGCCGCCCGCTTCGCCCGCGCCGACGCCGAAGCGCATCAGCGCGAGTTGCCAGAAGTTGGAGACCATGCCGCAGGCCGCGGTAAAGCCGCTCCACACGACGCAGGCGATGCCGATCAGTTTGACTCGGTTCCAGCGGTCGGCGACCATCGCGACCGGAACCCCCATTGCGGCATAGAAAAGCGCGAAGGCGAGACCGGTGAGCAGCCCGAACTGGGTGTCGCTGAAATCCATCTCGGCTCGGATCGGTTCAACAAGGACCGATAGCAGTTGGCGGTCGACGAAGTTGATCGTGCCGACCACGAACAGCATCGCGAGCGCGACGTTGCGGCGCAGCGCATGGCCGCTGTCGGACGCTGCGGCGCCGGCATTGAGCGCGGTGGCTTCGGTCATAACTCTCCCCAAAAACGCACGAGTCTTCTCGGTCGAAAAATACTTAGGTATTTAAGTTTATCTGTCAATGTGCTTTACGGTAGCGGCAAGATAGACGGGAGAGAAGAGATGGATATCCGGGGCAAGAGCGCAATCGTCACCGGTTCGGCAGGCGGCATCGGCCGTGCGACCGCGGTGATGCTGGCGAACCGCGGCGCGGCGGCGGTGGCGCTGGTCGACGTCAACGAAGCAGGGTTGACGGAGACGGCGCGGCTGGTCGAGGCAGCGGGCGCGCAGGCCACCCTGCACCAGCTCGACCTGTCCGACATTCCGGCCACCGAGGCATGGTTCCGCGCGCATGGCGACGTCGATATTTTGCACAACAATGCCGGAGTCGTCTCGGGCCTGCCGCAATTCCCCGATGTCGATGCGGCGCGGATCCGCTGGATCATCGACGTCAATATCACCTCGCTGGTCGCGGCAACGCAGATCGCCGTGCAGGCGATGAAGGCGCGCGGCGGCGGGGTGATCGTCAACACCGTCTCGACCGTCGCGCTCGGCACCGGCTTTTACGACGCGATGTATGCGACGACCAAGGCGGCGGTGATGATGTTCACGCGCTGCTGCGCTTCGCTGAAGGACGAATGCAACGTCCGGGTCGCCGGGATGCTGCCGGGGCTGGTCGACACCCCGATCCTCGATACGACGGGCGCGGGCGGCAAATCCGAATGGATGAAGACGGTGCTGGCGAACAACGAGGCTTGCTTGCCCGAGGATATTGCGGGCGGGGTGATCGCGCTGATCGAGGATGACAGCCTTGCGGGCGGCGACTGGGTCGCGGTGCGACGGCTGGACGGCAAGGTCGAATATCAGTGGGGCCACGCCGACACGGTTTAGCGTTTCGGCGCCTCGAGCATATTCTTGCCGAACAGGTTCGACCATTGCTCCTCGGTCAGTACCGGGCGGGCACTCGACAGGTTGGCGGCATTCTTGACGTCGGTGCCGGCGATCACTGCCGGGCGTTCGCCGATCCGCGCGAACCAGTCGGCGACCGCCGGATAATCGTCGAGGGTCAGCCCGATCGCGCGGATCGCGCGCGTCCATGGCCAGCATGCGATGTCGGCGATCGAATATTCGCCCGCCAGATAATCGGCTTCGCGTAGCCGGCCGTCGAGGACACGGAGCAGGCGCAGCGTTTCGTTGCGATAGCGTTCGACGGGATAGCTCTGCCCCTCGGGCGCATAGCGGATGAAATGATGCGCCTGGCCCTGCATCGGGCCAAAGCTTGCCATCTGCCACATCAGCCATTGTTGCGCCTGCGACCGGCGGCGCGGATCGGCGGGGAGCAACTGCCCGCTTTTCTCCGCGAGATAGAGCAGGATCGCGCCGCTTTCGAACACCGGCAGCGGCGCGCCGCCACCGACGGGGTCGTGATCGACGATGGCGGGCAGGCGGCCGTTGGGGTTGATGCGGCGATATTCGGGGGTCAGATGATCGCCCTCAAGCATGTTCATCGCGATCAGATTATGCGCCAGCCCGGTCTCTTCGAGCATGATCGACACTTTGTGGCCATTCGGAGTGGGGGTGAAATAAACATCGATCATCCGGTACTTCCTTCGGCGAAAATGGCGCGCGCGGCTGCGAAGGCGTCGTCGAACGCCTCCTTTCCGGCAGGATAGCCGACGACGGTCAATGTCACGCCGGCGATCCTCCACCCGTCCCCCCGCACCAGTCGATGGGTGTAGCGCCCGATCAGGTCGCCGAGCAGGGCGCGGTCCTCGATTCCGACGAGATGGACCGCATCGACGATGCTCGCGACCGTCGCATGATCGCCTTCGATCGTCGCGACGATATTGTGCAGCCGGTGCGCGGTCGCGTCGAAACCTTCGAGCGTCTTGCAGCGGTTCGTCCACTCGTCCGCCGGCACCGTCGCGACAAGCGAGCCGATCGCGCCATAATCGATCGCGATCTCGTCGGTGAAGAGGGCGCGATACGCGACCCAGTCGCGCGCATCGAGCGCCGACGCATAGGAGGTCACGACCGCGACCGCCGCTTCCCTGTCGAGGAAAGCGTCGATCGCGGCCGGGCCCCGGCACATCAGAACTTGAACCCGGCCTCGACCGAAATGTTGCGGGTGGGTTCGAGGTAGAGGATCGCGCGCGGAACCGGCGTGATCGGTGCGGGCAGGTTGAACGCGCTGCCGATCGTCTTCTGGTTGGTCAGGTTTTTGCCGACCAGCGCCAGATGCCAGCGATCGTCCTGATCGGCGAGCTGGACGCGCAGGTCGAGCTTCACATAGCCGCCCTGGACGCCGAAGATCGGGCTCTGGTTGTCCGAATTGAAATATTTCGAGCGGCCGGCCGCGACGCCGGTGATGTCGAGCTTCATCGCATCGGACATGTCGAAGCGTGCATGCGCGGTGACGCTGCCCGTCCACTTCGACGAATAGGCGACCGGGAAGCCGGCAAGGTTGTTCGTCGCCGGGGTGCAGGTCACCGGCTGCGACGCGAGGCACGCGGCGCCCGGATAATCGTCATATTTGATATCCGAATAGGCGGCCGAGGCGCTGATGTCGAAATTGGGGATCGGGAAGATGCTGAGCGATCCTTCGACCCCCTTCGACGTCGCGGCGGCGGCATTGCCGGTCAAATAGCTCGAGGTTGCGGGCTGATAGACCGAGACCTGCAGGTCCTTGAACTTCGTCTTGTAGACCGAGACGTTGGCGACGACCTTGCCGTCGAGCAGCGTCGACTTGATGCCCGCCTCGAAATTCTCCGACCGTTCGGGTTCGAAGGTGAAGGTGCTGTCGACGGTGCCGAGCGTGTTCGACACGAAGCCGCCCGATTTCGAACCGCGGCCCCAGGTGCCATAGAGCATCACGCGCGGCGCGATATCATATTGCAGCGTGACCGAAGGATCGACATTGCCCTCGCTGATCGAGCCGTCGGCGTTGGTGATCGGACGTAGCGCAAAGGGGTTGCCGTTGACGCCGTCCGAAGCATAGGCGAGCGTCGTGCGGAAGCTGCCGTCCTTCTTGGTGTGCGTGTAGCGCAGGCTGCCGATCGCACGGAAAGCGTCGGAGATGTTGAGCGTGCCTTGTCCGAACACCGACCAGCTTTCGGCCTTCTGGCGAAAAATGCTGTCGATGCGTGCGAAATAGGGGCCGTCGAAGATCGGGATGCGCGGATCGGTGGGCGTCGCGCCCGGGATGGTCAGCAGCAAATAGGGGATGTTGAACCCCTGATATTGCTCCAGCGTGTAGTCGGACTTGTCGTAATAGGCGCCCGCGATAAATTCGAACGTCTCGCCGACCGGCGACAGGATACGGATTTCCTGCGAGAACTGGTCGAAGCGTTCGGGGAAAGCGTTGTAGACCGAGTTGGCGGTGAAGGCGCCGCCGCTGTTCGGGATCGTCTGATCGAAGCCGTTGGTGATCTTCGACTTGAACCAACTGTAGCCGGTGACCGAGGTCAGAGTGAAATCGCCGAGCGCGAGGTTGCCGACGCCCGAGATCATCACCGATTCATTGCGGTTGCCTTCGCGGCCGAGCGCCGAGCGTTCGAGATAGCGCGTGTCCTGCGGGTCCTGACCGCTGGTCAGCGGGCTCGACACGGTGATCCCGCCGACGATGTCGCGGTTCCCATATTCGGCCTTCACCGTATAATCGAAGTCGCTCGATGGTTCCCATTTGACCGTCAGGCGCGCGAGCTGCGACTTGGTTTCGGGATCGTCGTGGTTGGTCGCGAGGTTGCGGATATAACCGTCCTGCTTGACGATCTTGTACGCAAGGCGCGCCGACAGCGTGTCGCTGATCGGTCCCGAGACATAGCCCGAAACGTCGAAGCCCTTGTGGTCGAAATTATAGAGCGCCGTGAAGGCGCCTTCGGCTTCGCGCGTCGGTCCCGCCGACACGACGCTGACCGCGCCCGCCGCGGTGTTCTTGCCGAACAGCGCGCCCTGCGGGCCGCGCAGTACCTCGACGCGTTCGAGGTCGAAGAAGGGCGCCTGCGCCTGGCGGCTGCGGCCGGCGTAGATGCCGTCGACATAGAGCGAGACCGACTGGTCGAAGGCGAAGTTCGCCGGTGGCGAGCCGAAGCCGCGGATATAGATGACGTCGTTGCCCGCGGTCGACTGAACGAAGACGTTCGGCGTGTAGTTCATCACCGCTTTAATATCGCTGGTGTTGAACTCGGCGAGCTTGGCGCCGCTGACGACTTCCATCGAGATCGGCACATCCTGCAGGCTCTGTTCGCGCTTTTGTGCAGTGACGATGATTTCGTTCGTGTTGCTGTCGTCGGCTTCCGCGGCCGCCGTCTGCGCCAGCGCCGGCGCGGCGAATGCCGTCATCGCGACCGTCGCGACCCCCGACAACAGAATCTGGTTGAACGCCTTCATGCTACCCTCCCTTGGAACGATGCCGACGGTGCCGGGGAGGGGACCCCGATCCGTCAATCTGATTGACCCTTAGTATACTAATGGTTTTATACTTGTCCATAGCTTTGGAAGAGGATTCGCAAGATGAACGAGGAAAATGGAGAAGCCGGTCATGCCGCCCTCGCAAGCGCCCATCTATGCACGGTGGAGTTCGAGGTCGGCGGCGGCATCATCGGCATGGGGGTGTCGCCATTCGGCGATCATCGCATGGGATATATCAGCGGCGGGCGGTTTTTCGGACCGCGAATCAACGGTATCGTCCTGCCCGGCGGCGGCAACTGGTCGCGCAGCGGACGGCTGGGGGAGGCGGCTTCTGTCGGCACCTTCGATGCCCGCGCGGTATGGCAGACCGATGACGGCGAACTCATCTATCTGTCCTACACCGGGCGCAACGTCATTCCCGACGATGTCCGCGCCGCCTTTGCCGACCCTGCGGCGCCTTATGTCGATCCGTCGCGATATTATCTGCGAATCGCGCCGGTGTTCGAAACCGCGAGCGCGAAATATGGCTGGCTGAACGGCCTGCTCGCGGTCGGGGTTGGCGAACGCACCGATTTCGGCGTCCGCCACGTCCTTCACGAGGTGCGCTGAGATGATCGACCTTCATTATTCGGCGACCCCGAACGGGCAGAAGATCGCGATCATGCTCGAGGAGATCGGCGCGGCCTATCGTGTCATTCCCTATGACATCTTCGAGGGCGACCAGCTCACCGCGGCGTTCGGGCGAGTCAATCCCAATCACAAGCTGCCGGCGATTGTCGATAACGACCCCGGCGAAGGCGGCGAGCCCATCGCGGTCTTTGAATCGGGCGCGATCCTGCAATATCTTGCCGAAAAAAGCGGATGCTTTCTGCCCGCATCGGGTGCAGCGCGCGCGGTGACGCTGTCGTGGCTGACCTGGCAGGTCGCGGGGCTCGGCCCGATGGGCGGACAGGCGAGCCATTTCCTGCGCTATGCCCCGACGGGGCAGGATTATGCGATCGAACGCTATACGAAGGAATTGCAGCGCCTGCTCACCGTACTCGAAAAGCGGCTGGAGAAGAGTGCCTATGTCGCGGGCGACGACTATACGATCGCCGATATGGCGATCTGGCCCGGGCGTGCCTCGGCGTTCGTCATGGGCATGGGGTTGGAGGAATGGCCCGCGATGCACGGCTGGTTCGAACGCATCCGGGCGCGGCCCGCGGTGGCGCGAGCGATGGCGCGCGAGGATCTGAAGGCGCCGGCGAAATATGTCGGACGGCACCAAGTGCTTGATGAGAAGGAGTGGTCGAACATGTTCGGCGATGCCAATCGCGCCGCCGTGAAGGGGGATTGAGGGAAGCTGGTTTCGGCCGATAGCTGCCGTCTCTTTCATCGTCATCCTGAACTTGTTTCAGGATCCATGGTCTGTCGTTTACTTCGGCGCTGCGCCAAATTCGAGTTCAGGCCATGGATGCTGAAACGAGTTCAGCATGACGAGATTTGAAGGGCAACTCTCCACCCCCAAGCCGGCTTGCACCGTGCTCCGCTTCACCGTTTCACATGCTGGCGGTCGCCCCACAGGATCGCGCGATGTTCGTCGGTGAAACCGGTCAGCCCGCCCTCGATCGTCTCGGCGCGGGCGACCCCGACCTTCATCCCTTCGGCGACGGCAGGCCGTTCGAGCATCGCGGCGCCCCAGCGCTCGACATTGGGGAAGCGTCCGGCCTTGTCGATGAACTGGCGGCGGAGATAGGGCAGGGTGGCCATGTCGGCGATGCTATACTCGTCGCCCGCCAGCCACTCGGCCTCGCCGAGGCGCTTGTCGAGCACCATCATCAGCCGGTCGACCTCGCGGCTGTAGCGCTCGATGGGGTAGTCGTGCCGCTCGCTGGCATAATGGGTGAAATGCGCCTCCTGCCCGAACATCGGGCCGACGCCCGAGACCTGAAACATTAGCCATTGCCAGCAGATCGCGCGCTTCACCGGATCGGCGGGCAGGAAGCGGCCGGTCTTTTCGGCGAGGTAGAGCAGGATCGCGCCGGTTTCCCACAGGACGAAGCCGGGGCCGCGCGGGCCTTCGTCGTCGACGATCACCGGCGTCTTGTTGTTCGGGTTAAGCGCGAGAAATTCCGGAGTGAGCTGATCGCCCGCCAGGATATCGACGGGCTCAAGCTGCCAAGCGAGCCCCATTTCGAGCAGCGCGATTGCGATCTTGCGCGCATTGGGGGTCGGGCCGCCGTAGAGGGTGATCATCGTCCTATCCTTCGCGGCAGAGCCAGCGACGGAGGACGTCGTCGGTGTCCTGCCCCACGGTAAGCGGGGCGGGGCGGCGGACGCTGCCGGGCGTCGCCGAAAGTTTCGGGAACACCCCCTGCATCCTGATCTCTCCCAGTTCCTCGTCGGCGACCGTCACCAGCGCCTCGCGCGCGGCGAAATGCGGGTCGGCGAGCATGTCTTCGGCATCGAAGACGCGGCCCGCCGGAACGCCCGCCGCGACCATCTTGGCTTCCAGCTCGGCGATCGTCATCGTTGCGGTCCAATCGCCGATCAGTGCGTCGAGTTCCTCCTGCCGCACACCGCGGGCGCGGTGCGTCGCGTACCGCTCGTCGCTGGCCAGTTCGGGGCGCCCCATTGCCGCAGCGAGCCGGGCGAAAACACCGTCCTGATTGGCGCCGATCAGATATTCGCCGTCGCTGCACGGATAGACGTTCGACGGCGCAATCGCGGGGAGGGTCGACCCCGTCCGGCGCCGCTTGGTGCCGCTGGCCGAATAATCCGATACGGTCGATTCCATCACCTGCAGCACCGCTTCGTACAGCGCCGAGTCGACGATCTGGCCTTCGCCGGTCTTGCTGCGATGATGAAGCGCGGCGAGCGCGCCCATGCAACCGTAAGTGGCGGCGAGCGTATCGCCGATCGACACGCCCATGCGGGCGGGCGGCAGGTCGGGATAGCCGACGATGCCGCGCCAGCCGCCCATCGCCTCGCCGATGCCGCCGAAACCGGCGCGCGCCGAATAGGGGCCGGTCTGGCCATAACCCGACACGCGGACGACGATCAGCCCGGGGTTCGTCTTGCGGAGATCGGCGGGGTCGAGGTTCCATTTTTCGAGCGTGCCGGGGCGGAAATTCTCGATGAGGATGTCGGCCTTGGCGATCAGTTCGCGGGCGAGCGCCTGACCTTCCTCGCTGCGCAGGTCGACCGCCACTGAATATTTGTTGCGCGCGATGACGCGCCACCAGCTCGGTTTGTCGCCCTGACCCCAGTTGCGCATCTGGTCGCCCGTGCCCGGCGGTTCGAGCTTGACGATCTCGGCGCCCATGTCGCCGAGCAACTGGCCGCAGAAGGGACCGGCGATGAGCTGCCCCATCTCGACCACCTTAATGCCGTCCAGCGCTCCCCCTGTGTTCGTCATTCCATTCCTTTCGGTGCCCCGGCCGGGTTATGACGCATATTGCGGCGGCTGGGCATCACTCTTGTGGATTCGATATACTTAGAATGCTATGTAATTTTCAACCTGCAAAATGACTCGGACGGAAACGGAACGCGAAATGGCGGAAAATCGGGCGGTGGAAATGGTCGAGGTCGGCCCGCGCGACGGGCTGCAGAATGAAGCGACGGTCGTGGCGACCGCCGACAAGGCCGAACTGATCCGCCGCGCGATCGATTATGGCGCGCGCCGCATTGAGGTGACGAGCTTCGTCAATCCGAAGAAGGTGCCGCAACTCGTCGACGCCGAGGAACTGGTCGCGATGCTGCCCGAACGCGAGGACGTCACCTATATCGGGCTGGTGCTCAACCAGCGCGGCGCCGAGCGCGCGCTGGCGACCGGGCGGATCGACGAACTGGGCGCGGTCTGCGTGACGAGCGACACGTTCGGCATCCGAAATCAGGGGCAGTCGTCGGGCGAATCGCTCGCCGCGGCGATGGAGATCGTCGCACTGGCGAAAGCGGCGGAACTAAGCGGACAGATCACGATCGCGACCGCCTTCGGCTGTCCTTTCGAGGGCGAGATCGCGATTGCCCGCGTCGTTGAAATAGCAAAACGTGCCGCCGATGCGCAGCCGCGCGAGATCGGGCTGGCCGACACCATCGGCGTCGGTGTGCCGTCGCAGGTGAGCGAAATGGTCGGACGGGTGCGCGAAGCGGTCGGCGGCCTGCCGGTGCGGGTGCATTTTCACAACACGCGCGGGACCGGCCTTACCAATGTGTGGGCGGCGGTCGCGGCGGGCGCGGCGACGGTCGATGCCTCGCTCGGCGGGCTCGGCGGCTGCCCCTTCGCGCCCGGAGCAGCGGGCAATGTCGCGACCGAGGACGTGGTGTACATGCTCGAACGCAGCGGGATCTCGACAGGCCTGGACCTGCCGCACGCGGTCGATGCGGCCAATTGGTTTACCGGCGTGATGGGCCGCCCATTGCCGGCGATGGTCAGCCGGGCGCCGGCCTTCCCCTAGCGACGGGTCAGTCGCTCGAAATCCTCGACGCTGTTGATGTTGGCGATCTCTTCGCCGTCGATCGCGGTTGCGCCCTGCGCGTCGGCCCATGTGCGCACCGAGCGCCGACCGCCCGCCGCAAGATGCCTTGCCAGCGGTTCGGCCTGTTCGACGGGCCACAGGCCGATGACGGGACAGGCGGTCAGATAGGCGCCGTCCCCGGCCTTACAAAGGCGCGCGAGCTGATCGGCGGGGACATGCGGCGTGTCGCACGGCAGCGACAGTAGGTGGGTACAGCCCGCCGTCTTCGCTGCAAGCATCGCCCCCGCGATGCCGCCGAGCGGGCCCATGCCGGTGTCCGGCCGATCGGGTGCCCACCGATAAGGCGGATAGTTGCGGCCTGCGATCAGGATCGTGTCGACGAAGGGCTCCAGCGCCGCAATCGACCAGTCGATCAGCTTGCGGCCGTCATAGACCTCTTCCGCCTTGTCGCGGCCGAAGCGCTGCGACCGTCCGCCCGCCAGCACCACCCCGGCGACGCGCCGCGTCGTCATGGCAGTACCCGCCCTTCGTCGCGGGTCGGCATCGGCGCCACGATGCGCAGCACGACCGCCGCGACCGCAAGCCAGGCGCCCGAGACGAGAATCGCGGTCGGCAGGGTGGTCAGGTCGGCGAGCAGTCCGAGCAGATAGGCGCCGAGCGCCAGTGCGCCGAAGGTCACCGCCTGATAGATCGACAGGCAGCGGCCGAGGATATCCTCGGGCGAACGGAGCTGCATCGCGACGTTGAGCGTCGTGAAGGTCGTCACCCACGCACCGCCGGCGACGAAGGCCGCCGCGATCACCACGAGCAGATTCTGCGTCAGCGCGACCGGGATCATCATCGCCGCGAACGCCATCGCGGCAACGCCGAGCACGCGGTCGCTGCCCCAGCGCCGCCGCGCGCTGCCGATCCATAGCGCGCAGAAGATCGAACCGATACCGAATGCGCCGAGACAGAGGCCGTAGGTGATTTCGCTGCCGTGCAGGCGGTCGCGGACGAGCGACGGCAGCAGCGCCTGAAACCCAGCCGCGCCGAGCCCGAACGCGAAACCGCGCATCAGCACGCGGCGCACCGGGCTCGACCCCATGCAAAAGCGGATGCCGACCGCGATCGCCGCCAGCATCGGGGTGCGGCGCGGCGGTGTCACCTCCGGGTGCCAGCGCAGCAGCACGATGATCAGGGCGACATAGCTGACCGCGTTGAGCGCGAAGGCGGCGGTCGGCCCGGTGAGCGAGATCAGCAGCCCGCCGAGGGCGGGTCCGACGCTGCGCGCGAGGTTAAAGGCGATCGTATTGAGGGCGATCGCCTGCGGCAGGTCGGCGTGCCCGACCTGCAACCGCACCGACGCTTGCCATGCAGGCGAGTTGAGCGCGGTGCCGCAACCGACCGCGAGGGTGAAGGCGAGGAGGGCGACCGGGGTCAGCACGCCAGCCCATGTCGTCAGCGTCAGCAGCGCCGAGGCGATGAGCATGAAGCCCTGTGCCGCGAGCATCACCGCGCGGCGGTCGAAATTGTCGGCGATCGCGCCGGCGAACACGCCGAGCAGCAGGATCGGGATCGTGGCGCTCGCCTGCACCGCGGCGATGAAGAGATGAGACTCGGTGAGCTCGGTCATCAGCCATGCGGCGCCAACCGACTGGATCATCGACCCCATGTTCGATGCGAGGTTCGCGGTCCAGATGGCGCGAAAGGCAGGGAAGCGGAAGGGGGCCAGCGATGCTGGCAGGGGACGCTTTGCCGGACTCACAGCAAGGCGACTAGACCCGCCGGCGGGGCGCGGCAAGGCTTGTCTGATGCGCCCCGCCGCCCGCGCGCCATGCCGATGGCGACAGCCCGGTCCAGTGGCGGAAGGCGCGGGTGAACGACCGCGCCTCGGCATAGCCGAGCGCCTCGGCGATCGCCTCGACCGTCGCATTGCTCGATGTCAGCAGCCGCGTCGCGCGGTCGCGCCGGACATTCTCGCGCAGCGTCGCAAGGCTGGTTCCCTCGGCGCGCAAGCGGCGGCGCAGCATGTGGGGCGACAGGTGCGTTTGCGCCGCGAGTTCATCGAGCGTCAGGTCGGGGCTGCACGTCAGAAGCTGACGCACGCGCCGCGCCGCGCTGCTGTCGCTCGCCGGGATCGTCATGATGTCGAGCGGCGCGGCCGCCAGCATCGCTTCTAACTCGCTCGGCGTGCGCCGGATCGGCGCGTGCAGCGCATGCGCATCCATCACGATCCGGCGTGCGCTACCATCGAAGCGATGGCGGCAGGGGAAGAGATATTTGAACTCCTCGAAATAGGTGCCGGGACGGCGGTAATCGAACTCGGCCGACAGCAGCGAGATGGTCTCGCCCCCCAGCCAGCAGGCGAGACGGTGCCAGATGATCATCCAGAATTCGCTGAAATAATGATCGGGATCGCGGTTCGGCTCGGCAAAGCGAACCTCGACGATCAGCCCGGCCTCGGCGGCATGGATATCGGTGGCAATCCCGGCATCGAGCAGATTGTAAAAGCGCGCCGCGCGGCGGAGGCCGTCGGCGACGTCGCTGCCTTCGAGCGCCAGTTCGCAGGCGAAGGCAAAGCTGCCGGGCGCGGCGCGGCGGGCGGTGTAACCCATATATTCGTCGTCGAGCGCCGCCCAGATATTCCGAACGAGCAGGGCCATCGCTTCCACCGGCCCGCGCCAGCCGGGACGAGCGAAATCGGTCGGTGAAAGACCCGTACCTGCGACAAGCCCGTCGAGCGAGCGGCCCCGCCGTTCGGCTCCCTTGGTACAGACGTTGAAATAATAGCGGTCGATCGTGGCCATGACCTGCACATTATGGTGAGTTTTTATCGCCTGTCATGACCTGTTTTGCCCGTGGCTGGCGATTAGCCTTGCCGCTAACAGATCAGGAGACTGCACTATGACCGACCAAGCCACTCGTCCGCGCGAGGAGAGCGCCGCCGCCCGCTGGGCCCGCTTCAAACCGATCCGCACCGGCGACGACTATGTCGAATCGTTGCGGGGTCGCGATGTCGAGGTCTGGTTGTTCGGCGAGCGCGTCGAGGAACCCGTCGACCATCCGATCATCCGGCCGTCGATCAACGCGCTGAAGATGACCTATGACCTCGCCATCGACGATCCCGAGCTGGCGACCGCACACAGCGATTTGATCGACGCGCCGGTCAACCGCTTCCTCCACATCGTCGGTTCGCCGCAGGATCTGGTGATGAAGAACCGGATGCAGCGCCGCATGGGGCAACTCACCGGTACGTGCTTCCAGCGCTGCGCCGGGCTCGACACGATCAGTGTGCTCCACTCGATCACTTTCGACATCGATGCGAAGCACGGCACGTCGTACCACCAGCGCTATCTCGATTTCATGGCGGAGGCGCAGCGGAACAACATCATCCTCGGCGCCGGGATGACCGACCCCAAGGGCGACCGGTCGAAGCGTCCGCACGAACAGGCCGACCCCGACATGTTCATGCATGTGACCAGGCGGACCGACGCGGGGGTCTATGTCACCGGGGCGAAGGCGCATATGACCGGCGGGCTCAACTCGCACTGGATCTGCGTCATGCCGACGATGAACATGGGCGAGGCCGATCGCGACTTCGCGATCGTCGGGCTCGTCCCCGGCGATGCGGCGGGCATCACCTATATCTACGGCCGCCAGTCGTGCGACACGCGCGCGATGGAAAAGGGCGACATCGACCAGGGCAATGCGCGCTTCGGCGGGCAGGAGGTGCTCGTCGTCTTCGACAATGTCTTCATCCCGCAAGAACATGTGCTGATGGACGGCGAATATGAATTTGCGCAGGACATGGTCGCGCGCTTCACCGCCTATCACCGTGCGTCCTACGTGTGCAAAACCGGGCTCGGCGACGTGATGGTCGGCGCCGCGGCGCAGGTTGCCGATTACAACGGCGCCGAGGCGGCGAGCCATATCAAGGACAAGCTCGTCGAGATGACGCACCTCAACGAGACGATCTATTCGTCCGCAATCGCGTCGAGCCACGAGGCGAAGCAACTGCCGTCGGGCATCTTCATGAACGACGCGATGCTCGCCAATGTCTGCAAGCATAATGTGACGCGCTTTCCCTATGAGATTTCCCGGCTGGCGCAGGATCTGGCGGGCGGGATCATGGTGACGATGCCGTCGGATGCCGATTTCAAGAATGAGCAGATCGGCCCGATCCTCGAGAAATATATGAAGGGCAAACACAATGTCCCGGTCGAGTTTCGTCAGCGCATCCTGCGGCTGATCGAGAATATGACGCTCGGCCGCAACGCGGTCGGCTATCTGACGGAGTCGTTGCATGGAGCGGGGTCGCCGCAGGCGCAGCGCATCCAGATATTGCGCGGCATGGAAGTCGAGCGGAAGAAGGGGCTTGCGCGCGACCTTGCAGGAATCGCGGAAGAATAACGGCGTCGCGGCCGGGAGGAGAGACGATGGACGTTCCGGTGATCGCGATCTGCGGCATCGCGACCGACGAGGCGAGCTGGCAGGGCATGCCCGTCGATCGCATCTTCGTGCCCGTCGAACCGACGATCGACGCGATGGCCGATGCGATCGCTGCCGAGCTTCCCGCCCGCTTCGCGCTCTGCGGCCATTCGATGGGCGGCTACGTCGCGCTCGAAATCGCGGCGCGGATGCTGGAACGGCTTGCGGGCCTCGCCTTGCTGAGCAGCGCCTGCACCGCCGACGGTGACGCGGCGAAGGCGGGACGCCGCACGGCGATCGAGCAGGCACGCGCCGATTTTCCGGCGCTCGCCAATCGCCTCGCCCGCGCGATGCTGTCGCGGACGAGCCGCGCCGATGCCGGCCTGCTCTCCGATACGCACGCGATGCTGCTGCGCTGCGGCGGCGAACGCTTCGCCGGGCAGCAAGCGGCGGCGATGACGCGCGCTGATCGCTGCGGATTGCTGGCAACGCTGGCGGTCCCCGCCTTGGTGCTGGCGGGTGAGGACGATGCCATCGTTCCGCCCGACCGGTCGCGCGAGATGGCGGCGGCCCTGCCTGAGGCGCTGTTGCACCTCATTCCCGGCTGCGGTCATATTCCCCAGCGTGAAGCGCCCGTCGCGACGGCCGCAGCGATCGCCGCCTGGCGCGAAAGGATGGCGTCATGAAACCCGAAGCATATAGGCTCGATCCGGCCACCTATCCGCGCCTTAAGGCGGTGCCGATCCGCTTTTCCGATGTCGACATGTTCCGCCACCTCAACAATGTCGCGACCGGACAATTTTACGAAGAGGCGCGTTTCGAACTGCTCGCCGAGGCGCGCGAACTGGTGACGAAGGACGACCGCAGCGCCCTCGTCATCGCGAACGTCAACACCAGCTTTCTCGGGCAGGCGCGCTATCCGGGGACGATCGACGTCGGGACGGGGATATTGCGCATTGGCGAGCGTTCGCTCGTGATCGCGCAAGGCCTGTTCATCGATGGCAAATGCATCGGTATCGCCGACAGCACGGTGGTATCGACGGGGCGGGCGGGTGCCGCTCCGATCGCCGAAGCGATCCGGGCCTTCCTGTCGTCGCTGGCGATCGCCTAGCCCGGCGGTTCAAGCCCGAACTGTTCGAAGGTGAAGCTGTGGCGCGCGTTCGACGGCAGCGCCGCGAGCGCGGTCATCGTGCCGTTCTCCAGCCGGAAATGCCAGGTCTGCTCGATCTTCGGCGCGCGCGCGGCAAAGGCGGCGGGATCGAGCAAGGCTATATTGGCGCGGTGGTCTGGGTCGCGCACCGAGGCATAGCGGATCGACTGTGCATCGATGCTGCGCGCGTCGGCGGCAAAGGCCTGGCACGCCGTGTAGTCGTCGGGGTGCATCCACAGCGTCGCGTCGTCGGTAAAGGGCGCGGCGGTCAGGTCGAGCCCGCGGTCGAGGGCCACGGGGACCGAAATCGCCGAATGCTCGACCGTCGTGCGTGGCGGCTGGAACCCCGGTGAACGCGAAAAGAACAGCAGCCGCCAATAGGCGGTCTCGGCGACCGCGGTCGCGGCCTGTTCGGCGGCGTAGAAGATGCCGGGGCGCTCGTTCGCCCGGCGAAAGCGCGATGCCTTTTTATAGCCGTAGCGAAAGGGGGTGGCGAGAAGATAGTGCAGATCGCGCGCCGCGCGGGGCAGGGGCGGCTTCACCTCCTCGACGAGCTGTTCGAGCACCGCCTGATCGCCGGCGGTTCCCGTGAGGCGATTGGTCGAGATCCGGTGCTGCGCCTCGACCAGCCGCCAGAGCTTGGCGCGATAGGGCCAGAAATTGGCCGCCGTCGGGACGATGTCAGACCTGCGCGCGATAGTCGTCGACATAGTCGGCCACATCGCTGAGACCGCGGATCGAGCGGACAAGGTCGATCGGCCGGCCGCCGAGGTCGAGGTTCGCGGTCTTGAGCCACGAAATCGACGCGGCATCGTCGCTGCCCATCAGCGCGTCGAGGCTGCGGAACAGGCGAACCAGATACTGGCCGAGCTCGAATTCCTTGCCCGACCGGTCGAGCCGCACGCTGCCCGACCGCAGCCGCGACGCGGTGGCGGACGAGAGGCCGAGGATCGCGCCGAGCTGTTCGTTGGTCAGCCGCCAGCAGGCGGCGATGCGCACGACCGCTTCGGAGAGGATGCGGCCCTGATCGGCCTGCTTGGCGAGTTGGGTTGCCATGTCATTCATCCGAACAAAATATATACAAGTCATTCATAGGAATGACTGTGTCATTTTGCAAGGGGTAGGTGTCAGCCGCCTGCACCATCCAGCCGTTCGACGATCATCGCGGCGCCCACGCCCATCGCGCCGGTCAGCACGACAAGGCCGTATCGACCGGCGCATGCATCGAGCGCATCGAGCAGGGTCGAAGTCAGGATCGCGCCGCTGGCGCCCATCGGATGGCCTTTGGCGAGATGGCCGCCGCTGACGTTGACGCGTGAGGGGTCGGCGTCGCGGTCGCGGAGGAATTTGGCGATGGTGACCGCGAACGCCTCCATGAATTCGATGCGATCCATGTCGGCCAGCGTCATGCCGGTGCGCGCCAGTACCTTGTCCATCGCCGCGAACCCGGCGGTCAGCGAGGCGGCGGGGTCGCCGCCGCTTTCGGCAAAGGCGACGACGCGGGCGCGCGGCGCGGGGCCGAGGCCTTCGGCGCCGACGAGCGCGAGACCCGCGCCATCGCAGATCGGCGGCGCGTGCGCGATACCGTGGCGCGGTTCGAAGCGTGCGTCTTCGAGCGCGCCCGCATATTCTTCCTGCAGTGCGCCGAAGACCGGCGGTGCGGCGGCAAGCGATTCCGCCGTGGTTTGTGGCCGGATACACTCCTCGCCGGCGAGCGCACCGGTCGCGATGCGCGAATGCTGGAGCAGCGGATTGCGTTCGGTCGCCGCCGCTTTCTGCTGCGACGCGAGAGTGACTGCATCGAGTTCGGCGCGCGTGATCCCCTCGGCCGACGCGAGCCGATCAGCGGCAAGCACTGGCGGCACGAAACGCGCCCGCGGGGGCAGTTCCGCATTCGCATAGAAGCTCGCCTGATCGCCGAGGAACGGGCTCTGGCTCATCGACTCGACGCCGCCCGCGAGAATGACGGCGGCTTCGCTGCTCGCCACCTTCGCCACCGCCTGACCGATCGCCGACAGCCCCGAGGCGCAATAATTGTTGATGCTGTGCGCGGCGCAGGCGTCGGGCAGTCCCGCATGCAGCTTCGCCAGCATCGCGATATGTCCGCCCTGTGCGCCGCTCTGCGTGACGCAGCCGAGGATCAGCGCCTCGGGCGCGAAGTCGCCGCAACGCGTGACCAGCGCCGCTACTTGCTGGCGCACCAGTTCATGCGGGCTCAGGCCCGCGAGCCCGCCATCGGGCCGCGCCTTGCCGCGCGGCGTGCGGACCGCGTCGTAGATGTAAACGTCGATCAAATCACGTGCCGACGACGAAGCTGACCGCGGTCGTCGCGCTGCCGCCGACGTTGAAGGTCGCGAAATTCTTCGCGCCTTCGACCTGATAATCGCCGGCATTCCCGGTGACCTGCCGCCAACTGTCGAGCAGCATTCGCACCCCCGTCGCGCCCACCGGGTGCCCCAGCCCGATCAGCCCGCCCGACGGATTGACTGGCAGCTTGCCGCTCAATGCAATCGTCCCGTCCTCGACCGCGCGCCAGCTTTCGCCCGGCTTGGTGATGCCGAAATGGTCGATCGCCATATATTCGGTGATCGAGAAACAGTCGTGCACCTCGACCCCGTCGCAGGCATAGATGTCGGGCATCTCGGCGCGGCGCAGCGCGTCCATCATCGCCTTGCGCACGCTCGGGAAGACATAGTCGCCGCCGCGGCTGTCCGCGACCTTGGTCGAATAGAGCAGCGGCGCGGTGGCGTGGCCCCAGCCCTTGATGCGCGGAATGCTCTCCAAGGGGATACTGCGGCGCTTCGCATATGTTTCGGCGACCTCACGCGAGGCGAGGAAGATCGCGGCAGCGCCGTCGGTGACTTGCCCGCAATCGGACTTGCGGAGCGAACCTTCGATCAGCGGATTAACCTCGTCATTCTCGCCGAGATGATCGTCAGTCACCGCCCAGCCGCGGGTCTGCGAGTTCGGGTTCCTCTTGGCATTGGCAAAATTATTGGCCGAAATGCCGCGCAGATGCACGCGGTCGAGCCCGAAGCGTTCCTCATATTCCTCGGCAACGCGCGCGAACATATACGGCCAGAGGTACCGCGCCTCCTGCGCCTCGCGGCCAGCCCAAGCCGCGGCGCCGAGATATTCGGCGGCGCGCTGGCCGGGAACGTTGCGCATCAGTTCGATGCCGAGCACGAGCGCAAGGCCATAGCGTTCAGCTTCGATTTCCGCCGCGGCGGCGAGGATCGCGATGCTGCCCGACGCACAGGCGGCCTCGTGGCGCGATGCGGGGATGCCCGCGAGGTCGGGGTGGACATGACCGAAGAAGCCGCCGAGCTGGCCCTGTCCCGCGAAAAGCTCGCCGACGAAATTGCCGACATGCGCGGTCTCGACTTCCTTGGGCTCGATCCCCGTCGCGACGAACGCTGCTTCGGCAACGTCGCGAAACAGCTCGAACAAGCCGCCGCCTTCGCGTTCGAGGTTGCGCGAAAAATCGGTCTGCGCGCCGCCGAGGATGAAGACGTCCTTTGCCATGTCAGGCTTCCTTTTCGAGAGTGGCGAGCGCCATTTCGCGCACTTCGCTGCGCATCACCTTGTTGGTGACGTTGCGCGGCAGTGCGTCGAAGCGGAACAGGTGCTCGGGCAGTTTGAACACTGCGAGGTCGTGGCCGCGCAGATAGTCGGCAACCTCGCCGATCCCGACATCGTCCGCCCCGCGCGGGACATAGGCGAGGCCGATACGCTCGCCCATCGTCGGGTCGGGGAGCGAGAAGGTGCAGGCTTCGGCGAGGAGCGGATGGCCGCCGAGCAACTGGTCGATCTCCTCGGGCGAAATGTTCACCCCGCCGCGGATGATCAGGTCCTTGCAGCGGCCGACGAAGCGATAGAAGTCGCCGCCCCCGGCGATCTCGAACAGGTCGCCGGTGCGGAACCAGCCGTCGTCGGTGAAGGCCTCGGCGGTGCGCTCGGGCGCGTTGTAATAGCCCTCGAACAGCGTCGGCCCGCGGATCTGCAATTCGCCCGACACGCCGTCGGCCTCGATCGCATCGCCGCCGCCGGGCGGGACGAGGCGGCTTTCGATATTGGGCGCGCGGCCCTCGCCATAGGGGCGCTGATAGGTGCCGCGCCGCGGGAACAGGCTCGCGCGCTTGTCGGGGTCGGGCATGTCGCACTCGCCGGTGATGAAGCTCATCCCCTCGTTCGATCCGAAGACGTTGACGATGATGATGCCGAGCTTTTCCTGAAAGCCGCGCACCATCGCGGGCGCGAGCGGCGCCGAGCCCGAGGCGATGACGCGCAGGCTGGAGAGGTCGACCGACGCCAGCAACGCCTCATTCTGGAGCAGCATGTTGAGCACCGCGGGCGGCGCGATCGTCAGGCTCGGCCGCTCGGTCGCGATCTGTTTGAGGTAGATGCCGGGGTCGAAGGGGTGGTGCAGCACCATCGTCCCCGCGCTGGTCAGCCAGCACATGGTGATGCCGCCGATGCTCGCCATGTTGATGAGCGGGAAGGGGTTGAGCAGCACATCGCCGGGCCCGACCTTCATCGCTTCATAGCCCGCGCCCGCAACCGCGATCCAGTGATTGTGGCTGCGCGGGACGCCCTTGGGCACGCCGGTGGTGCCCGAGGTCCAGCAGATGGTGAAGATATCGTCGGCGTCGACCGGGTTCGCGGCGACATGCGCGGCCAGGGCGGCTTCGTCGCCCGCGGCGGTCGAGAGGTCGAGTGCGTCGGCAGGTGGGTTGGGACCGAAAGTCATTAACCGGATGCCGTCGAGCAATGGCGCCGCGACGCCGACATGGTCGCATCCCTTGACCTGCGTCGCGCAAACGAAGGCTTTGGGCTCGACCACGCTGATCATGCCCTTCAGCTCATGGCTGCGATATTGCACCGCTGCCGGGCTGACGATTGCGCCGATCTGCGCGGCCGCAAAATAGAGCGCAACGAACTCGCTGATATTGGGAAGCTGGACAAGCAGCACGTCGTCCTTGCCGATTCCCGCCTTGACGAGCGCGCCCGCGAGCCGGTCGATCTCGGCTGCCAGTTCGGCGTAATTCAGCCGCTGCGGCTCACCGAAAGCGAAGTCGCCGCGATTGGGGGCATCGACCAGCGCCAGCCGGTCTGGATGCGTTACGGCATTGGCCGCGAACAGGCTGGCGAAGGTCTCGTCGCCCCACCAGCCGCTCTCGCGATGTCGCCGCCTTTTATCCTCTCCCGCGACGATCATCTCAGGCGGCCAGCACGCTGTTTTCGCCCATGCCGATATCGTCGCCGCTCGCCCAGACGCTGTGCGTGCCCGAGCAGATACGTTCGGGCAGGATGATCCGGCACACCGGGCCTGCGCCGACATTCTTGGCGTCGATCAGCACGCATTCGCTGGTGTCGGTCTCGAGATCGGCGATGAAGGAGACGAGATAGCCGTCGTCCTCGTCTTTGGCATCGATGCGCGGTGCAAAGGGCGCCTCGCTGCCGAAGCGGCCGGGACCGAATTCATACTCCTCGCTCGTCCCCGCATCGAGGTCATGCTTCACCAGCCCGCGGAACAGGAACCAGCCCGGCTCGGGGATCGCGCTATAGGCGTAGCGATAGGGCTTGCCCGCATAGCGGTGGTTGAACATGCCGAATTCGAGATCGCGATCGTCGAGCCTTTGCTCGGTCGTCTCGCCGGTCTTCAGGTTGAATCGCCAGCGGTGAAGGCGTGGTTTGAGCAACCCTTGGTCGAGATAGGCCATCATCCGCTCCAATCCTTCCGGGGCATTGGGATAGGACTTCGGCATCGGCTCTTCCTGATAATAGCCGTCGAGGATGATCTCGTCGCTTTCCTCCCACGCGTTGAGCCAATGCAGCGTGTAGGTCGGCTCGGCCTCGAACCAGCGGATATCCTCGGGCTGCCCATGCCGCGGGATGATCGCGAAGCGCGTCTTTTCGTCGGGGTGGAACTGGACGACGTGCAGCTGTCGCTCAAGCAGTTCCTCGTTCCAGTAGAGCGGCATGTCGTTGAGGATCGTGTAATTCTTCGTGAACGCCATGTCGTGCGGCAGGCGCGGCCCCGCGAGCGGCACCGGGATATAATGCTTCAGCTTGTTGTCCGACCCCACGACGCCATAATGCATATAGGGCGCGTGCTTCGAATAGTTGAAGAACATCAGCTCGCCGGTCGCGAGGTCGACCTTGCAATGTGCAGAAATCCCGTCGAGCGGCACCCAGCTTTCGGTGCCAAACTGTTCGAGCGTGAAGGGGTCGAGCCGGTACGCCTCGCCGCACTGGTAGAAGGTCGAGATAATCTTCCCCGCGTGGATCGCGACGTCGGTCGAGGATGAATCCTTGAGCCACTCCTGCGCCCCCCAGCCGTGGCGGGTAGACTTGTGCGGCGGTTCCATCAGCCCGGCCCATAGCGAACGGCCGGCTTCCTTCTCGGCCTCGAACCCCTTGGTGCGCACGAAGCGGCTGCGATAGCTCGCGCGGCCGTCCTTGAACGAGATGGCGTGGATGAAGCCGTCGCCGTCGAACGGATGATAACGCCCGATCGGCTCGTGGATCTGGTTCTCGCCGGTGCGCACGTAAACGCCGTCGATGTCGGTCGGGATCTTTCCGATCACCTCGGCATCGCCATTGGCGAAGATCGCGTTCCACTCATTATAGGTCGGGCGCCACGCGTCCTTCATATAGGGGTGATCGTTCGGCTGGATCGTGGTCCGGATCGTGTCGACGAGTTCGGCGGTCATGCGGGGACTCCTTCGGCGGCAGCAAAACGCGGCCTTGCGGCGGCGGCATCATATTCCTCGACGAGGCGGTCGACGATGGTCGCGACGGGTTCGACCGCGCGGACGGCGCCGACGCCTTGCCCGGCGGACCAGACATTTTTCCATGCCTTGGCATCGTCCTGCGCGTCGGAGAAGTTCGGGCGCTTGTCCTCGGGCATGTTCGCTGGGTCGTAGCCCGCAGCGATCAGGCTCGATTTCAGCCAGTTGGCGGTCACCCCGGTGATGCCCTTTGAAGGAATGATATCCTCCGCGCCGGCGGCGACAACCATATCCTTATAGGGCTGCACCGCCATGCTCTCGGCGCAGGCAATCAGCGAGGTGCCGAGATAGGCGAGGTCGGCGCCCAAAATCTCCGCCGCGCGCACCGCATGTCCGGTCGAGATCGCGCCGCCGAGCACCAGCGGGCCGTCCCAGAACTGGCGGACCTCCTCGACAAAGGCGAAGCCTGCGGTGGCGCCGGTATGTCCGCCGGCACCCGCGGCGACGAGCACCAGCCCGTCGACTCCCGCAGCAGCGGCCTTGCGCGCAAAGCCCACCGAATTGACGTCGGCGAACACCAGCCCGCCATACGAGTGGATCTCCTCGACCACCCGCGCCGGGCTGCCGAGCGCAGTGATCACCAGCGGTACCTTGTGACGCACGACGCAGGTGAGATCGTCGGGCAGGCGGCTGTTCGACGGATGAACGACGAGATTGACCGCCCAGGGCGCCGCATCGGGATTGTTCGAGAGCGCCGCGTTGATCCGGCTCACCCAATCCTCGAGGTCTGCCGACGTGCGCGCGTTGGGGGCGGGGAAGCTGCCGATGACGCCCGAGCGCGACGCTGCGATCACCATCTCGGGACCTGACACGAGAAACATCGGCGCGGCGATTGCCGGCAGCCGAAGATTGCGCGTGAGCGCCGGTGGAAGGCCGTTTTTCGGCACTGTTATGCTCTCCCGAATTATCTGACTTGCATAACGATACTTAAAGACGATAAGAGTCGCAAGGCCAGAAAAACATCGCGGGTGCCCCCGACGATGGTGGGAGGGAGAGAGATTATGAAAACCAGCTTTGCTGTGCTGTTCGCCGCGACCGCGCTCGCCACGCCCGGAATCGCCCTTGCGCAGGAAACGGCGCCTGCCGACACGCAGGGCGGGCTCGAGGAAATCATCGTCACTGCACAGAAGCGCGCCGAGGGCCTGTCGGACGTGCCGATCTCGATTTCCGCGATCAGCGGCAAACAGGTCGAAAATTATGGCCAGACCAACCTCGAACAGATCAGCTCGTCGGTCCCGAACCTGAAGATTACCCAGACCGCGATCGCCAACCGCATCGCGATCCGCGGCATCGCGTCGGGCGACAACAAGGGCTTCGAACAGTCGGTCGCGATGTTCGTCGATGGCGTCTATTACGGCCGCGACCAGCTATCGCGCCTGCCGCTCATCGACATGGAGCGCGTCGAGGTGTTGCGCGGGCCGCAGCCGACCCTGTTCGGGAAAAATGCCATCGCCGGCGCGGTCAACATCACGACGCGCAGCCCGACCGACGAATTCGAAGGCATGGTCAGCGGGCTGTATGAATTCAATCACAAGGAATTCCAACTCAGCGGCGTGCTCTCGGGGCCGCTGACCGAGGGCGTCGAGGCGCGCGTCGTCGGCTATTACCGGACGAT
This sequence comes from Sphingopyxis macrogoltabida, assembly GCF_001307295.1. NCBI lineage: Bacteria > Pseudomonadati > Pseudomonadota > Alphaproteobacteria > Sphingomonadales > Sphingopyxidaceae > Sphingopyxis > Sphingopyxis macrogoltabida. Next base: position 2,519,771 of record NZ_CP012700.1, on the reverse strand, counting down.
GGACGGCTATTTCTATAACCAGAAGCTCGACCGCAACGAACCGAACGTCGACGAGAAATATTTCCGCGGTAAGCTGGAGTTCGATCGCGGCGGGCCGTTCGTCGCCGAACTCAAGCTCGAATATGCCGACTTCGAGGCGAAGGGCCAGCCGCGCGATGTGTTCGGCGCGGTCGGCAACTATAACGCCGTGTTCCAGGGGCCCTTCTTCGTTAGCACCGACCCCGACTATGTCCGCGAGGACAATGGCTATCAAAGCCGCAACAAGGTGTTCGGCGCGACGCTGAACATGGACCTCGAAGTCGGCGAACATACGCTGACCTCGGTGTCGTCGCTGCTCGACTACAAGACGCGCGAGATCGTCGACGTCGATTTCTCGGGCATCAGCTTCCTCGACGGCACCAATTTGCGCGAGGATTACCGGCAATTTTCGCAGGAGCTTCGCCTGACCTCGCCCGGCGGCGAGACGTTCAACTATATTGCCGGCGTCTATTACCAGCACGCAAAGCTGGATGTGCAGGACTTCACTCTGTTCAACCCGACCTTCCTTGCCTTGGGCGCGCCGTTCAGCGCGCTCGGCGACACGCGCAACGACCGCGATTATAACCAGAAGTCGGACCTGATTTCGGCCTTCGCGCAGGGCGAACTCGCGCTCAGCGACCGCTTTCGCATCACCGCCGGCGCACGCTTCAACCATGAGAAGAAGAGCGGCAGCCGCACGCTTGCGATCGTTCAGGGCCCGCTTAGCACCGCGCCCGCGCCGGTCGTTGCCGCGGTGTTCCGCGCCCTCAATATCGAGGCGCACAGCATCTCGGGCAAGCTCAGCGAAGACAGCTTCAATCCGATGGTCAATGTCCAGTATGACGCCACTGATGATCTGATGCTCTACGGCTCCTATGCCAAGGGCACCAAGGCGGGCGGCTTCGACATTCGCTCGAACTCGCTGCCGACGTCGACCACGGTGGCCAAGCCGGGGGCTTTCGAGTTTCAGGATGAGAGCGCGGACAATTTCGAGGCGGGGCTGAAATACAAGGGCCCCAATGTCGCGTTCAACCTCTCGCTCTACCGCACAACCTACAAGGATCTGCAGGTCAATATTTTCGACGGCACGCTGAACTTCAACGTTCGCAACGCTGCGGGCGCGCGGACGCAGGGTGTCGAGGCCGATTTCCGCGCTGCGCTTGCCGATGGGCTGACGGTCAGCGGTGCGGTCGCCTATCTCGACTTTACATTCACCAACTTCACCGATGGCCAATGCTATTATCTGCAGGTTCCGGGGCCGAACGGCTTCTGCGACTATTCGGGCAAGCGCAATGCCTTGAGCCCCAAATGGTCGGGCAACCTCAACGTCGACTATACGACCCCCGTTACGAGCGGGCTGAAGGTGGCGCTCAACGTGAATGCCGACTTCTCCTCCTCCTATATTGCGTCGGCCAATCTCGATCCGCGGACGCATCAGGACGGCTATGTGAAGCTCGGCGCGCGGCTGGCGCTCGCCGAAATCGAGGACCGCTGGGAAATCGCGCTGATCGGCCGCAACCTGACCAACCAGCGGATTCTGCAGACGGCGAGTTCGATGCCGCTCGCGACGACGATCACGCGCAATGCGGGCAATGCCTATAACGGTATCGTCGATCGGCCGCGGACGATCGCAGTACAACTGACCGGGCGCTTCTGATGGTTGCGGGGAGGGCGGTTCGCCGCCCTCCCGCCATGGGTGCCGGCCTTGCCGCTGCATCGCCCTTGGTCTAGGGGCGGCACGGATTGAAGGATGGCGACGGCTTGAAACACGAACGCACGATCAGGGCCTGTTCGATCTGGCGCGCGCTCGATGTCGTCGGCGATGTCCCGGTCCTGCTGATCATGGAGCAGGCGTTTCTGGGCACCCACAGCTTCGACGAGTTCGTCGCGCGCACAGGCCTTGCGCGGTCGGTCGTCAACGGGCGGCTCAAGAAGCTGGTCGAGGAGGACTGCCTTGCCAAGGTCGCCAAGAAGGGCGCACGCGGTTTTCATTATTTCCTGACTCCGAAGGGCCGCGACCAGTTTCCCAACGCGCTGATGATGCTGCGCTGGCAGCACAAGTGGGAAGCAGCGAGCCGCGATTTTCAGGTCCGGTTGCACCATGCGAGTTGCGGCCATGCGACCGAACCGGTGCCTGCGTGCGAACATTGCCGTGCCGAAATCGACGCGCGCGACGTGTCGTGGCGCGAAGGGCCGGGGCTGGTACAGGTCACACCTGCTTATGAACGCCGTCGCTTCTGCGGCGAGGTCGGCGCGCGGCGGCCGGGCGGTCGCCCGCTCGTCGACACGATGATCGAGCTGTTCGGCGACCGCTGGGCGACGCTCGTCGTCCGCGCGATGTTCACACGGATCAACCGCTTCGACGATATCCAGCGCGATACGCTGATGGCGACGAACATCCTGACCGGGCGGCTCGAACGGCTCGTCAGGCAGGGCATCTTGCGGACTGCGCCCTATTCGGCGCACGCCGACCGGGTCGAATATAAACTCACCGAAAAGGGCCGCGATCTCTATCCCGTGATCCTCGCGCTGCTCCAGTGGGGCGACCGCTGGTTCTCCGACGAGCGCGGGCCGCCGGTGCTGCTGACGCACAGCCCGTGCGGCCACGACCTGCATATGATCGCGGCGTGCAGCCATTGTGGCGACGAACTGACGCTGGCGAACAGCCGCTTTACCATCGAGGAAGCAGGCTGAGCAGGCCGCGTGCGGGACAAGTCACCGGCCCGCCCGAATGCCGCGAAATAATCGTGCGTCACCCACTGGCGCCCGCGCGCCCGACTGGTTACATGGGCCGCCACCGAACGAATCGCGTGCGCCGCCCCGAAAGCGGGAGCGGGCGCCGCCAAGAGCAGAAAGTGGCGCCCCATGGAAATCATTACCGGCCTGACCTTCGACGATGTACTGCTGGTACCCGGGGCGTCGGACATCCTGCCGTCGGACGCCAATCTGTCGACCCAACTGACCAGCGAGATCAACCTCAATATCCCGATTCTGTCGTCGGCGATGGACACGGTGACCGAAGCCGACATGGCCATATTGATGGCGCAGATCGGCGGCATCGGCGTCCTCCACCGCAACCTCACGGTCGAGGAACAGGCGGCGGCGGTGCGGCAGGTCAAACGCTTCGAAAGCGGCATGATCGTCAACCCGATCACCATCACCCCCGACGCGCCGCTTTCCTATGCCACCGCGCTGATGGCGCAGCACCGTATTTCGGGCATTCCCGTTGTCGAAACCGGCGGCAAGCTCGTCGGCATCCTCACCAATCGTGACGTGCGCTTCGCTGACAACCCGGGCCAGCCGGTGCGCGAGCTGATGACCGCCGACAATCTTGCGACCGTGCGCCCCGGCGTCGGGCAGGATGAGGCGCGCAAGCTGCTCCACCAGCGCCGCATCGAAAAGCTGCTCGTCGTTGACGACGATTATCGCTGCATCGGCCTGATCACCGTCAAGGATATGGAAAAGGCCGTGAACTTCCCTGACGCGACCAAGGATGGCAGCGGTCGCCTGCGGGTCGCGGCGGCGACGAACACCGGCGACACTGGCGTCGAGCGTGCCGAGGCGTTGCTCGAGGCCGAATGCGACCTGATCGTCGTCGATACCGCGCACGGCCACAGCAAGGGTGTCGGGGTTACCGTCGAACGCATCAAGAAACTCTCGAACCGTGTGCAGGTGCTTGCGGGCAACGTCGCCACCGGCGATGCGACCAAGGCGCTGATCGACGCGGGCGCCGACGGCGTGAAGGTCGGTATCGGCCCCGGCTCGATCTGCACGACGCGCATCGTCGCGGGTGTCGGCGTGCCGCAGCTCACCGCAATCCTCGACAGTGTCGAGGCAGCGGCGAAACTCGGCGTCCCGGTGATCGCCGACGGCGGCCTGCGCACGTCGGGCGATGTGGCCAAGGCGCTGGCGGCCGGCGCATCGAGCGTGATGGTCGGCTCGATGCTTGCGGGCACCGCAGAGGCGCCGGGCGAAACCTTCCTTTATCAGGGGCGCACCTATAAGAGCTATCGCGGCATGGGCAGCGTCGGCGCGATGGCGCGCGGCAGCGCCGACCGCTATTTCCAGCAGGATATCAAGGACCAGATGAAGCTGGTTCCCGAAGGCATCGAGGGTCAGGTGCCGTTCAAGGGGCCCGCAAAGGACGTCATCCACCAGATGGTCGGCGGCGTGAAGGCGGCAATGGGCTATACCGGCAGCCGCACGCTTAAGGACTTCCGCGAGCGCGCCAAGTTCGTGCGCATCACCAATGCCGGGCTGCGCGAAAGCCATGTCCACGACGTCGCGATCACGCGCGAAGCGCCGAACTATCCGGCAGGCTAAGGGCGGCGGATGACGCCCGCGGCGCGTATTCAGGCGGCGATCGAGATTCTCGATGCCATCGCCGCAGCCGCGCGCGAGGGCGGCGCGCCCGCCGATGCGATCTTCGCCGAAGCGATGCGCGCGCGGCGCTATGCCGGGTCGAAAGACCGGCGCGCGATCCGCGCCCACGTTTATGATGCGATCCGCCTCGTTCGGTCGGCGCCCGCGTCTGGCCGCGCCGCGATGCTTGCCCTTGCCGACGCCGATCGGGATGTCGCGGCATTGTTCGACGGTTCCGCCTATGGCCCGGCACCCATCGCGCCCGGGGAAGCACGCGCCGAAAGCGGGGTTGCCGCGGAGGCCTTGATCGGCCTGTTCGACCCGCTGGTGGGTGAGCACGAGCATGAAGCGATGCTCGTCCGTGCGCCGCTCGACCTTCGCGCCAACCGGCTCAAGGCGGTACGCGACGAAATTACGGCTCTCTTCCCCGAAGGCTCGGCTATCCGGGGCGCCGACGACGGCTGGCGTCTGCCACCCGAAACCGCCGCCGTTCAGCATCCGGCCTATGCGGATGGCCTGTTCGAGGTGCAGGATGCGGCGAGCCAATATGCCTCGGCCGCGCTCGACGCCGGCCCCGAGCAGGCGATCGTCGATCTCTGTGCGGGCGGCGGCGGCAAGACGCTCGCCATCGCCTCGCTGGCCGGGAATGGCGCCGATATTCTCGCAAGCGACACCAATCGCGCGCGGCTCCAGCAATTGCCGCCGCGCGCGACACGCGCCGGAGCGAGCAACATCGAGACGCGCCTCCTCGACCCCGGCAAGGAAGCCGACATGCTGGCGGACCGGCGGGGCCGCGCGGACCGGGTCTTCGTCGATGCGCCCTGCTCGGGTAGCGGCACCTGGCGGCGTAGCCCCGAATTGCGCTGGCGGTTGACCCCGTCGCGGCTCGAACGCCACCTTGCGGACCAGCGGAAACTGATCGACCTCGGTGCCGATCTTGTGGCGCCGGGCGGCAAACTCCTCTATGCTGTCTGCTCGGTCATCGAGCGCGAGGGGCGGGCACAGGTGGACGATTTTCTGAACCGGCACAGCGGCTGGACGGCCGACAGCGGCTATTTGCCCGATGGTATCGGCCGCGCGGCGGGCGCGGGATTTTTGCTGACTCCGGCGCACGACGGATGTGACGGATTTTTCCTCGCGCGGTTGACACGGCCATGTTAGCATCGCCCCGAATGAAGAAATGGGAGAATGCGATGCGTGTCGGTTTCCTGGCTCTTGGCGCCGGCCTGATCCTTGCCAGTCTGCCCACCGCCTCCGACGCGCAGCGCGCCGACAACGACATCCTCCCGCGTTCGGTGGCACTCCAGCAGGAAGGCGTGAAGGCGCAGGGCGCCGGGGACCTCGACGGCGCGATCGACTATTTTGAATCGGCGCTCGCCGCCGACCCGCGCAACCGTTCGGCAATCATTGCATTGGCGCAGGTCGCGCGCGCGCAGGGCCTGCCGGGCAAGGCGATCGGGCTGTACCGCGAGGCGCAGCTTCTCGAACCCAATGACATCGTCGCCTTGACGGGCGAGGGCGAAGCGCTGGCCGACAAGGGCGCGCTCGAACTGGCGCGCGAGAAGCTGGCGGCGGCACAGCGCATCTGCAAGGCGAACTGCCCGCAGGCCGCGGCGCTCGAAAAAACAATTCAGTCGAGCGCGTCGAAGCGCGTTGTCGCGGCCGAAACGCTGGCGCCGAAGCCCGTCGTCACCACCGTGACGACCGGCCAGAACTGACCCGCTAGGCGCTGAGCGTCCGCGCCAGCGCCACCCATTCGGCAACGCTGACCGTCTCGGCGCGTCGCGTCGGATCGATGCCCAGTTCGTCGAGCGCCTCGACCGCCCCCGCCATGCCCTTCAGGCTCTGACGCAGCATCTTGCGGCGCTGGCCGAAGCCCTTTTCGGTGAGCTGCGACAGGATTTTCGGATTGACGCCTGCGGGCTGCTCGGCGGGCACGACATGGACGATCGCCGACATGACCTTGGGCGGCGGAGTGAAGGCCGAGCGATGGACCTTCATCGCGATTCTGGCGGTCGAGCGCCACTGTGCGAGGACGCTGAGGCGTCCGTAGGCGTTGGTTCCGACCGGCGCGACGATGCGTTCGGCAACCTCGAGCTGGAACATCAAGGTCAGTGACAGCCATAAAGGTGGCCAGCTTGCCGGCTCGAGCCAGCGTGTGAACAGCGCGGTGCCGACATTATAGGGCAGGTTTGCGACGATATGATACGGCCCGCCGGCTTGGCGGTCGGCGTCGATCACCATCGCATCGTCGGCGACGACCTGCAAATGCCCGTCGAAGGCTTCCGAAAGCTCGCCGAGCAGCGGCAGGCAGCGGTCGTCGCGTTCCACCGCGATGACGCGCGCTCCGGCACGGAGCAGCGCCCGCGTCAGACCGCCGGGCCCGGGCCCCACCTCGAACACCGTCTGCCCGTCGAGATCGCCGGGCAGTGCGGCGACGCGGTCGAGCAATTGTTCGTCGAAGAGGAAATTCTGCCCGAGCGCCTTGCTGGCCGACAGGCCGTGCGCGCGGACCGTTTCGCGGAGCGGCGGCAGCGGGTGCGTCGGCTGGCGCGTCACTTGGCGGGGGCGCAGCTGCGTTCGCGTGCTGTCGCCATGCGCGCCGCCATCGCAATGGCCGCGATCGTCGGCCCCGGATCGGCCTTGCCCTTGCCCGCGATGTTGAACGCTGTGCCATGGTCGGGCGAGGTGCGGATGATCGGCAGCCCCAGCGTCAGATTGACGCCGTCGTGAAAATGCAGCGCCTTGAACGGCGCCAGCGCCTGATCGTGATAGCAGCAGAGCAGCGCATCATATTGGTCGCGGATACCCGGCGCGAACAGCGCATCGGCGGCAAGCGGGCCGTCGATGGCGATTCCTTCGGCGGCAAGTTGCTCGACGGCGGGCGCGATGATCCGGATTTCCTCGCCGCCAAGCTGGCCGCTTTCGCCAGCATGCGGATTGAGTCCGGCGACGGCGAGACGCGGCTCGGCAATACCGAAATCGCGCTGCAGCCCGCGCGCCACCATCCGCGCCTTGGCGACGATCAGGTCGCTCGTCAGACGTTCGGGGACCTCGGACAGCGGGATATGGACGGTCAGCGGGACGACGCGCAGGGACGGCCCGGCCAGCATCATCACTGCATTGGTCGCCGTCACGCCGCAGCGTTCGGCAATGAATTCGGTCTGGCCGGGGTGTGTATAGCCGATCCCGTGGAGCGCGTGCTTCGACACCGGCCCCGTCACCAACGCGGCACTGGCTTGGGTGCGGGTTAGCCCGATCCCGGTTTCGAGCGCGTGGAGGGCACAGGTCGCGCCGGCGGGCGTCGGCTTGCCAGGTTCCAGCGGTCCGCTGTCTTCGAGATGCCAGACGGGAAGCGCGGCGTCGAACGCGCGGACCGCCTCGTCCATATCGCCGATACGCGAGACCGGGCCATCCCAGACGGCTTCGATCGCCGCAATATCGCCGATCGCGACAAAGGGCGGGAGCTTGTGTTCGCGCCGTGCTGCCCACGCACGCGCCGCAACTTCGGGTCCCACGCCCGCCGGGTCACCCATGGTGACCGCGATCGGACGCGGGGCGGATTGTTCGGACATCAGCTATATTCGATCACAGCGTCCCGGCGCAGGTCGCGAAGATAACGCTGCGCCCGCTTGTTGACCTTTTCTTCGAGCAGCCGGTTCTCGATCTGCTGGACATCGGGTGCGGTCGCGGTCTGCGGCATGTCGCGACCGCAGAGCACCAAGACGCTGATCCCCTCGTCGGGGGCGCCGAAGGGCTGGGTGGTCTGACCGATCTGCAACGTCGCCAGCGTCTGCTGCAACGGACCCGGGAGCGAACGCATCTCGATATTGTCGCGCGACACCACGGTGGCGCCCAGACGCTGCGCCACCTCGTCGGCGGCGCCGCAGCCGGCGATGGCGCGCGTCGCTTCGGCGAACTGGCCGGCGAGTTCGGTCGCGCGGGCCTGCGTCGTGCCGGGCGCGAATTCCAGCGACAATTGCTTCAGGCTGAGCACCGCGTCGCGCGGATCGGCGGTCAGGACCTGGCGCCGGTCGATCATCAGCATGATCGAGAGGCCGCCGGGCACCTCGATCGGGCCGACGAGCTGGCCGGGCTGCATCTGCGCGGCCGCTTCCGACATCGATTGCGGAAGCTGGCCAGCCTTCACCCAGCCGAGGTCGCCGCCGACGACGGCCGTCGAGGCCTCGGAAAACTGGCGCGCATAGGCGGCGAAACTGCCGCCCGCCTGCAACGCCTGAATGATCTTTCCGGCGTTTTCAGCCACCGCCGCGGCATTTTCCGGGGTTGCCGACAGGTAGATTTCGCCGAGGTGGAATTCGTCCTGGCCCTTGGCTTCGTTCATCCGCTTGACGACCGATTCCACCTCTTCGGTCGACACGTTGGTCGTCGACTGGATGTTACGCGACAGCAGGCGGTCCCACGCGAACTCGCCGCGGATCTGCTGCTTCACCGCCCCCGCCGACGAGCCCTTCGAAGCGAGATATTGCGAGAACTGGTCGGGCGTCTGCTTGAAACGCGTCGCAAGCCGCGCGAACTGTTCGTTGACCAGGTTCTCGTCGATCGTGATCTCGGCCGCCTTGGCTTCCTGAATCTGGAGCTTTTCGTCGATCAGGTTGCTGAAAACCTGCTGACGCAGCCGCTGCAATTCTTCGGGCGGCAATTCCAGATTGTTGTTCGCGATGCGGATCAGCGCCATGCGCTGTTCGATATCGGTCGAGGTGATAATCTCGCCGTTCACCGTCGCCGACGGACGATAGACATTGGGCTTGGCATCTCCGAAAATCTGGACGTTGCCCGGAATGTTCAGGCTGGTGGTCGGAACCTCCTGATCGGCAACGGTCTGTGCCACCACTGGTGTCACACCCACGGCCGTTGCGGCAATCAGGCCGATCATGGTCGAAAATCTGGTCATTGCTACCCTATTCGAGAAATGAGGCATGCTCCGTATCAGCGGACACGCCCGATGGTCCAGCGCAATCCGCCATCCGGACCTGTTGTCGACGTGATAGCCCGGCGACACTGAACGCAGGCTGAGCGGATCGGAGATCAGAAACCAAGGTTACGGAAGGCGATGCGGAAGGAAAAGCTGTTGCCGCGCCGCGCGTCGCCGGTATCGATATAGTCGCGCCGCCAGGTCAGCGCGATCGACAGGCATTCGTCGTCATACGCGATCCCCAGCCGGTGGCGAATCGGATCGAACCCGTCGGCGACGCTCAATGGATCGTCCTTCTGGTCGGTCAGGTCGACGATTGCCGAGCCGAAGATCGACCAGTTCCGCGCCACTGCGACACGGCCGCCGACGCGGGCCTCTTCCCGATCCTGCAAATCTTCGCCGAGCAGCAGGATGTCGCGATTGAGCCGCGAATAGCCGAGCACGGCGTAGGTCGACTGGCTGCCGATCGTCGCGTCGAGCTCGTTCCGGCGGATCGCCAGGCTGTCCTTGTCGAGCCGGTAGCGGTGGGTGAAGCGCAGGAAGTCCTTGTAGGCGACCGTCGTCCGCCCGACGATATCCGAGGTGCGGTCGGTCAGCCCGGTGCCGTCGGGAAACAGGGTGGGCTTGTTCGACAGGCGATAGCTTTGGCCGACGATGCTGTTGATGTTGAAGCCCGGGCGGCTGAAATTCCACTCGAGGCCATAGGTGACGCGCGCGCCGTCCTCGAACCGGTCGTAGCCGTTGAAGCGGTTGATCGCGAACAAATTGCTGTCTTCGAGGTCGAAGGCACGCGAATCCTCGTTCGGGATGTCGATATTTTCGATCGGCGGGGTCGCGACGAACTGGATGCGCGGGGTCAGCGTTTGGGTGCCGCCCAGGAATTCGCCGACGAAGGGCCAGCGCATATCGGCGGCGACCGCTGCAATGCCGCGCGCCTGCCAGCCCGATTTGCCACGATAGCCGGGGATACCGGTCAGCAGATTCTCGTCGCTGTGATACACATCGCCGCGAACCAGCGCGGTCAGCGTGACTTCCTGACCCATGCCGGTCAGTCGCCGCAAATCCCAGCGCGCGCCGGCAAAGGCGCGCTGCGTGTCCTGACCCGCGGTCCGCGCAATCGCCAGCGTGTTGAGCTGCAATTCGAACTGGCCGCCGAACAGCGGATCGTCGAACCGCTGGCGATAGTCGATCACCGGCAGTGCGATCGGCTGTTGCCCCTGCACATCGTTGCGGCGGAGCGTCTGGGTCGCCCAGCCGGCGATCGACAGATAACTCTGGTTGCCGATGCGTTCGACCTCGAACGTCGAGCGCAGCCGGTCGTCGCGGCTGATGTCGTAACGGCGCATGAACGTGCGATCGGTCGCGATGCGGCCCGAATAGGTCAGGCTCCAGCGGGGGTCGAACTGGAACTTGCCGGCGCTTTCCAGATAACCGCGAAAGCGCTTGCGGCGGTTCGGATCCTCGCCGGTCAGCGGGACGAGCGACCCATAGGTCGCATAGCCGTTGATCCGGAACGATCCGATGTCGGTCAGCGCGCGGGCCTCGCCCTCGATCATCGGTGCCGCACCGGTGTAGATGTGCGGGGTGATCGTCAGGTCGCGATCGGGAGCGATGCGCAGATAATAGGGCACCGCAATCTCGAAGCCGTTCGACCGGTCGAGGCGGATTTCGGGAACGAGGATGCCGCTGCTCGGTTCGTTGTTGAGCGGGTGGCTGAGCCCCGGCAGCGGGATCAGCGGCAGTCCGAAAATCTCGATCCGCGCGCCCTTGTAGCGGACCTTGTTCTTGGCCTTGTCGTACAGCACCTTGACGGCGCGGACCTGCCAGCTCGGATTCTTCGGGCAGCCCTCGTTATCCTCGACCGGGCAGGGGGTGTAAGCGGCGTTTTCGAGCTCGATATTGCCATTGTCGAAGCGCGTCCCGCGAACCGCGGCGAGCCGCGATCCATTGTCGAGCACGACGAGCATATTCTCGACCACGCCGTCGCGCAGCGAGTCGGTCAGCTCGATCTTGTCGCCATAGGCGGTATCGCCTTCGGGGTTCTTGATCGCGACATTGCCTTCGGCGAAGACCTGACCGGTTTTGCGGTTCCACGTGACCTTGTCGGCGCGCATCGAAATGGTGTCGCGGTTCATCGCGACATTGCCCTCTGCCACCACGACGTCGGTGTCGCTGTCGTAATTCAGATTGTCGGCGGCAAAGCCGATCTGGTCCTCGGCGGCAGAATCGGGCGCATCGGTGACGACCGGAGCGACATCGGGGGTTTGCAGGTCGGGCGTTCCGGGGGCCGCGGGGGGCGACGATTCGCTGGGCTCCTGCGCCAGCGCGGGCGACGCGAGCAGCGCGCACAGGCTTGCCGTTGCGAGCCACAAGGGCCGCAGGGCCGATTTTCCATGGAACAAAGCCAAGGTCATTTAGTCACTTTGTCCCATACCCTTAGAAAGTCCACCCGGACCGGACCGGCTGCTTTATTTTGCAACTCGCAGGCGAAACCCCTATCGGTCCGCCACGTTGCAATCAATCATCACATAAGAAAGTCATCGCATGGACATTCAGTTTGTCGCGCAAATCAATGCGTCTGCCGACGTCGTCGCCTTCCCGGTCCGCAAGGGCGGCCTCGCCGCGCTCGTCCAGGCGCTCGGCGATCCGCACGGCGCATTGCTCGGCGGCGCGGCGGCACAGGCGCGCTTCGAGGGCGCGGCGGGCTCGGTGGCCGAAACCGCCGCCGTCGACGGTGGCCGGGTGCTGCGTCTGTTGCTCGTCGGGATCGGCGAGGGCGATGTCCACGATCTCGAACGCGGCGGCGCGGCGCTTATTGCGCGGCTTCAGACGAGCGGTGCCAGTGCGGTCCACGTCGATTTCGCGAGCGCGGGCGAGAGCGACGCCGACGATGTACTTGCCTTCGCGATGGGCGCTCGGCTGCGCAACTGGCGTCTCGACACCTATCGCACCCGCCTTGCCGACAAGGCGAAGCCCAGCCTCCAATCGGTGACGATTGCTTCTGCTCACGGCGATTTGACGGGCCGTTGGGCCGAGAATGAGGCGATTGCCGACGGTGTGGCGCTCACTCAGACGCTGGTCGCCGAGCCGCCGAACATCCTCTATCCCGAAAGCTTCGTCGAACGCTGCCAGCATCTCGCCGACCTCGGGGTCGAACTCGAGGTGCTCGACGAGCGCCAGATGAAGGCGCTCGGCATGGGCGCGCTGCTTGGCGTCGCGCAGGGTTCGACGCGGCCGCCGCGGCTGCTCGCGATGCGCTGGAACGGCGGCAAGCCGGGCGAGGCGCCGGTGGTGTTCATCGGCAAGGGCGTCACTTTCGACACCGGCGGCATCAGCCTGAAGCCCGGGCCGGGCATGGACATGATGAAGTGGGACATGGGCGGCGCCGGCGCCGTCGCGGGCGCGATCAAGGCGATCGCCGGCCGCAAGGCGAAGGCGAATGTCGTCGGCGTCGTCGGCCTCGTCGAGAATATGCCCGACGGCAATGCGATGCGCCCCGGCGATATCGTGACGACCATGTCGGGCCAGACGGTCGAGGTGCTGAACACCGACGCCGAAGGCCGCCTCGTCCTTTGCGACGCGATCAGCTGGGCGCAAAAAGCCTATGATCCCAAGGTGATCGTCGACCTCGCGACGCTGACCGGCGCGATGGTGATCTCGCTCGGCCATGAATTTGCCGGCATGTTCGCCAATGAGGACGAGCTTGCTGCCGACCTGCTCGCGGCGGGCGAGGCGTCGAACAACAAGCTGTGGCGCTTCCCGCTGTCGGCCGCATACGACAAGCTGATCGACAGCCCGATCGCCGACATGAAGAATATCGGCCCGCGCGAGGCCGGATCGATCACCGCGGCGCAGTTCCTGAAGCGTTTCGTGAACGACGGCGTCGCATGGGCGCATCTCGACATCGCGGGCATGGCATGGGCCGACAAGGACGGACCCGTCTATGCCAAGGGCGCGACGGGCTATGGCGTGCGCTTGCTCGACCGCTTCATCGCGGCCAATTTCGAAGGCTGAGGCCGGCGGGGCGGGATCATGGCGCGCGTCGATTTCTATCGTCTCACCCGCGATCCCGTCGAGCGGGTGCTGCCCGCGATTGCGACGCGCATTTTGGGCGCAGGCGACCGGTTGCTGGTCGTCGCGGCCCCGGCACTCCAGCGGCAGGCGATCGACGAAGCGCTGTGGACGCACGCACCGGCGAGTTTTCTGCCGCACGGCGCGGCGGGCTCCCCCGACGAAGAGATCGAGCCGATCCTGATCGCGGGAACCCTCGATCCTTCGCCGGCAAATCGCGCGCGACACGTTGCGCTTGCCGACGGCGAATGGCGCGACGATGCGCTCGGGTTCGACCGGGCTTTCCTGCTCTTCGACAACAGCCGGATCGACGACGCGCGCGCAACTTGGCGCAAATTGAGCGCCACGGAGGGCGCCGAAATCCATTTCTGGAAGCAGGACGAAAACGGCCGCTGGGCGGAAGGGCCGTAGCGTCCGACGCTCTGTCCTTGCGGCGGCGCAAAAGCGCGGCTAGAGGCGCGCGCATCGCAAATCATAACAACGCAGGAGCTTTCCCATGGCGGTCACCCGCACCTTTTCGATCATCAAGCCCGACGCGACGCGCCGCAACCTGACCGGCGCCGTCACCAAGATGCTGGAAGACGCCGGTCTGCGCGTCGTCGCGTCGAAGCGCATCCACATGAGCCGCGAGCAGGCCGAAGGCTTTTACGCGGTCCACAAGGAACGTCCCTTCTTCGGCGAACTCGTCGATTTCATGATCAGCGGCCCCGTCGTCGTCCAAGTCCTCGAGGGCGAGAATGCGATGCAGGCGAACCGCGACATCATGGGCGCGACCAATCCCAAGGACGCGGCGCCGGGCACGATCCGCAAGGAACTCGCCGAGAGCATCGAGGCGAACACCGTCCACGGCAGCGACAGCGACGAAAATGCGGCGATCGAGATCGCCTATTTCTTCAAGCCCGAAGAAATCGTCGGCTAAGCCGGCCCGGCACGACCGGACAAGCAAAGGCCACCGGATCATTCCGGTGGCCTTTTTCGTTGGACACCCGAAAAAGGAGCAGGTCATGCTGGGAAAGCCGATTTTCGCCATCGCGGCGGCGGCGCTGCTGGCATCGGACGGGCCGGCCGCCGATACGCCGAAGATCGCCGAATCCGAAGGGCTCTACCGGCTTCCCTTCGCCGACGGCACGGAGGTTTCGGTGTTTGACGACGCTGTCACGCACCGCCCGGTGGGCGCAATCGATCTGGTCGGCGAGCCGCGCGAAGGGAAGGTTCACCGCGTCGTGGCGGCGGCCGATGGTATAGTGATGGCGATCGAGGACCATTATTCGGAGCAGCAGAGCGGCCGGGCCGCGGCCGATTGCCGGAACAATTTCGTGTGGCTTGCGCATCCGGGCGGCGAATGGACGCTTTATGGGCACATGGCGACCGGGACGACAAGCGGCAAGGCGGCGCTGAAGGTCGGCGACCGCGTCCGGGCGGGGCAATATCTTGGGGACGAAGGCGCCGTCGGCTGCGCGATGTTGTTGCACGTCCATTTCGAAGTCGCCGTGCCGCAGGCGAGCGATCCCATCGACAAGGGCGGCTTCCTCAATGGCAACGCCGACCGGCAGCGGATGCGCATCCCGCGCTTCTGCGCGATTCCGGATCATCTGGTCCGCAAGGACGCGCATTATATGGCGGCCGCCTGTCCTTGATCATTCGCGCTGCTTCAAAGAAGCGGGCTGAGCGTCGCCAGCAGGTTTTGCCACAGCCGCCGCAACATGCCGTCGCGTGCGACATCTTCGGCCGTGACGCGCTCGGAATCGGCCAGATATTCGTCCTGCCTCGCGCGAATTTCGGCGACGAAACCGGCGTCAGCGAACAGGATATTATTCTCGAAATTGAGCTCGAAGCTCCGCCGGTCGAGGTTTGCCGAGCCGATCAGCGCGACGGCGCCGTCGACCACCATTGTCTTCGCGTGGAGCAGGCCGGGGCGATATTCATATAGCTGGACACCCGCGCCGATCATCTCGTCATAATAGCTGCGGCTGGCATTGGCGACGATGCGGCTGTCGTTGCGCTGCGGCAGGATCATCACTGTGCTGACCCCGCGCCGCGCGGCGTCGAGCAGCGCGCAGATCAACTGTTCGTCGGGGACGAAGTAGGGCGTCGTGATCACCAGTTCGCGTCGCGCCGAATGAATCAGCGAGGTGAAGCAGGCGGTCATCGCAGGATAGGGCAGGTTGGGACCCGTGCCGACGACCTGCGCGACGATGCCCGGCTTGGCGACGGCCGGTTGTTCGGCATCTTCGCAGAGCAGGGCGCTGATATCGTCACCATGTTCCGACTCCCAGTCGGCAGCGAAGATGAACTGGCAGTCCTGCACCACCGGGCCTTCCCAGCGTGTCATCAGGTCGACCCACGGCGCATAGCGCGATTTTACCCGGAATTCGGGGTCGGCAAGGTTCTGGCTGCCGCACCAGGCGATGCGGTTGTCGATGATCAGCTGCTTGCGGTGGTTGCGCAGGTCGAAGCGGCCGCGGATCAGCGTCCAGATCAAACCACCGATCGGCAGCGCAATCCGCGCGTCGACCCCGGCATTTTCGAGCTCGATCCAATAGGCCGAGCGGATGAAGCCGCGCGACCCGAGCGCGTCGGCCAGCACGCGCACCTTGACCCCGCGCCGCGCGGCGCGAACCAGCGCGTTCTTGATCCGGAAACCGTTGTTGTCGGCGAGCCAGATGTAGAAGCAGAGATGGACGGTCGAGGTCGCCGCGTCGATATCCTCGACCATCTCGCGGATCGCGCTGTTGCTGTCAGCCGACAGGCGCGCCCGGTTGCCGCGCGTCGGCGGCAGCGCATTGGCGGTCTCGGCGAGCGCGAAGGGCGCTGCATAAGGTGTCTTTGCGAGGGCGCGGCGGATTGTTTCATTCTGCGCCGGGTGCGGGAGGTGGGCCTCGATCGCGCGATAACGGGCGCGGCGCTTCGCGCTGATCCGAGCCTCGCCGAGCAGCATATAGGCGATCACCCCGACGACGGGCACCATGATCGCCGCGATCAGCCAGGCGATCCGCGACGCAGGCTCGCGCTGGGGCCGCAGGATGATGCGCCCGATCACGACAATATGAACCGCGAGGAACAGCAGCGACAGGATAAGGGCGGCGTCGAATGCCATCGCGGCAGTTCAACCGGCTTTCAGGAAAAAGGCCAGCGCCAATTTGCGGCCGGTCAGAATTCCTCGGCGATGCCCATCAGCCCAGCGAGCTTTTTCGGCGCCACCGCGAGCCAGCTCTTGCGGAGCCATTCGCCGATCGCGTCCCAGTCGGTTTCGCCAAGGTCGAGACGGATGCCGACCCAGCCGTCGCCGAAATAGGCGGGGCGGTAATAGCGGTCTTCGTCAAGTTCGATCAGTTGCGCCTGTTCGTCGGCGCCGCTGATCTTGACGAGCAGCGCGATCTTGCCGTCGCCGTGATGATCCTCGGTGAAATAGGCGAATTTCTTGCCCTTCGCGATGCCGAAGCATGGCATGCCGTGCGAGCTGACCTCATCGGCTTCGGGCAGCGCCATCGCGAGCTCGCGCACGCGGCCGAGCAAGTAGACGGGCGACCGTTCGCGCGTCACGAAGGCGGCGAGGGTTTTGGGATAAAGCTGATGCTCGGCAAACTGCACCCGCTGCGTCAGGCTTTCGACCGTTTCGCCGGGGACGATCGCGACCGGCGTCTGCGCGAGCACCGGCCCGTCGTCGAGCGCCGGGGTCACGACATGGATGCTGCACCCGCCGTGGCTGTCACCCGCATCAATGGCTTGGCGGTGCGTGTTCAGCCCCTTGTATTTCGGTAGCAGGCTGGGGTGGATATTGAGCATCCGGCCTTGCCAGTTTTCGACGAAGGCATCGCTGAGAATGCGCATATAGCCCGCGAGCGCGACATATTCGGCGCGTGCTTCGTGCAATTGCGCGTCGACGAGCGCGTCGAACGCATCGCGGTCCATGCCCTTGTGAGAGAGGCCCCAGGTCGTAATGCCTTCGGCCTCGGCAATCTTCAGTCCCGGCGCTTCGGGATCGTTCGCAGCGACCAGCACGATCTCGTACGGGCAGTCGTCGGCTTTCGCAGCATAGAGCAGCGCCGCCATATTGGTCCCGGCGCCCGAGATCAGGACGGCGACGCGCGCCTTAGGCATTATGCGTGGCCGACCACGCCGCCATCGCACTCCACGTCTCGGATCCGCCCGACACGGTGCAGCCCTTCGCCCCTTCGGCGATGTGGCCGATCCGGAACACCGTTTCGCCTGCGGCTTCGAGCGCGGCGGTGACTTCGGCGACGTCGGCTTCGGCGACGACGACAGCCATGCCGATCCCGCAATTGAAGGTGCGCGCCATTTCCTCGGGCTCGATATTACCCTGCGCCTGCAGGAAGGCCATCAGCCGCGGCTGCGCCCACGCATCGGCGTCGACATGCGCGTGGAGCGTTTTCGGCAGCACGCGCGGGATATTCTCGAGCAGCCCGCCGCCGGTGATGTGGGCCAGCGCATGAATCTTGCCGGTTTTCACCAGCGGCAGCAGGCTCTTCACATAAATGCGCGTCGGCGCCATCAGCGTGTCGATTAGCAGGATGTTCTGGTCGAACAGCGCGGGGCGGTCGAGCTTCCAGCCCTTGTCCGCGGCCAGCCGCCGCACGAGCGAAAAGCCGTTCGAATGAATGCCCGACGAAGCGAGGCCGAGGATCACGTCGCCTGCGGCAACCTTGTCGGCGGTCAATACCTGGTCGCGCTCGACCGCGCCGACGCAGAAACCGGCAAGGTCGTAATCGCCGTCCGAATACATGCCCGGCATTTCGGCAGTTTCGCCGCCGATCAGCGCGCAGCCGGCCTGCTTGCAGCCTTCGGCGATGCTCGCGACGACTTCGGTCGCGACGTCGTTGTCGAGCTTCCCGGTCGCATAATAGTCGAGGAAGAATAAAGGCTCGGCACCCTGCACGATCAGGTCGTTGGCGCACATCGCGACGAGGTCGATGCCGACGCCGTCGTGCTTGCCCGATTCGATGGCGAGTTTCAGCTTGGTGCCGACGCCGTCGTTCGCCGCGACGAGCAGCGGATCGTTGAACCCCGCCGCCTTGAGGTCGAAAAAGCCGCCGAAACCGCCGAGGTCGGCATCGGCACCGGGACGGCGCGTCGCACGGGCGAGCGGAGCAATGGCACGGACCAGCGCGTTGCCGGTCTCGATCGATACGCCGGCCTCGGCATAAGTGTAGGAGGCGGGTTGGTTGTGCTTGGAATCCATGGCCAGCGCGACTAACGACTCTGGCCACGAAATGCCATGATTTCCTTGTCCGGCGTCGAGCTTTTGGGCAAAGCATAGAGAAGATATGATTTCGGTCGCTTTCCCCCGCTTCGCGCCCCGTTTCCCCTTCGATGCCGCGCGCCCGCGCGACTGGCGCTGGGCGGCGCTGTTCGGGCTGCTCTTTGCGATTCTGGTCGTCGGGGTGGTCGAAGGACAGATCAGCCGCGGCGATCGCGGCATTACCCCGATCAACAGCAGCGGCGACTTCCTCGCCAGCGGCATCCTTGTCGACGTCACCGGCGACAACGCCGAGGATGCGCGCGAAAAGGGCTGGCGTGAGGCGCAGCGCAAGGGCTGGGCACAGCTTTATCGCAAACTGAACGGCAGCGACGGTCCGACGCTCGGCGATTCGGTGCTCGACGGCATCGTCACCGCGATCGTCGTCGAGGACGAACAGATCGGTCCGCGCCGCTATGTCGCGCGGCTCGGTGTCCAGTTCGACCGCGTCCGCGCCGGACAGATTTTGGGCGTCAGCGGTCGAACGCTGCGCTCGCCGCCTTTGCTGGTCATCCCCGTCTATTCGGTCGACGGCATTCCGCAGGTGTTCGAACAGCGCAGCGCCTGGCAGCGCGCCTGGGCCGAATATAACACCGGGCAAAGCGCGATTGACTATGTCCGCACCGCGGGCACCGGCGCCGATACGCTGCTGATCAACGCCGGCCAGACGGGACGCCGCGGGCGCGTCTGGTGGCGCGTCATTCTCGACCAATATGGCGCCGCCGATGTCCTCGTGCCGATGGCGCGGGTCGAATACAGCTATCCCGGCGGGCCGATCAAAGGCTATTTCACCGCGCGTTTCGGTCCCGACAACAAGCTGATTTCCAGTTTCACCATGACCGGTCCCAATCCCACCGCGCTGCCCGACATGATGGAAAAAGCGGTCGCGCGCATGGACCGCATCTATATCGATGCGCTGGCGGCGGGCGTGCTCAAGACCGATACCTATCTCGTTCTCGAAAAGCCGGTCGAGAAGGAAGACCTGCCCGAAGAGGTCGCGACCGACGCCGACGTCCTGCCGACCGAAACCGATGCCAGCGTCCCGGCGACGGCGGCGGTCGGCGTATCGAGCTTCACCGTCCAGTACAGCTCTCCCGACGTCGAATCGGTGTCGGCGACCGAGCGCGCGATCGCGGGCATCGCGGGCGTCCAGTCGGCCTCGACCACCAGCCTTGCGCTGGGCGGTACGTCGGTGATGCGGGTCAGCTTCCGCGGCGACATCGCGGCGCTCAAGGCCGCACTCGCCGCACGCGGGTACAAGGTACAGGAAGGCGGCAGCACGCTCAGGATCAGTCGCTAATGGCGCGGGCATCGGGACAGATCGCGCTCCCGCTCGACTGGAGCGCTGGCGGAGCGAACGACGGTCCGTTGATCGTCGGCACCAGCAACGCCGATGCCGTTCGCTACCTGCGCCATGTATCGACCTGGCCGGTACGCACCGCGGTTCTCGTCGGCCCTCGCGGGTCGGGTCGCAGCCTGATCGGCCGATTGTTCGCGCGCGATACCGGTGGGCGCGTGATCGACGGGCACGACAGCGTTTCGGAAGAAGAGCTTTTTCACGCGTGGAACGCCGCGCAGGCTTCGGGGACGCCGCTGCTGGTCATCGCCGATAGGCCGCCTGCCGAATGGCAGATCGCCTTGCCCGATCTGGCATCGCGCCTCGCGGCGGTGCCGGTACTGACCATCGGCGATCCCGACGATTGCCTCGCGCGCGACCTGATCGAGGCCCTGTTTGCGCAGCGCGGCATCGCCATCGCGCCCGAGGTCGCATCCTATATCGTGCCGCGGATGGAGCGCAGCTATGCGATGATCCATCGCATCGTCGCGGTGCTCGATGCCACTTCGCTTGAACAGGGAAGGCGCCTCGGCGTTCGTCTTACTCGTGAAACATTACTGTCACAGGGGCTGATCGATCCCGATCTCCTCGAAAGGCAGGACAGCGATATATGTCGATAGCAAATGGCCCCCTTCGCGCCGACAATGACGCCCTGACGGAACCGCCGAGTTTCGGTCCCGAGCGCTTCTTCAATCGCGAACTGAGCTGGCTCGCCTTTAACCGCCGGGTGATGGAAGAAGCCCGCAATCCCGCGCATCCGCTGCTCGAACGCTTACGCTTCCTGTCGATTTCGGGCAGCAACCTCGACGAATTCTTCATGGTCCGCGTCGCGGGGCTGAAAGGGCAGCAACTGCAGGGCATCGACGATCCGTCGGCTGACGGCCGCTCGCCGGGGCAGCAACTCGCCGAGATCGAGGCCGAGGTGAATCGCCTCGTCGACGAGCAGCAAAGCGAATGGCAATTGCTCCACCGCCTGCTCGCCGAACAGGGAATCGTCGTCCACGGCACCGGATCGGATGCCGATGCGCTACGCGCCCGTCTCCGCCAATATTTCCTCGACCAGATTTTCCCGATCCTGACGCCGCAGGTCCTTGACCCGGCGCATCCCTTTCCCTTCATTCCGAACCGCGGTCTCGGTATCATCTTCGACCTGCAGCGCAAGGCGACCGGCGATACGGTGCGCGAACTGGTGATGATCCCGGCTTCGCTGCCGCGCTTCGTTCCCGTTCCCGGCGAAACGACCGCGTTCGTGCCGATCGAATATCTGATCGAGATTTTCGGCGGCCTGCTGTTTCCGGGCTTCACCATCCGCTCGCTCGGCGTTTTCCGGATCATCCGCGACAGCGACATCGAACTGGAGGAAGAAGCGGAGGATCTCGTCCGCCTGTTCCGCACCGCGATCCGCCGCCGCCGCCGCGGCCGTGTCATCCTGCTCGAACTCGAAGCCGACATGCCGGGCGAGATTGCGGCGGTGCTCAATGCCGATATCCAGGGGCATGAAGCGATCGTCGCCAAGATCGGCGGTTTCATCGGGCTCGCCGCACTGTCCGCGCTGGTCGATGTCGATCGTCCCGACCTCAAGTTTCCGGCCTATTCGGCGCGCTTCCCCGAACGCATTCGCGAACATGGCGGTGACTGCTTCGCGGCTATCCGCAGCAAGGACATCCTTGTCCATCACCCGTACGAGAGCTTCGATGTCGTGCTGTCCTTCCTGCGGCAGGCGGCGGCGGACCCCGATGTCGTTGCGATCAAACAGACGCTCTACCGCGCCGGCAACCAGTCGCCGGTCATCCGCGCGCTGATCGAGGCGGCCGAGGCGGGCAAGTCGGTCACCGCGGTCGTCGAACTCAAGGCGCGCTTCGACGAAGAGCAGAACCTGCTCTGGGCGAACCAGCTCGAACGCGCCGGCGTGCAGGTCGTCTACGGCTTTATCGAGTGGAAGACGCATGCGAAGATTTCGATGGTCGTGCGCCGCGAAGGGCAGGGCTATCGGACCTACTGCCACTTCGGGACCGGCAACTATCATCCGGTGACCGCGCGCATCTATACCGATTTGAGCTTCTTCACCGCCGACCCGCGCGCCGGGCGCGATGCCGCGCAACTGTTCAATTACATCACCGGTTATGTCGAGCCCGAACGGCTCGAACTGATCACCATGTCGCCGCTCAACATGCGCGCGCATCTGTGCGACCTGATCGACGCCGAAATCGCGGCCGCAAAGGCCGTGCAGCCGTCGGGCGTCTGGGCGAAGATGAACAGCCTTGTCGATCCCGACATCATCGATCGCCTCTATGCGGCAAGCGCCGCCGGGGTACCGATCGAGCTGATCGTGCGCGGTATCTGCTGTCTGCGGCCAGGGGTCGCGGGTTTGTCGGAAACGATCCGCGTCAAATCGGTGGTCGGTCGCTTCCTCGAACACAGCCGCGTGTGGGCTTTCGCGAACGGCGCGCCGCTGCCCCACCAGCGCGCCAAACTCTATATTTCCAGCGCCGACTGGATGCCGCGCAACTTCGATCGCCGCGTCGAATATATGATTCCGATCGAAAACCCGACCGTTCACGACCAGATCCTCGATCAGGTGCTCGTCGCGAACCTCATCGACAATGAACAAAGCTGGGTGCTCCAGCCGGACGGTACCTATGCGCGGGTAAGCCCGGGCGACAAGCCCTTTAACCTCCACCATTATTTCATGACGAACCCTTCGCTGTCGGGTCGCGGCACCGCGCTGCACAAGCGCCACGACGTGCCGACGCTCGCCATCGATATGCGCGAAGATTGAGACGATAGATTTGGGTTTGCTGCGCTCCTCGAAACTGGCGGTCCACCGCTCGGCGGTCATCGATATCGGTTCCAACTCGGTCCGCCTCGTCGTGTATGAAGGGCCGCGCCGCGCGCCGGCGGTGATCTTCAACGAAAAGGTTGCGGCAGGGCTGGGCCGTGGCCTGTCGATCGACGGACGCATCGCCGACGAAGATGCCGCGCGCGGACTGACCGCCTTGCACCGCTATGCGTTGCTCGCGCGTCACATGGAGGTCAAGGACCTGCAATGCGTCGCGACCGCGGCGGTGCGCGATGCGGCCAACGGCCCGGACTTCATCGCGAGGGCGGCCGAAGCGGGTCTCAAGATCCGCCTTCTGTCGGGCGAGGAAGAAGCCGAAGCAGCGGGGCACGGCGTGATTGCCGCGATCCCCGACGCGCACGGCATCGCGGTGGACCTTGGCGGCGGCAGCCTCGAACTGGCGGAGGTCGCGGGCGGCGAGGTCGGCCGGCGGGCATCTTTCCCGCTCGGCGTGCTACGCTTGCCCGCGCTGCGCAAGGATGGCGAACAGGCGTTCGAGCGCGCGGTGCGCCGGATGCTGAAAAGCGCCGGATGGCCGGCGCTGCTCACCGGTCTGCCGCTCTACCTCGTCGGCGGATCGTGGCGTGCGCTGGCGCGTCTCGACCTCGAACTGACGCACGATCCGCTTGCCGTGCTCGACCAGCACACGCTGCCCCGTGCGGCGCTCCGCCGGCTGGTGCGCGCGACGAGGCGGCTGAGTTTCGAGGAAATACGTGCGATTCCCGGCATGGCGTCGACGCGTGCATCGACGCTGCCCGACGCGGCCGCGCTGCTGGCGGCGCTCGCCAATATCATCGATGTTCCCGAAATGACCGTCTCGTCGTCGGGGCTGCGCGAAGGCCTGCTGTATCAGACGCTCGACGCGGCGACGCAGGCGCAGGACCCGCTGATCGTCGCCGCCGAATTCGAAGGCCGCCGCCTCGCGCGCTTCGCGCCGCATGGCCCGGCGATCGCCGACTGGATCGCGCCGCTGTTCGCGAGCGAGGCGACGGCCGACAGCCGTATCCGGCTCGCCGCCAGCCTGCTCAGCGACGTCGCCTGGTCGGCAAATCCCGATTTTCGTGCCGAACGCGGGACCGAGATCGGCCTGCACGGCAATTGGCGCGGCATCGACATCCCCGGCCGGATCCTGCTGGCGCGTGCGCTCCACGCCGGGTTCGGCGGCGCCGATGGCGATTTCCCCGCGATGGGCGCGCTCGTCGAGGCCGAGCGCCTCGCGCGGGCGCGGCAATGGGGGCTTGCGATCCGTCTTGCCCAGCGGTTGACCGGCGGGGTCGAGGCGCCGCTGAAAGCCAGCGCAATCGCCCATGTCGACGGAAAGTTGCGGCTCAGCCTCGATCCGGGCTGGCATCATCTGGCCGGCGAGTCGGTCGAACGCCGGCTGCGCTCGCTTGCGCAGGCGCTCGATGCCAAGCCCGAACTGATATTGCGCTAAGCCGGTTTGCTTTCGCCTGCGTCGTCGATCGGGGCGGCAGCGGCGGCGTCGATTTCGCTCATCACCAGCTTGCCGTTCTTGACGGCAAAGCCCATCCGGCCTTCGACAAGGTCGAGCGCGGCATGGCCGAAGACGTCGTAGCGCCAGCCCTGCATCATCGGGATATCGTCGCGGCGCCCGGCCGCGAGCGCCTCGAGGTCGTCGCTGCGTGCGATAAGCCGCGACGCGACATTGAGTTCGCGGGCCCGTATCTTGAGGAGCAGTTTGAGGAGGTCGGCGACGAGCACGCCTTCCTTGCCGAGCCCGGGGCCGCGTGGCGCGCGATCGGGCATGTCGTCCTTCGGCAGCGGCTTGGCATTGTCGAGCGCGTCCATCAGCCGCGCGCCGATGTCGTTCGACTTCCACGTCGCCGACAGCCCGCGCACGCGGCCGAGCCCGTCCTGATCCTTGGGCGGATGCGCGGCAAGATCGCCGAGCGTCTCGTCCTTGACGATGCGGCCGCGCGGCAGGTTCTTTGTCCGTGCCTCGCGCTCGCGCCACGCGGCGAGCGCTTTCAGGCGGCCGAGCACGTCGGGCTTGCGCGACGGCACCTTGATCCGCAGCCAGGCCTTTTCAGGGTCGACGTTGTAATTGGCGGGGTCGGCGAGCTTTTCCATCTCTTCGTCGAGCCAGTGGCCGCGCCCGGTCTTGACCAGCTTTTTCAGCATCATCGGGAAAATCTCGGCGAGGTGCGTCACATCGCCGATCGCATAGTCGATCTGGCGCTTGTCGAGCGGGCGGCGGCTCCAGTCGGTGAAGCGCGCGCCCTTGTCGAGAACGATACCGAGCCACGCCTCGACGAGGTTCGAATAGCCGACCTGTTCGGCCTGCCCGAGCGCCATCTGCCCGATCTGCGTGTCGAAGATCGGGTGCGGCGTCTTTCCGGTCAGGTTGAAGATGATTTCGACATCCTGCCCGCCGGCGTGGAAGACTTTCAACACCTCCTCATTGTCGACAAGCAGGTCGAGCAGAGGTTTGAGGTCGATGCCGTTCGCCATCGGATCGATCGCCGCGGCATGTTCGCTGTTTGCGACCTGGATCAGGCAGAGTTCGGGCCAGAAGGTATTCTCGCGCATGAATTCGGTATCGACCGCGATGAAATCGCTGTCCTTGATGAGGCCGACGAATTCGGCGAGCGCGGTACTGGTTTCGATGAGCGGATGGACTTGCATGATGGGCCTATACATTTAGTTGATGCAGACGGGCAGGAAAAATTGCCCGCACTCTTCGGGTCGCGGATCCGCAACAGCGGACAGGGGAAAACGCGAAGGGGTCTTGGCGATGATGTGGATCGGTTGGGGGCTGGCGGCGCTCGGTTTTGCGCTGCTTTTCGGGCAATATATGGCGGGGCAGGCCGATATTTTCGTATCGATCGCCAACCCGCGCCCGCTCGACGAGGAGCGGCTGGTGGTGACGCTGAAGGGCTGGGGTTTCGCCAGCGCGGCGGCGCAGCCGTTCATCGCGCCCGAATCCGATCACGGTCTCTGCGATGTGCGCCTCTTTGCGACGCGGCGCCAGATGCTTGTCGCGCTCGCCAGTTTCGGTTTCCTGCGTCCGGTCACCGTCGCGTGGCGCGCGCATGCCGGCATCCAGCCGCTGGGAGACGCCTGATGCCGGTCGTCCAGCTCGGCGACGAAGGTCGCTGGACCAACTATCACGGCACCGGCACCTGCGAGGCAGCGACGCGTTTCGCCCTGCGCAGCGGCGATGCCGTGCGCGGCCGCGACGAACTCGCGCTCGCGGCGAAGGCCGTACAGGACTGGCTGGCGGCCGCGCAGGCGGCGGGGCGGCGGGTTCGCCCGCTCGGTGCGGGGTGGTCGCCGTCGAACGTCAACATCTGCTCGCAAAGCTGGCTGCTCCACACGCGGCGTTTCAATCGCTGTTTCCGAATCGGCGCCTACGACGTCCGCCCCGGCGTCGATGCGGACGAGCTGATGCTCGTCGAGGCGGGGGCGCTGGTCGACGAAGTCTCCGACAAGCTCGAGGAACAGGGGCGCTCGCTCTGGACGAGCGGCGCCGGCAACGGTCAGACCTTTGCCGGCGCCTGCGCGACGGGAACGCACGGATCGATGATCGCACGCGGCGGCATTCAGGATCACATCCGCGCCGTGCAGGTGGTGACGCCGGGCGGCGTCCATTGGGTCGAGCCGGCGGCAGGTGTGATGAGCGACGCCTTCATCGCCGCAACGGGCTCGACGCCGCTCCGCGACGATGACCTGTTCGCCGCGCTTCAGCTTCCGGTGGGTGCGCTCGGTATCGTCACCGCGCTGGTCGTGGACAGCGTGCCGAAATTCCTCGTCCGCCCGATCCAGAACCTGCGCACCGTCGACCGTACCGCGCTCGATTGGCTGGCCGCAGGTGACTTCCAGCGCTTTTCGGCCGCCTATGCGCTCGATCGGGACCCCGATTTTGTGCAGATGATCGTCAACCCGTACAAGCCGTTCAAGCGCCCGGCGATGCTGCGCTTCCTCTACCGCGAACCGTGGCGCGACGATTATCCGCACGCAACGCCGGGCGAACTGGGGGCGGGCTATGACGCGCTCAGCCTGCTCGGGCGCTTGCTCGACGACTATCCCTGGGCACGCGGCGCGCTGCTGCAATATGCGATGAAGCTGGGCTATGCGAGCGGCCCCGACGTCGACGACCCGCCGGTTTACGGGAGCTGGGGCGAGGGGCTCGACACACACCGGCCGCTCGCCGACCTGTTCAATGCGTCGGTCACTATCGACCGCGCCGATCTGGCGCGGGCGTTGGAGATGATATGCACCGTCTATGCGCGCCATGGCGGCTCGACCGTCGTGACATTGCGCTTCATGGCGCGCGCCGAAGGACTGCTTGCGCCGGCGCGCTATTCGCACAATGCGGTGATCGATTTCGACGGGCCGCGCAGCGAACGCACGGCTGCGGCTTATGCGCGCGTCGTCGAGGTGCTCGACGCACAGGGGATCGGTTTCACGCGCCACTGGGCGAAAAGCTGCCGCCTCGATGCGGTGCGTGTCGCCGCCGACTATGGCGAGGATTTCCGCCGCTGGCGCGCCGCCCGCGACCGCCTGATGCCCGATCCCGCGCATCGCGCGCTGTTCGGCAGCGAGGTGCTCGACGGGCTCGGCCTGACCTGCTGAATCGACCGTCCACCCTTGACAAATGGCGCGCCGACCTGCCTTAGGCGCGGCCATATCGGCGCGTAGTTCCGCGCGCCTTCCCGGACATTGAAAGACAGAAGAATGCACGCCTATCGCACCCACACCTGCGCAGACCTTCGCGCCGCCAACGTCGGTGAGGAAGTCCGTCTTTCGGGCTGGGTGCACCGGACGCGCGAGCATGCCAATGTGCTCTTCGTCGATCTTCGCGACCATTATGGCATCACCCAGATCGTGGTAGAGACCGGTTCGGATCTCTATCCGACGGTCAATGCGTTGGGTCCTGAATCCGTCCTGACCTTCACCGGCAAGGTTGCGGGGCGCTCGCCCGAGACGCTCAACCCGAAGCTGGCGACCGGCGAGATCGAAATCTATCCGACCGCGGTGACCGTGCAGTCCGCCGCCGAACGCTTGCCGCTGCCGGTGTTCGGCGAAACCGAATATCCCGAGGAAATCCGCCTCACCAACCGCTTCCTCGATCTCCGCCGCGAGCGGCTGCACAAGAATATCGTGCTGCGCTCGAACGTCATTTCGTCGCTCCGCCGCCGGATGATCGATCAGGGCTTCACCGAATTCCAGACGCCGATCCTGACCGCGAGCAGCCCCGAAGGCGCGCGCGACTATCTGGTCCCCAGCCGCGTCCACCCGGGCAAATTCTACGCGCTGCCGCAGGCGCCGCAGATGTTCAAGCAGCTGCTGATGGTCGCGGGCTTCGACCGCTATTTCCAGATCGCCCCCTGCTTCCGCGACGAGGACGCGCGCGCCGACCGGTCGCCCGGCGAATTCTACCAGCTCGATTTCGAGATGAGCTTCGTCACTCAGGATGACGTATTCAACGCGATCGAACCCGTGCTGCACGGCGTGTTCGAGGAGTTCGCCGATTTCGATGGCAAGGGCCGCACCGTGTCGCCGATGCCGTTCCAGCGCATTCCGTACCGCGAATCGATGCTGAAATATGGCAGCGACAAGCCGGATCTCCGCAACCCGCTGCTCGTCCACGACGTGGGCGATTTCTTTAAAGGATCGGGCTTCGGCCGCTTCGCCTCGATGGTCGAGGAAGGGCAGGTCGTTCGTGCCGTCGCCGCCCCCGAAACGCACGAGAAGAGCCGCAAATTCTTCGACGAGATGAATAGCTGGGCGCAATCGGAAGGTTTCCCGGGCCTCGGCTATGCGACGCAGAAGGACGGCGTCTTCGGCGGCCCGATCGCCAACAATCATGGCCAGGAGGGCATGAAGGCGATCGCCGACGCGATGGGTCTGGGCCCGAACGACGGCATCTTCTTCGCCGCGGGTGTCGAAGCAAAGGCGGCCAAGCTCGCCGGTCTTGCGCGGACACGCGTTGCTGATCAGCTGGGGCTGATCGACAAGAGCCGCTTCGAGTTCTGCTGGATCGTCGACTTCCCGATGTTCGAGACCGACGAGGACACCGGCAAGATCGATTTCAGCCACAACCCCTTCTCCATGCCGCAGGGCGAGATGGACGCGCTGGTGAACAAGGATCCGCTCGATATCCTCGCCTACCAGTATGACATCGTCTGCAACGGCGTCGAACTGTCGTCGGGTGCGATCCGCAACCATCGCCCCGACATCATGTATAAGGCCTTTGAAATTGCCGGCTATTCGCAGGCCGACGTCGACGCGAATTTCAGCGGCATGATCAACGCCTTCAAGTTCGGCGCCCCGCCGCACGGCGGTTCGGCACCGGGTGTCGACCGCATCGTGATGCTGCTCGCCGACGAGCCGAACATCCGCGAAGTGATCGTCTTCCCGATGACCCAGAAGGCCGAAGACCTGATGATGGGCGCGCCGGCGCCGGTCAGCGAAAAGCAGCTCAAGGAACTCAGCATCCGTCTCGTTGACGGCTCCAAGAGCTAGGGCGTGGACGGCGGGCCCCGCGAACACCGGCTGGATACGCCGGAAGGCGAAATCTGCTGGTTCGAATGGGGCGAGCCTTCGCCCGGCCGGGCATCGCTGCTGTTGCTTCACGCGACCGGCTTTCACGCCCGGTTGTGGGATCGGGTCGTTGCAGCGCTGCCCGCCGGAACGCACGTCGTCGCCCCCGATCATCTCGGGCACGGCCGCAGCGCCAAGCCCGCCTCGCTGTCCGATTGGGCGGCGACTTCGGACGCGCTGCTGCCGCTGGTCGATCGGTTGACCGGAAGTCCGCTGGTGGGCTGTGGCCACAGCATGGGCGGCTATGTCCTTACCCGCCTTGCCGCGCGCCGCCCCGCGGCCTTCCGTCATCTCGTGCTCGTCGATCCGGTCATCATGGAGCCGGCGCTGTATGACGAGGCGGCGGGGCAGCCCGTGCCCGATCCGGCCGGGCATCCCGTCGCACGCCGTCGCGCCCGCTGGGACGGGTGGGAAGCGATGAACGCCCATTTTGCGCAGCGGCCGCCCTATACCCATTGGCAGCCGGAGGTGCTCGCCGATTATTGCCGCTTCGGCCTGTTGCCCGCCGCGGAAGGCGAAGGCTTCGACCTGGCCTGCCCGCCAGCACTCGAGGCGTCGGTCTATCTGAATGCGCTGCGGACCAGCCCCTATCGCTGGCTCGAAGACATGGTGGCACCGGTCAGCGTGATCCGCGCCCGGACGGGCGAACGGACAAGCGCGCTCGACTTCTCGGTCAGCCCCACCTGGCCCGGCCTTGGCGATGCCCTGGGCGCGGTGCGCGACGAGCAATGGAGCGAGCATAGCCATTTTATCCCGATGGAAGCGCCCGAGCGCCTCGCTGCCTTGCTCGCCGACCTGCTCTGAAGAGGCGGCCGCGCTTTGACAGCCGTACCGGGCTGCGATAGCCCGTCGCGGGGTTGATCGGGGGAAGGAATATCATGGTCGATGCGCGTGCAGCCTTGGCGGCTGTTTGTCTGTGTCTCGCAGCGCCGGCGGGTGCCGAGGTGCTGACGATCGCGGCCGCCGAACCGGCGAATGCGGAGGCGAACGACCTCTATCGCCTTGCGGTCGAGCGGTTCGAAGGGCGCGACGGCGCTGTGTTCGCGCAGGCGCTGGAGGCTGAGCTTGGCGCCGCCGAGTTCGACGGGCGCCCCTACTTCCGGATCGTTGCGCCCGAATCGGGGGCGCCGGTCGATGCGCTGGTGACCGGCACGGTGCGCAGCAACGTCGAGGAGGTGCCCGTCACCGAAAAGCGCGACCGCTGCACCGAATATGATCCCGCCGACAAGAAGAAATGCCTGAACGAGGTGGAGGTCGAAATCCGCTGCCGCCGCCGCATCGCGACCGCCGCGACGACGGTACGGCTGGTGGCGATCGCCGACGGGTCGGTGCGCTATTCGCGGCCGCTGAACGCCCGCGACGAAATCACCTATTGCCCCGACCGCAGCGCATCGCGGACGGTCGAACAATTCGTCAATGCGACGCGCAAAAAGCAGGTCGAGGCGATCCGCGACGACCTTGCGCCGCGCCGCTATGTCCTCGACGTGCGCGTCGACGAGAATCGCAAGGGGCTGGCCAAGCCGGCGGCCGAGGCGTTCAAGAACGCGATCCGCCAGACCAAGAGCGACCAGGCCGGAGCGTGCGCGGCATGGACCGCGCTGACCCGCGATGCGGTGCCGACCGCGGCGCTTGCCTTCAACCTCGGCCTTTGTTCCGAAATGCAGGGCGATTTCGATGCCGCGATCGACTGGTACGGCGAGGCACAGCGGCAGGGATTGCGCGGCGAGGCCATTCCGGCGGCGTTGACGCGGATCGAACGCCATCGGCAAGCGATCGCCGACTGGCAGGCGCGCAAGCAGCTGATGGGTTACCAGTAAGGAAATAGCGGGTCGCTGTGCCAGAACACGACAATGGCGTTCCGCCCCTTGGTAAGCGCCCTATCTGTGGTCTAGGAAAGCCGCATGACCATTTCGCTTTCGGACCATGAATCGGGCGCCAAATATGACGGCGACTATGGCGACGACCTCAAGGCGCTGCAGGAGCGGCTCGAACGCGTCCAGGCCGCGCACATCACCCATGGCCAGCGCAGCATCATCATGTTCGAGGGCTGGGATGCCGGCGGCAAGGGCGGCATCATCAAGCGCCTGACCGCGCTGCTCGATCCGCGCTATTTCGAGGTATGGCCGATTTCTGCGCCGACCGAAGAAGAAAAATCACGCCATTTCCTGTGGCGCTTCTGGAAACGGCTACCCGGCAATCGCGAAATATCGATCTTTGACCGGAGCTGGTACGGGCGGGTTCTCGTCGAACGTGTCGAGGGCTTTGCGAGCGAAGCCGAGTGGCGCAAGGGCTATGACGAGATCAACGAGTTCGAGGCACAGCTCACCGGCAGCCGCACCAATCTCGTCAAGCTGTTCATCCACATCACGCAGGAAGAACAGGACAAGCGTTTCGCCGACCGGCTCGACGATCCGTGGAAGCGGTGGAAAACCGGCGCCGAAGATTATCGCAACCGGGCCAGGCGCAAGGACTATCTCGCCGCGATGGACGAGATGTTCGCGCAGACCGACACGCGCTGGGCGCCGTGGAAGGTGATCGACGGCAACAATAAGAAAGCGGCGCGGATCGCCGCGCTGACCCATGTCGCCGAGGCGCTGGAAGCCGCGGTGCCGATGACGCCGCCCGATCTCGATCCCGCAGTGGTCAAACTGGCGCACAAAGCCTTCGGCTACGCGGCAAAAGACTAGGTTTCTGGCGGCGCCCGGCTAGCAATCCCGGCGCCCAGCCGCTACATGGGGTTGATGAGCCGCGCCAAGAGATCCGATGACTGGGGTTTTCCCCGCTGGCGCCCCTATGGCTCGTCGCGCGAGGCGCAGAAGGTCCGGCTGTGCGACCGCCATGGCTGTGCCGAACCGGGCAACTGCCCCGCGCCCAAGTCGCCGAACAGCCCCGACCGCTGGTATTTCTGCGAGGCGCACGCCGCCGAATATAATCGCGGCTGGGACTATTTCGAAGGATTGAGCGCCGAAGATGCCGCGGCACGCGCCGCCGACGAAGCGCGCGGCGCGCGCAGCTATGCCCGCGCCCAGCATTATGCATGGGGCGGGTCGGGCGACGGCGGCCGCAGCGCCGACGAAATGCGCGCGCTCGAACTGCTCGGGCTCGACCCCGACGCCGATTTCGACGCGACGAAAAAGGCGTGGCGCGCCTATGCCAAGGAATGCCACCCCGACGTCAAGCCGGGCGACGAAGAGGCGGCCAAGCGCTTTGCGGCGGGGCAGGCGGCGTTCGAGGTGCTCAAACAGGCCGAAGAGCGAAAGAGCTGGAAGCCGGCCTAGCGCGTGGAGATATCCGCAAGCGGCTTGGAGTGGGAATATTCGCCTTCGTCACCCCGGACTTGATCCGGGGTCCACGACTTCGGCGCCGCAGTGGATCCCGGATCAAGTCCGGGATGACGAAAGTGTCGGAAGCAATGGCCGCTCCCCACTCCAGCACTGCTATTTATAGATGCACGCATCCAGCCCGTCGCGCTTCACGACGCCGATCCGCGCGCGGATCGTGTTGCCGTAGCGGCGGGTGAAGCCCGAGGGGCTCACCGCTTCGCGTTTCTTGGGCAGGGGCAGGATCGCAGCGATCCGCGCGGCTTCTGCCGGGGTAAGCTTAGCCGCGCCATGTTTGAAATAGCGCTGCGCTCCGGCCTCGACACCATAGGTTCCAAGCCCCGTCTCGGCGACGTTCAGATACACCTCCATGATCCGGCGTTTGCCCCAGATTTTTTCGATCAGGAAGGTGAACCACACCTCGGGCACCTTGCGCACGTAACGCGTCCAGCCGCTGCCTTGCCACAGGAAGACATTCTTCGCCGTCTGCTGGCTGATCGTCGACCCGCCGCGCATCCGCTTGCCCTTCGCGTTGCGCTCGATCGCCTGCTCGATCGCGTCGCGGTCGAAGCCGTCATGGCTGCAGAA
The DNA here is from genome assembly GCF_001307295.1 of Sphingopyxis macrogoltabida. Lineage (NCBI taxonomy): Bacteria > Pseudomonadati > Pseudomonadota > Alphaproteobacteria > Sphingomonadales > Sphingopyxidaceae > Sphingopyxis > Sphingopyxis macrogoltabida. Next base: position 2,486,477 of record NZ_CP012700.1, on the reverse strand, counting down.
TTTGCCGTCCTCGGCCGCGATCGCCGCGGCGACCATGTTGCGGTCGATGTTGGGCAGGCCGGTCCAGTCCTTGGTGATCCCATTGCCGTCGGCTAGCATGGTGAAGGTCACTGGCGGCGGCACCACTGCATAGACGAGCACCCATAGGACCGAGGCGACGATGAACCAGAACAGCCATTTGAACGGCCGCAGATACCAGGGCAGCTTGCGGCGTTTGGCTTTCGGCGAGGCAGGACTCATCGCATCGTCTCTATCGCCGCGGCGGCGATGGTCAATCGGGGAAGCGGACGACGCTGTTGCTGGGGGGCAATGAGGGGCCCGTTCCCGCGGCGGTGACCGGCGGCCACGGCCCTTTGCCGAGATCCCCGATCGCGGCGTAGCGGCCGATCGTCCGGTAGCCGTCCAGCAGGAACGGCAGCCCCTCGGCGCCCAGCGGCGATGGGCTCGACGCGACGTGGAAATGGAGATGCGGTGACGATCCTTGCCCGGTCAGCCCGACGCGGCCGATTACGTCGCCCCGCTTTACCCGGTCGCCGACCTTGACCCGGACGCCCGGTTGCAAATGTTCGTAAAAGGCGAAGCGGCTGTCGCCAAGGTCGAGCGCGATATAATTGCCGGTCGCATCCCCGATCGCGACCTTCGGCAGGTCGGCGCGCAGTACCGGCTCGGCAAAATCGTTGCGAACCGCCGCAACGACCGCGTCGGCGACGGCGAGGACCTCGCTGCCGTGGCTGTAGGAATCGGCCAGCGACTTGCCGTCGCTGCGATCGAGCCGCCCGTTCGCATCGGCCTTCATCCAGTCGATCGCAAACCGCCCGGGGATCGTCGCCCGGCCGGCGGTTGCATAGACGACGCGGCGGTGGCCGCGTTCCATTTCGGGCCCATAGACCGCGACCCACGGGCCGCCGCGCAAGGGCGGGCCGAGCACCGGCAGCGGTCGGTCGTCGACGCCGATCGAACCGGCGTCGATTGCCGCTGCGCCAGCGCTCGTACGGATCGCTGCGCGGTGGCTCAGCGATTTTGGCGGCGCGCCTTCGGTCAGAGCGATGTCGAGATAGACGATAGCTCGCATGCCCGGTGCGATAACGACGCCGGAATCGCCGTTGCCGGCAGAAATCCCGCCTACCGCCGCCGACAGCGCGTCGCCCGCCAGTGTCGCCAGCGGCGCGCCGGTGACCGCATCGCTCACCGTCAGGCCATCGAGGCCTAATGGTGTCGAGGCAAAATTGGTGAGATGCAATTCATAGACCAGATGGACGCGATCGCCGATCCGCACCGGCGCCGGGCGGTAGGGCAACTGGGCGTTGAAGGCCTGGAGCACCACCGGGGCACCCGATGTCGCCGCCGGAAGCGGCGACGAAGGAACGGCCGCGACAGCCAGCAGGGTCAGAGCTTCAAGCGGCGTCATCCGCTTACTCTATGCCCTGCCGGATAGTTGGCAAGTGGCTCCGATGCCCCGGCTCAGGCGCCCACCAGCCGGCGGTCGCCCGCCAGCTTCAGCATCGCCTTTTGCAGCTTTTCGAAGGCGCGCACTTCGATCTGGCGCACGCGTTCGCGGCTGACGTCGTAAATCTGGCTCAAATCCTCAAGCGTCTTGGGATCGTCGGTCAGCCGGCGTTCGGTCAGGATATGGCGTTCGCGCTCGTTCAGCGTTTCGAGCGCTTCGCTGAGCAGCGAATGTCGGACGTCGCGTTCCTGCGCCTCGGCGACGCGCTCATCCTGCAACGGACCTTCGTCGCCGAGCAGATCCTGCCACTGGCTGTCGCCATCCTCGCCCATCGGGACGTTCAGCGAGGTGTCGCCGCCCATCGCCATGCGGCGGTTCATGCTGACCACCTCGTCCTCGGTCACGCCGAGGTCGGTCGCGATCTTCGCGACATGCTCGGGCGACAGGTCGCCGTCCTCGAACGCTTCGAGGTTGTTCTTCATCCGGCGGAGGTTGAAGAACAGCTTTTTCTGCGCGGCGGTGGTGCCCATCTTCACGAGGCTCCACGACCGCAGGATGAATTCCTGGATCGAGGCGCGGATCCACCACATCGCATAGGTGGCGAGGCGAAAGCCGCGTTCGGGGTCGAACTTCTTCACGCCCTGCATCAATCCAATGTTGCCTTCGCTGATCAGTTCGCTGACCGGCAGGCCATAGCCGCGGTATCCCATCGCGATCTTCGCGACGAGGCGGAGGTGCGAGGTGACGAGCTGCGCGGCAGCTTCATTGTCGCCATGCTCCTGGAAACGCTTTGCGAGCATATATTCCTGCTCGGGCGTCAGCAGCGGAAATTTGCGGATTTCGGCCAGATAGCGGTTCAGGCTCGCCTCACCGCCGAGCGCGGGCACCGTGGCCGGAACATTGCTTTTATTAGCCATTGTTAGCGTCTTCCCTAATTTTTCAGAGGAGAAATATGCCGCGGTTGGGTCCGGCGGTCGAGATAGATTTTCATTCGAAACTTAAACGCGCAATGCATCGATCAGTTCCCGCATATCGGCGGGGATTTCGCTGTCGAGCGCGATCCTGTTACCGGTCACCGGATGAATAAAGCCCAAATGGGCCGCGTGCAATGCCTGCCGCGCGAAATTCCGGGCTTTCAGCACCTCCGACAGCGGCTTTTTGGCGCGGCCGTAGACGGGATCTCCGACAAGCGGGTGGTCGATATGCGCCATGTGGACGCGGACCTGATGCGTGCGCCCCGTTTCAAGGCGACATTCGACCAGCGTCGCCCCTTTCAGTGGCTCGATCGTCCGGTAATGGGTAATCGCATGTTTGCCGCGCCCTTCGGCGACCACCGCCATCTTCTTGCGGTTGGTGCTCGACCGGCCGAGCGCGGCGTTTACCGTGCCGTTCGCGGGCATCGGCCGCCCGGTCGCGAGCGCGAGATAGCGGCGATCGATGCTGTGCGCGGCGAACTGCCTTGCCAGCCCTTCGTGCGCCTTGTCGTGCTTTGCGGCGACGATCAAACCGCTCGTATCCTTGTCGATGCGGTGAACGATTCCGGGCCGGGCGACGCCGCCGATCCCCGACAACTGTCCTGCGCAATGATGGAGCAACGCATTGACCATCGTCCCGTCGAGATTGCCCGCAGCGGGGTGGACCACCATTCCGGCGGGCTTGTCGACGACGATCAGATGTTCGTCCTCGAACGCAATCACCAAGTTCATGTCCTGCGCGACATTGTGCGCGGGCGCGGCTGCGGGAACGCGAACTTCCAGCGTAGCGGGCGCCGCCGCCTTGGCAGAGGGATCCCACAGCACCTGGCCGCTCGCATCGGCCACGCGTCCGCCCTTGATCAGCGTCTTCAGCCGCTCGCGCGAAAGTTCGGGGAGCGCTTCGGCAAGCGCGCGATCCAGACGCAGTCCGGCGGCATTGTCGCCAAGCGCAACGGTCAGTATTTCGTCGTCCCCCAACATTGGTTCGAATGTGGTGGTGAGGCATGGAATTTCAAGGGAAGGTCAGCCCATTCTCCTTCGTCATGCCGGAGTTGATCCGGCATCCATTCAGCCTCGCTGCTATGGACCGCGGATCAAGTCCGGGGTGACGAACGAAAGGGATTTGGCCTCGACGCATCAGGCTTGCCCTTAACCATATCCCTGCCGTAGGGAGCGTTCGCGAGCCGGAAATGTCCGGTCTGCGGGGAGCCCATTCATCCATGACCGACGATCGCGTCGATTTCGCCTCCATGCTGGCCTCGCGCCTGTGTCACGACCTGCTGAGTCCGGTGGGGGCGTTCGCCAACGGGCTCGAACTGCTCGCGGACGAAAAAGACCCCGAAATGCGGGCGCGCTGTATCGACCTGCTCGAACAAAGCGCGCGCACATCGGCCAACAAGCTCAAATTCTTCCGGCTGGCCTTCGGTTCGGCCGGGGGGTTCGGCGAGCGCGTCCCCGCCGACGAGGCGAAGTCGGCGATCGAGGGGATTATCGGCGACCGCGCGATCGATCTCAACTGGATGATCGGGAGCGAACCGCTGCCCAAGCCGGCGGTCAAGATCATCCTCAACCTGTCGCTGATCCTCGTCGATGCGCTGGTGCGTGGCGGGCGGCTCGACGTCGGCTGCGAAACGCAGGGTGACGGAATCGAAATTGCCCTGCATGTCGAGGCCGAGCGCCTGTTCCTCGACGCCGATGTCGAACGGATCTTGCAGGAAGGCGAGGGGGCGACCGCGATGACGTCGCGCACCGCGCCCGCCGTGCTCGTCCAGGCGGTCGCGGCGCAGAATGGCGGGACCGTCATGCTCGCGCGCGAAACCGCGACATCGCTGCTGGTCGGGGCGGTCCTCAAGGGGCGCTGAGCCCGGCGATTTTGGCTCCACGATTTTCTGTCGCCGCGCTGCCGCACAAACGCTCCATTAACCATTGTCCGCCATGGTCGTGCCAAGGAATTTGGGGCGCGCCGTTACCGTCATGGACGATCTGCTGAACGACTTTTTGGCCGAAACGGCCGAAATTCTCGCCGAAGCCGGCGGGGCGCTGGTCGCGTGGGAAGCCGATCCGACCGATCGAGCCCAGCTCGACGCGATTTTCCGCCTCGTTCACACGATCAAGGGCAGCTCGGGTTTCCTGGCGCTGCCGCGCGTCACCGCACTTTCACACGCCGCCGAGGAGGCGCTCGATCAGGTCCGCCGCGACACGCGTGCCGCTGACAGTGCGCTCGTTTCGGCGGTGCTGGCCGTCGTCGACCGGTTGTCGGAGCTTTGCCGGGCTCTCGGTAGCGATGGCGTCGAACCGGCGGGCAACGATGCCGATGTCATCGAGCCGCTCGCGATAGCCGAGGTCGTGCCCGAAGTGCCGGTGGAAGTCGCCGGGATCACCCTCCGCCGCGAGGATGATTTCGCCGCCGAATTACAGAGCTGGCGCTCGATCCGTGTTCCCCTGCCGCTGCTCGACACCGTGATGACCGGGGTCACCGACATCGTCCTCGCGCGCAACGAATTTGCCCGCATGCTCCGGGAATCGGGCGCCGATGTATCGCTCATCGCGTCTTTCGACCGCTTGTCGGACTCGATCGCCGGGATGCGCCAGTCGGTCAGCCAGATGCGGATGCAGCGCATCGACAAATTGTTCGCGCCACTACCGCGCATCGTCCGCGACCTCGCGCAGGATCTCGGCAAGAAGGTCAAATTCACCACCAGCGGCGGGGAGGTCGAACTCGACCGCGAGATGATGGAAAATATCCGCGACCCGTTGATCCACATCGTCCGCAACGCGATCGATCACGGGATCGAGCCGCTCGACGAACGCGTCGCGGCGGGCAAGGGGATCACCGCGACGATTTCGGTCGCGGCGCGCCAGTCGGGCAACCAGATCGAGATTGCGGTGCGCGACGACGGCCGCGGCCTGTCTGCAGACATGCTGGTCCAGAAGGCGATCGCGGCGCGCATCGTCACCGCCACCGAGGCGCGCGCGCTGACCGCGAAGGACAGGCTTGAGCTCATCTTTCGCCCGGGGTTTTCGACCGCGGCCAAGGTCACGGCGATTTCGGGCCGCGGCGTCGGCATGGATATCGTCAAGGCGAACCTCGAAAAAATCGGCGGCGTCGTCGAATTGCGTAACGACGAGGGGCGGGGCCTGACCATATTGCTGCGCGTCCCGATGACGCTGACGATCATCTCGGGCCTGATGGTGCGCGCGGCCGGACAATATTTTGCCCTTCCGCGGGGCGCGGTGCGTGAAATCCTGCTCGAAACGAGCGATACCGTCCGCATCGATCGCGTCGGCGGCGGCGAGCTGGCGACAGTGCGCGGCGAACAATTGCCGCTGCTGCGGCTCGAGGACGTTCTCGGCTGCACGCGCGACGAACAGGACGACGTCGATGATCGCGCGCTCGTCGTGATCCGGCCGGGGCAGGGGCAAAGCTATGCGCTCAGCGTCGCGGCGATCCACGACCATGAGGAACTGGTGATCAAGCCGGCGGCGCCGATGATCATGGCGACGGGCCTCTATGCAGGCACCACCTTGCCCGACAACGGCCGGCCGGTGTTGCTCCTCGATGTCCAGGGCATGCTCGCCGCGTCGGGGATCGACGCGTCCGAAGAGGGCCGCAGCGGCGATGCCGAGGCGGCGGCCGCCGACGAAGCGGAAAGCGCGCGTCATGCCACCCAATTGCTGCTGTTCCGCGATATGAACGGGCGGACGCGCGGCGTCCATCTCTCTGCGATTGAACGTGTCGAGGAGGTGCCGGCGGCATCGATGTTCGAAAGCGCGGGCAGGGTTCAGGTCCGGATTGGCGAAGATATCTTCCCCGTTCACGCGACAACGCATGAGGGCGGCGGCGAGACGCTCAAGCTTCTGCGGATTCACGACGGGCGCGCCGTCCTTTGCTATCCGATCGCATCGGTGGTCGATATCGTCCGTCTGCCCGACGTCATCCAGCCGGCGGCGGCACCGGGTCTCATCGCCGGCGTCATTCTTGTCGGCGATGAGCCGGTCGAACTCCTCGATCCCTTCTGGCTGATGGCACAATATGGCGCCGGCCATCCCGCGCCGATGCTCCGTCAGCCGCTCTGCCGCCTTGCCGGCGACGATGACGGCTGGGGCAGCAATTTTCTGACGCCGATCCTGCTCAACGCGGGGTACCGCGTCATATCCGGGGACGAAGCCGGCGAAGCGCCCGATGTGCTGCTTTGCCTGTCGGATGAAGCCGATGCCTGCGTGCACCCCGGTGACGCGATCCCGGTCATTCGCCTGCGTGCTTCGCTCTCCGCAAGCGGACCGGGTGACGAAACCGTCTATCGCTACGATCGCGCCGCGCTGCTCGACGCGCTGCGCAGCCGGGTCGGGGGAGGCCGGGCATGATGGAAAAACTCTATCTGATCGCGCGTATCGCCGACACCCGCGTCGCGCTGCGCAGCCAGTCGATCAATTCGGTGGTCACCGTCGGAACGCCGGTCGAGGTGCCTGCGGCGCCGCCGCACGTTGCGGGGCTCTTCGCGCTGCGCAGCCGCGTCTTCACGCTGATCGATCCGCATGTCGTTGTCGGGCTTGCGCCCGTCCCCGTGGTGCCGGGGCAACGGGTCATCGTCGTTGATGTGGCCGAGCATGGCTATGCGCTGCTCGCCGACGAGATCGAGGATGTCTGTTTTATCGACGCGCCGGAGACGCGGGTGGTGGGCAAGCTGCTGCCCGGGTGGGCGCGCGTGGCGGAGGCGGTGATCGAACATCGCGGCGCTTCGCTGCTGGTCGTCGATCCGTCGCATTTCGTCACTCTGCCGGTTCAGACGGCAGCGTGACCCCTATCGTAATTAATCGGGTCGTTAACGGGCTGGACACCCCTTCGCCATAACGTGGCGGAAATCCCCGGGGGTCGGAGGTCAATATGTCGAAATCGTGTCTGGTCGTCGATGATAGCAAGGTGATTCGCAAGGTCGCCCGCCATATTCTTGAAAGCATGTCTTTTGCGGTGGAGGAGGCGGCCGACGGGCAGGAGGCGCTAACCTTTTGCCGCGCACATCGTCCCGACGTGATCCTGCTCGACTGGAACATGCCGGTGATGAGCGGGATGGAATTTCTCGGGGCGTTCAACGACCTCGACTATGGACGGGCGGAACGGCCGCGCGTCGTTTTCTGCACCACCGAAAACAGCATCGACCATATCCGCGCTGCGATCGAAGCTGGCGCCGACGAATATGTGATGAAGCCGTTCGATCGCGAAACGCTGGAAGGAAAATTGCAGCTCGTCGGGGTCGCCTGACGCGCGGCATGGCGACGACGCGGCGCCTTCTTCCCGAAAATCCGCCGGATGCCGACCTGCCGGCGACGCGTGCGGTTCGCGTGATGCTCGTCGACGACAGCCTCGTCGTGCGCAGCATCCTCGAACGCATCGTCGACCAGCACCCCGGGCTCAAGATTTGCGCCTCGGTCGCCTCGGCGCACGACGCGCTGGCCTTTCTCGCCTGTGAGCCGGTCGACGTCGTCATCCTCGACATCGAAATGCCGGGAATGAACGGCATCGACGCGCTGCCGCACATTATCGAGCGGGCGGACAACGCCCGCGTTCTGATCCTCTCGTCGAACTGCGTCGAGGGCGGTCCCGCGGCGATCGAGGCGCTGGCGCTCGGCGCGAGCGACACGCTCGCCAAGCCCGGCCGCGGCAGTTTTTCGGGGCGCTTCGCCGAAGTGCTGACCGAGCGTATCCTGTCGCTGGGGCAGCTGCCGATGCCTGCCGTCGCGCAGGTGGCGCGGCAGGCGATGCGCCCGCCGGCTCCCGTCGCGGTCGACGCCATCCAGTCGATCGACTGCATCGCGGTCGCCGCGTCGACGGGCGGCATTCCGGCGTTCGCGACTTTCCTCGCGCATCTCGATCGCCGGATCACTGCGCCGATCCTGCTGACCCAGCATCTGCCCGACGCCTTCATGGAATTTTACGCGCGACAGATCGCGACGATGACCGAACGTCCCGTGCATGTCGCGGCGGCGGGCATGCCGATCGAGCGCGGCCATATCTATCTGGCGCCCGGCGATGCGCATCTGACGGTGGTTGCCAGCGGCCGGCGCCGCGAGATTGTGCTCGATCGCCGCCAGACCGACAACGGCTGTTGTCCGTCGGCCGACCCGATGTTCGCCTCGGTCGCCGAAACTTATGGCGAGGGCGGGGTGGCCGTGGTCCTCAGCGGCATGGGACGCGACGGCGCGAGCGGCGCGGCGCGGCTGAAGGCCGCGGGCGGTACCGTTTTCGCGCAGGCGCCCGAAAGCTGCGTGATCTGGGGCATGCCCGGCGCGGTGGCGAAAGCGGGCGTTGCTGCGGCAACGCTCAACCCCGATGCGATTGCCCTGATGCTGGGCAGCTTCCTCGCCGGACGGCGTGGGTCATGATGGGGAGCAGCGCCAGCGAATCGGCGTACCGCGTCCTGATGGGCGTGCTGGAATCGCGCACCGGCCAGACGCTGTCGCCGAACCGGATCTGGCGGATCGAAATGTCGCTGAAGCCGGTAATGCAGCGCCACGGCATCGCCGACCTCGACGCGCTGGTGGCGGCGCTCTTGACCTCGAACAGTCGCGGACTGCTTGACGACACGGTCGATGCGATGCTCAACAACGAAACCTATTTCTATCGCGAATATAGTGTCTTCGATGACATTGCTTCGACAGCGCTCGAACAGTTGCGCAAGATCAACGCGGCGCAGCGGCGGGTCACCATCTGGCACTGTGGCGTGTCGACCGGGCAAGAAGCCTATTCGATGGCGATGCTACTCGCCGAACAGGATGCCCGGTGGGCGGGCTGGCAGGTCGACATCGTCGGCACCGATGTCAGCCGGCACGCGGTTTCGCGAGCGCGGATCGGGCTGTATAGCCAGTTCGAGATCCAGCGCGGGCTACCCGTCCAGCGCATGGTGCGCTGGTTCGACCAGGCCGACGGTGGCTGGCTTGCCAAGGCCGAAATTCGCCGCCGCATCGATTTTTCGGTGCAGAACATGCTCACCGACCGGCCGCCGCTGGGCAGTCCGGCCGACCTCATCTTCTGCCGCAACCTGCTGCTTTATTTCTCGCTGCCGATGCGGCAGAAGGCGTTCGCGCGGCTGCGCGCCATGGCGGCGCCGCACAGCTTCCTCGTCCTCGGGGCGGGTGAGACCGTGCTCGGCCAGACCGACCAGTTCGTCGCCAGTCCGCGGCTGCGTGGTCTCTACGAGCCCGCCGACCAGCAGGCGAGGCGGGCGACCGCTGCCTGAGCTTGCAATTTGTCCGGCGCTGGCGCAATCGGGGCGGGGGCTGATTGAGGACGGGCAACGACACGCATGAGCGATTTCATCGAACGCTGGTCTCCCAATTTCGACGACCGCGCCCTGCCTGTCTCGATGATCGTGCTGCATTATACCGGTATGAAGACCGGCGCCGAAGCCATTGATCGGCTTGCCGATGCCGAGGCCAAGGTGTCCGCGCACTATGTCGTCAGCGAGGACGGGCAGATCACCCATATGGTGCCCGAGGAGAAGCGCGCCTGGCACGCCGGAAAATCGCACTGGCGCGGGGTCAGCGACATTAATTCGGCGAGCGTGGGGATCGAGATCGTCAATCCAGGGCACGAATGGGGCTACACGCCCTTTCCCGATCCGCAAGTCGCCTCGGTCGTGCGCCTCGTCCACCTGATCAAGGACCGCCACGCGATCACGCGCGGCAACGTCGTCGGCCATTCGGACATTGCGCCGACGCGCAAGCAGGACCCCGGCGAGCTGTTCCCTTGGGAGGAACTGGCGCGCCGCCGCCTCGCTCTGCCGCGCCCGACCAAGAAGCTGACCGACCCCTTGTGGACCGACGCCGGTTTCCTGTTGGCGCTCGAACGTTTCGGTTATGACGTGACCGACGGTTTCGCCGCGACGGTCGCCTTCCAGCGCCGGTTCCGCCCCGAACTGATCGACGGGACGATCGACGGCGAATGCCGCGCCATCCTGCTCGCGCTGCTGTTGCCACAGCCCGAAGGCAATTGACTCGTCAAACCCGGCCAAAGGGCCTATAATCGTCCGCGCCAGAGGGTCGGGCGATCGCCGCCGCGCAAGCGGGGGAGGAAAGTCCGGGCTCCACGGAAACCACGGTGCCGGATAACGTCCGGCGGCCTCCGCAAGGGGGTTAGGGAAAGTGCCACAGAGAGAAGACCGCCAACGGCTTCGGCCCGGCGAAAGGTGAAAGGGTGCGGTAAGAGCGCACCGCGCGGACGGTAACGGACGCGGCATGGCAAACCCCACCGGGAGCAAGGTCGAATAGGGATGGCACGGATTTATCCAGGGTCGGTTCCGGCCCCGCCGTCCGGGTTGACTGCTTGAGCGTTCGGGTAACCGTCCGCCTAGAGGAATGATCGCCTATCCCCCGTCAAAGGGGGTGGACAGAACCCGGCTTACAGACCCTCTGGCATTTCTCTCCCGAAGCAAGGCGCGGAACCCCGCGCCGCAGGTCCGCGTATTAACCGGACCAGAAGGGAGACGAACCATGAAAGTCGTCGAGGATCATGTCGAAGTCACCGAGACCGAGGCGAGCAGCGGGGTCAAGGGACATAATGTCCGCTATGTGCTCGCCATTTCGCTGATCGCGGCGATTGTCGTGCTATCGGCGGTATGGATAATCCCCGCACTGCTGCAGCCCTAGGTACTGCTGCTATTTCGCCTTGGTAAAGGCGACGAGCTGTTCCTCGGGATCGGGCGTATCCGCCATATAGACAGGTTTCGAGGGACGTTTGAAGCGGGTCACGAACGCATCCTCATAGGTCGGGTCCTCGCCCTCGCCGGTCAGCTTCAGCGTCTTGGTCTCGACGTCGCCGGTGAGGAGGTTCCAGCTCATCTCATTGCCGTCATGGGCATAGGTACGGCTGTAGACGGTGGCGTCGAGCCCGATCAGCCGCAGCTTCGGCTCGACCTTGTCGGCGCGATAGCGGTAGGTCGCCGAAAGCGCGGTGGTGCCGCCGGTCAGATTCTTGATCGTGAGCACCCCCTTGCTGATCGACAGCTCGGCGGGGCCCAGCGCGTCGGGCGCCAGCTTGAAATCGCCGCCGGGCTGATGCCCGAAATCGACCTCGCTGCGATAGCTGAGCACGACATAGACATGCCGCTCGTCGGGGCTCGCGACGATAAACGCCGTGTCGGGATCGCCGTCGCTGTTGAGATCGCCATCGACGCGGCCCTCGATCTCCTCGCCAAGCTCGAGCTGGTCGAAGAGGAACTGGTCGGTGATCGGCGGGCGTGCCGGTGCAGCATGGGCGGCGCCCTGCAGAAGCAGCGTCGCCAGAAAGATCGCTTTTCTCATCCCCGCATTCTCCCCTCCGCCGCCAGCTTATCAGCGATTAACCGATCGTCCAGTTGCCATCGGTGATAGTCAGATTGGCGGTCGGTCGATGCCGGTTTTTGGGTGGGGGAGGGATAGCGCCTATGGTGTCAATTTTGGGGATAATCGACGCGGATCACTTCCCATTCCTTCGGTCCGGCCGGGAGTTGCACGGTTCTGAGGTCAGCGACCGCCGCGCCGCGCAGGGCGCGGGCGAGGGGGCTGTTCCAGCCGATGCGGCCGTCGCCCGCGTCGGCCTCGTCGTCGCCGACCAGCGTGACGATGCGCCGTACGTCATCGTCGTCGGCGAGCTCGACGGTCGCGCCGAACCAGATACGGCTCTTGTCGGGCTGTGCCGCCGGATCCACGACGCGCGCCGCTTTCATACGCCGGGCGAGAAAGGACAGGCGCCGGTCGATCTCGCGCAGCCTTTTGCGGCCGTAGATATAGTCGCCATTCTCGCTGCGGTCGCCGTTGCCGGCTGCCCAACTGATCGTTTCGACCAGCTTCGGGCGTTCGGTCGCGAACAGCGCATCATATTCGGCGCGCAGCGCGGCGAAGCCCGCCGGAGAAATGATGTTGGTCTTCTCCCCCGCCACCGGCGCTTATCCCGGCGTGCGTTTGCCGAGATAGAAGCTGAGCGGTGCCTGCGGCAGCGTCCGCCCGTCGCGCAGCGTGTCGTAGACGACGGCGTTTTCGAGCACGCGCTGGACATAGTTGCGCGTCTCGAAGATCGGAATCGCCTCGATCCAGTCGACCATTTCGACGCCGCCGCCGCGCGGGTCGCCGTTGGCGCGCAGCCATTTGTTCACATTGCCGGGGCCGGCGTTGTACGCCGCGACCGCCAGCGGATAGCTGCCGCCGAAATAGCTCAGCATCTGCTGGAAATAGGTCGAGCCCAGCATCATGTTGTAATTGGTGTCGGTCGTGAGCGATCCGGCGTCATAGCTGAGCCCCAGCTTGCCCGCGACCTCGCGTGCCGTGCCCGGCATCAACTGCATCATCCCGCGTGCCCCGGCGTGACTGATCGCCTGCCGGTCGAACTGGCTTTCCTGCCGGGTGATCGCGTGGATGAAGGTCCAGTTGCTTTCGTGGCCGGCCGGGACACGGACGGTCGGAAAGCCCGATACTTCGACGGCGTCGAGGCTGTTCGCTTGCGCGCTGCGGCCGATCATCACGCCGAGGTCGGGGCGGCCGATCTGCGACGCCAGTTGGCCGGCGAGGACATGGTCGGCGGGCGAGGTCGCCTTCTGCGCTAGCGCACGCAGGAACAGCGACTGTTCGCGCCAGGCGCCGATCTCGCCCAGCGCGCGGGCGGCGCGGACGAGGCGGTCGTCGCCGAACGCCCGCTTTTCGTCTTCGCTCACCTGGATCGAGGGAACCGGCGTCGGCTTCGGTTGCGGCCGGTTCAGCCGCTCGAGCGACAATTGTCCGTAGAACTGGTCATAATGCTGGGCGGCATCGGCAAAGGCCGCATTGGCGGTCGCGGGATCGCCCGCGGCCAGCGCCGCACGGCCTGCCCAATAGAAGCCCTTCGTCCGCGTCTGCGCCGAGCGCGCCGCTTCGCCATAATTGCGGAACAGGCGTACCGCCTCGGCAGGTCGGCGGAGGTTCTTGTAGGCGAGCTGGCCCGCCAGCCAGGCGAGCGACGTATAATCGTCGCGGATGCCGAGCGGCGTCTCGCGGATCACCGTGCCGGGCGGCAGCGCATCGTCGAGCTGCCGCGCGATATTATAGGCCGTCTGCTTGTCGCCCGCGGCATCGGCTTGCCGTGCATTGGTGAGCAACGTTTCGAGCCATTCCTCGGCATCGGTCGGCGCGGCGGCGAGCGACCGCGGTGCGGCGAGCAAAGCACGGGCTTCGCCGACCCGGCCGCCCTTGCGCAGCCACGTCGCCTTGTCGGTGATATAGCCGGCGTCGGTGCGGGTGAGCGACGGGTTCGCGCTCTCGACCGCCATCGCCTGCATCGCGGCGTCGACCGCGCCGCTGCGCATCGCGAGGCGGGCGGCAAAGATGTTGCGCTTCTCGGGCGACGTATAGGCAAGCTGGCGGCCCGCCGCCGCGGTGGCGCCGAGCCACAGCAGCCGGTCCATTCGCGCATCGTGATCGGCGGGCGTCAGCGCGCCGGGAAAGAAGCTCAGCGCCCGGCTCGCTTCATAATCGTCGAGCGCGCCGCTCGTCCATGCGCGGCGGACGGCGGCATTGGCCTCGTCGCGGCGTCCGGTCGCGTTGAGCGCGAGCGCCATGCGCAGGTGGCCGCTCGCAGTCTGCGGCGGATAGGCGGCGAAATAGGCGAGGGTGCGCGACGGGTCGAAACTGTCGAGCGCGATCGCCTTTTCGGCGCGATTGCGCATCTTGTCGGCGTCGGGCCAGCCCTTGTTCGCCATCAGGAAGCGCGACAACTGGTCGAAGGAGGCGCCCGTGTTCGCGGTCAGCCGCCGCCATTCCATCACCGCGTCGCCGACCGAACTGGTCGCGGGCGGCGGACCCGAGGCCGACGCGAGCCCCATCTGGGCGCGGTACCAGGCCATTTGTTCGGGGGTGAGTTCGCTGGCGGTGGCAGCAGTGGGGACGAGCAGGGCCGCGGCGAGCGCGAGGCGGGAAATCCTGGGCAGCGAGATCATAGCGGCCATACTAATGCCAAACTCCTTGCGGGGCGCTGAATAGACGTCCATTAGGCGGCGCGCCTGAGATTCCTATCGGTCGCGGGCCTGTTTTTGTAAAGGAGCGGAGCATGTTCTCGGGTTCGATTCCCGCCTTGGTGACGCCATTTCGCGATGGAGCGTTCGACGCGCCGGCCTTCAAACGGCTGGTCGAGTGGCAGATCGACGAGGGAACGAGCGCGCTGGTCCCGTGCGGCACGACCGGCGAGAGCCCGACGCTCGGCTTCGACGAGCATTATCAGGTCATCGACGCCTGCGTCGAGGCGGCGGCGGGCCGCGTCCCGGTGATCGCCGGCTGCGGGTCGAACGACACCGCGACCGCGATGCGCCACATGCGCCACGCGCAGGCCGCCGGAGCCACCGCGGCGCTGGTCGTCGCGCCCTATTACAACCGCCCGACGCAGGAGGGCATGCTCGCGCATTTCAGGGCGCTTGCCGATGCGTCGGACCTGCCGATCGTCGTTTATAACGTCCCCGGCCGCACCGTCGCCGACATCAGCGCCGAGACGATGTGCAAGCTCGCCGAAATCCCCTCGGTCGTTGCGATCAAGGATGCGAGCGGCGACCTCGCCCGCGTGACGGTTCATCGTGCGGGCGCGGGGACGGACTTCTGTCAGCTTTCGGGCAACGACGATCTATGGCTGCCGCACGCCGTCATGGGCGGCGTCGGCTGCATTTCGGTCACCGCCAATGTCGCACCGCGGCTCTGCGCGGAGTTTGCTGCGGCGTGTGCCGCCGCCGACTGGGCGAAGGCGCTGGCGTTGCATGACCGGCTGTTCGATCTCCACAAGGCGATGTTCTCCGACGCGTCGCCGGGACCGGCCAAATATGCGCTGTCGCGTATCCATGACTGGTTTTCGCCCGAAGTGCGCCTACCTATCATTCCGGCGTCGGACGCATCGCGTGCCGCCGTCGATGCCGCGCTGTCGTCGGCAGGAGTGATCTGAGCTTTCGTCATGGCCCGTCCGCAGTCCGCCGCCGAATTCGACAAGAAGAAGGTCGTCGCCGAGAACCGGCGCGCGCGCTTCGACTATGCGATCGAACAGGTGTTCGAAGCGGGGATCGCGCTGCAGGGCACCGAGGTGAAGTCGCTGCGCTTCGGCGAAGGGACGATCGCCGAAAGCTATGCCGAGGTGACCGGCGGCGAGGTTTGGTTGATCAACGCCAACATCCCCGAATTCAGCCACGGCAACCGCTTCAACCATGAGCCGAAGCGGCCGCGCAAACTGCTGCTCAACGGGCGCGAGATCAACAAGCTGCACGCGGGCGTGATGCGGCAGGGCATGACGCTGGTGCCGCTCAGCGTCTATTTCAACAGCCGCGGCCGGGCGAAGGTCGAACTGGCGCTCGCCAAGGGCAAGAAGGCGCACGACAAGCGGGAATCGATCAAGGAACGCGACTGGAAGCGCGACAAGCAACGGCTGATGAAAGAGCGCGGATGAGCGGGGCAGGAAAGAAGCCGCGCGACAAAGCCGCGGTGATGAACTGGATTCGGCGCAATTCCCCCAGCCGCGAGGAATTGCTGGAAAGCCGTTTCATCAAGCCGTTTGCCCACCGCGTCGCGCACAGCCATCTGTGGCGTTTCACGCGGACCTCGGTCCGCCGCGGCACCGCGCTTGGACTGTTTGTCGGCATTTTTTTCCTGATCCCCGGCGTGCAGATATTGGGCGTCGCGCTGCTTGCGCTACCGTTTCGCGCCAATATTCCAGTCGGGGCGGCGATGACCTTCCTGTCGAATCCGGTCACCACGCCGCTGATTCTCGCGGCGTCGGTGTGGCTGGGCAGCGCGCTGTTCGGCATGCACACCAACGTGTCGAACCTCTATATCCTCTATGACGAAGGCGCTTCGCTGGTCGAATGGTGGCACTGGTTCACCGCCAACGCGGGAACGGCGCTGCTCGGCGGCCTTGCCGGGCTGTTCGTCATCTCGGTTGTTTCGGCGGTCGTCGGCTATGTCCTCGCCTCGGTGATTTGGGATAGCTGGATTCGCCTACGCTGGCGGCAAAAGATTCGCCGCGCTCGCGACAAACGACTTGAGGCATCGACGAGCGACACGGCCGCCGGTTGAACCCTCGAAGACGCGGCGTATAGCTGGTCTATCGCTCAAGACCGGCCTGCATGGGCGGGGCGGCCTTTCGAAATGTCTCGAAATCCGGGGAATAAAATGTCTCGTCTCAATGTCTCTTCGCGCCTGATGGCGACCGCTGCGCTTGGCGCAATCCTGACCGGCATCGTCCCGGCGACCAGCGCCGCGGCACAGGAAAGCGCGCCCGCCGCGTCTGTCGGCACGGATGCCGGCAAGCCCGAAATCGGCGATTTCGGGTTCGACACCAGCGGCATGGACAAGAGCGTCCAGCCCGGCGACGATTTCTACGCCTATGCCAACGGTACCTGGGCGAAGAACACCCAGATTCCGGCCGACAAGTCGAACTATGGCATGTTCACCGCGCTTGGCGACCTGTCGCAGAAGCGCACGCAGGAAATCCTCGAGGCAGCGAAGGGCGACCCGAACAGCATGATCGGCCGCGCCTATGCGTCGTACCTCGATTCTGCCGCGGTGGAGGCCAAGGGGCTTGCACCGATCGAGCCGTGGCTGGCGAAGGTCCGCGGTGTCGATAAGGCCGGCCTCGCCGCGCTGCTCGCCGAAGCCGACCGCAACGGCATTCCGCATTTCTTCGGCGGTTATGTCGGGCAGGACGACAAGAATCCCGAAGTCTATATCTATTCGATGGGGCAGGGCGGCATCGGCATGCCCGATCGCGATTTCTACCTGAAGGACGGCGAACGCAACACGAAGCTGCAGGCTGCTTATCTCGCGCATCTCCAGAATGTTCTGACGCTGGCGGGCGAGAAGGATGCCGCGGCGCGCGCCAAGGCGATCTATGATTTCGAAAAGCAGGTCGCGACCGTCCACTGGGACAAGAACGACAGCAGCGACGCGGTCAAGGTCTATAACAAGATGACGGTCGCCGAGCTGGCAAAGGCGGCGCCGGGCTTCGACTGGGCGACCTTCATCCGCGGCGTCGGGGTCAAGGAAGACACACTGCTGGTCGCGCAGCCGAGCGCCTTCACCGGCGAAGCCAAGCTGCTCGCCGATGCGCCGATCGGCGTCATCCGCGACATATTGATCGTCCGCAGCCTCGACGGCTTCTCCGACGTGCTGCCCGACGCGGTCGCACAGGAAGCCTTTGCCTTTTATGGCACCGCGCTGTCGGGCACGCCGCAGATGCAGGAGCGCTGGAAGCGCGCGGTCGATTTCACCACGGGCAATATGGGCGAGGCCGTCGGTCAGGATTATGTCGCCAAATATTTCCCGCCCGAAACCAAGGCAGCGATGGACGTGCTGGTCAAGAATGTCCTCGCGGCGCTCGACACCCGCATCGGCAACCTGAGTTGGATGCAGCCCGAAACCAAGGTCAAGGCGAAGAAGAAACTCGCCAACTTCACGACCAAGATCGGCTACCCCGACCAGTGGAAGAATTACAGCGCGCTGGAAATCAAGGCCGACGACCTGTTCGGCAACGCGCTTCGCTCGAACCAGTTCGCGCACGACGACAATATCAGCCGCCTTGGCGGTCCGATCCGTCGCTGGGAGTGGGGGATGACCCCGATGGAAGTGAACGCCTATGCCAATTTCGGCATGAACGAGATCGTCTTTCCCGCCGCGATCCTGCAGCCGCCCTTCTTCGATCCCAACGCCGACGCCGCGATCAACTATGGCGGCATCGGCGCCGTCATCGGCCACGAGATCAGCCACCATTTCGACGATCAGGGCGCGAAGTATGACGAGACCGGCAAGCTCGCCGACTGGTGGACCCCCGCCGACGTCGCGGCGTTCGAGGCGGCGGGCAAGGCGCTCGTCGCGCAATATGACGCCTATGAGGTGCTGCCCGGCGAACATCTCGACGGAACCTTCACGCTTGGCGAGAATATCGGCGACCTCGCCGGGCTGACGATCGCCTATGATGCGTACAAGAAGTCGCTTGGCGGCAAGGAAGCGCCGGTGATCGACGGGCTGAGCGGCGACCAGCGCTTCTTCCTGGGCTGGGCGCAGGTCTGGCGGCGCAACTATCGCGACCAGAATCTGTCGCAGCGGATCACCACCGATCCGCATTCGCCGTCGATTCAGCGGTCTTGGGTCTCGCGCAACCTTGACCCGTGGTATAAGGCCTATAACGTCAAGGAAGGCCAGAAGCTTTATCTGGCGCCGAAAGATCGCGTCCGCATCTGGTAACGCCAACAGGAAAGATTGTCATTGACCGCGCAAAGCCTGCCTGCCGCTGAGGAAGATTTCAGCAGGGAGGCGGGCCCGGGCGGCCCGTTGCTGGTCCCGCCGACCCTGTCGCGCATCGATTATGCGATGCTCGGCGCGCTGGCGCTGCTGTCGGTCGCGCTGCTGTTCTGGGTCACCGGCAATGCGCCGCTCGCGGCAGGTTTCCTCGCCGGGCTGGCGATCGCGGTCGGCGGGGTAGTGCTGGCGCGCCGATTGTTTCCGGTCGCCGCGGCGGGCGAGGCCCCGCTTCCCGACTGGACGATGCTGCGCGCCGCGGTCAATCACGACGATGTCGCGATCGCGGTCACCGACCGCGCCGGCCGGCTGGTCTGCGCCAACGACCTGTTCGCGACCTGGTTCGGCGGCTTCATTACGCCGCCGGGCCTGCCGGTCGACGGACGCGGGGCCGAATTGCTCAAGAATGCCGGACGCGCGGCGTGGCGTGACGGCGAAGGCCGGGTCGACGATCTGGCGGTGGGGCCGCTGCAATTGCGCGCGCAGGTGACGCGGACCGGGCAGGCCGAGGATTATCTCGTGTGGCGCTTCGCGGCGCTCGAACGGCTCGACCTCGTGTCGGAAATCGTCCGCCACCTTGATGGACCGGCGGGACGGACGCTGGGGCAGGCGGGGGTGATGGCGGCGCTCGTCAGCGCCGAGGGGCGGCTCCGGGTCGCGAATCAGGCGTTTCTGCTGCGCGCATTGGGCGAAGGCGACGTCACCCATTATGCCGGCCGCGACGTCGCGCCGATGCTGCGCCTCGACGATGGCGGCTCGCTCTATTTCGCGCGCGAGGGCGACCGTGCGACACCCGTGCGCATGCTCCAGATTCCGCTCGCGCCCGCCGACAGCCACACGCCGATGCTCCTCGCGATGCTCGACGAGGAAATGGGGCCGACCGATCGCGGCACGGCGCAGGGCTATGTCGAAACCTTGCTGTCGCTGCTGCCCTTCGGGCTCGCGATGGTCGATCGCGACGGACGCTTCCTCTACATGAACCGGGCTTTCCTGCGCGCGGCAGGGCTCGCCGAAGGCAAGATGCTCCGTTATCCCGGCGACCTGGTGGTGGGCGAGGATAAAGGACCGCTCGCCGACATGATCCGCCGTCACAGCAGCGGGCAGCAGGTCGGCGGCGACCTGTCGATCCGGCTGGCGGGGCAGAGTGACGAGCCGGTGTCGATGCGCGTTGTAGGCGTGCGCGGACTAGGCGAGGCGGCAGTGCTGCTGAGCCTGAAGGATTCGAGCGAGGAATCGCGGCTCAAGCGGCAGGTGGCGCAAGCGTCGAAGATGCAGGCGGTGGGCCAGCTCGCCGGCGGCGTCGCGCACGATTTCAACAATATCCTGACCGCGGTGCTCGGGGCGTGCGACCTGATGCTGATGCGCCATACGCCCGGTGACAGCGATTATGACGATATCCAGCAAATCCGCAGCAACGCCAACCGTGCCGCCAGCCTGACGCGGCAGCTTCTGGCCTTTTCGCGTCAGCAGACGTTGCGGCCGCAAATTCTCCAGCTTCCCGACGTCATCTCCGAAGTCTCGCATCTTCTGAAGCGGCTGATCGGCGATACGGTGAAACTGTCGGTCCATCATGGCCGGGGGCTCGGCGCGGTGCGCGCCGACCCCGGTCAGCTCGAACAGGTGATCATCAACCTCGCCGTCAATGCACGCGACGCGATGCCGGGCGGCGGCACGCTGACGATCGAAACCTATCCGGTCTCGGCCGCCGAAGCGCGGCAGATGGGCAGCGAGATCATGCCGCCTGCCGACTATAGCGCACTCAAGGTCAGCGATACCGGCACCGGCATCGCCGCCGACGTGTTGCCGAAGATTTTCGAACCCTTTTTCACCACCAAGGATGTCGGCAAGGGAACCGGGCTCGGCCTGTCGACCGTCTATGGCATCATCAAGCAGTCGGCGGGTTTCATTTTCGCCGACAGCAAGCCGGGGCAGGGAACCAGCTTCACCATCTACCTCCCCGTCCACCGTGCGGAAGGCGACGCGCCGGTCGTGGCTGCGCCGCCGCCCAAGCCGAAGAAAAGCCAGTGGGGAACCGGCACCATCCTGCTCGTCGAGGACGAGGATATGGTGCGTGCGGTTGCCGAGCGCGCGCTGGTCCGGGCGGGCTACACCGTCGTCACAGCGTCGCAGGGCGAAGAGGGGCTCGAACGCTTCGGCCAGATGGACAAGGTCGATCTGATCGTCAGCGACGTCGTGATGCCGACGATGGACGGGCCGGCGATGGTTCGCGCCATGCGCGCGAAGCGTCCGGCGCTACCGGTGCTCTTCATGTCGGGCTACGCCGAGGAACAATTGCGCCAGTCGATCGATATTGACGACGTGGCTTTCCTTCCCAAACCCTTTTCCGTCGCGCAGTTGACCGAAGCCGTGTCGGCGGCGCTCGACGACGCGGCGCATCGGGTGTCCGATGCCGGATAATCGCCGCATCTTGCTCGTCGAGGACGATGTGCTGATCGGCATGATGCTCGTCGACATGTTCGACGCGCTCGGCTTTCCCCAGCCCGAGCAGGCGACAAGCAATCAGGAGGCGCTGGCGATCATCGGCGCCGGGCCGCTCGACGGTGCGCTCGTCGATATCAACCTCGGCGACGAAAAGGGCTGGCCAGTCGCCGATGCGCTCGCCGAACGCGGCGTTCCCTTTGCCTTCACGACCGGCGGCGGCGACGTCATTCCGCCCGCGCACGCGCACCGGACACTGGTGACCAAGCCGTTCCGGATCAGCCAGATAGAAGCCATCCTCGACGAATTTTTCGCGGATTAGCTCGCTGGCGATTTTTCTTTTGTTCCACTCTTGTTCTGTAAGAACAAATGACGTACACAGCTTCGACGTTGCGATGGTCGGGCCGTCGCTCTAGAGCTGGAAAGGGACGGCAAATGGCCGGACAATTGTCACTCGTGGAATCGGGGAAATCAGTGAACGGAACGGACAGGCAGAAGGCGCTCGACGCCGCGCTGGCGCAAATCGATCGCGCCTTCGGCAAGGGCTCGGTAATGAAGCTCGGCCAGAAGGAAACGATGCAGGTCGAGGCGGTCTCGACCGGTTCGCTCGGGCTCGACATCGCGCTCGGCGTCGGCGGCCTGCCGCGCGGCCGCGTCATCGAAATCTATGGTCCCGAAAGCTCGGGCAAGACGACGCTGGCGCTGCACACGCTCGCCGAGGCGCAAAAGACCGGCGGCACCGTCGCTTTCGTCGACGCCGAACATGCGCTCGATCCCGTCTATGCCCGCAAACTCGGCGTCAACATCGACGAACTCATCGTGTCGCAGCCCGACACCGGCGAACAGGCGCTCGAAATCGTCGACACGCTGGTGCGTTCGAATGCGATCGACGTGCTTGTCGTCGACTCGGTCGCGGCGCTTGTGCCGCGCGCCGAAATCGAGGGCGAGATGGGCGACAGCCACGTCGGCCTGCAGGCGCGCCTGATGTCGCAATCGCTGCGCAAGCTTACCGGTTCGATCAGCCGCTCGCGCTGCATGGTGATCTTCATCAACCAGCTCCGCATGAAGATCGGCGTGATGTACGGTAATCCCGAAACGACGACCGGCGGCAACGCGCTGAAATTCTATGCCTCGGTCCGTCTCGACATCCGCCGCACCGGCCAGATCAAGAATGGCGACGAGATCGTCGGCAACACGACGCGCGTCAAGGTCGTCAAGAACAAGGTCGCGCCGCCGTTCAAGCAGGTCGAATTCGACATCATGTACGGGCAGGGCATTTCGAAGATCGGCGAGATCCTCGACATCGGGGTCAAGGCCGGACTCGTCGAGAAATCGGGCGCCTGGTTCAGCTATGACTCGATCCGTATCGGGCAGGGCCGCGAAAATGCGAAGACCTTCCTGACCGAAAATCCCGAACTTCGCGAACGGCTCGAAGCCGCCATCCGCGGCCGCACCGACGCAGTGGCCGAAGAGATGATGGCCGGTCCCGACGATGAGGGCGACGACGATAATTGATGCGATTGCCATCCGGTCGGCTCGCCTTGCTCGAACCGGCCGGCCGACGGCGGCGGGCCACCAGCCCCTCAGGCCTGCACTCACCTCTCCCATGCAGGTCGGCCCGCCAGCCGTTGATGGTGCACCCGGCACAAGAGATGGCCTCTAACCCCCTTTTTTTATGCCGGGTGGTTGACAAGTTGCGCGGGCGCGCCGGGGTCCGGCCCCCCTGATCGTCGGCCTTGCGCGACCCCGGTCAGCAGCTAAAAGCGGCACATGCCCGCGATCCGCCTCTTCGGCCTGCCCACCGACATCAACAGCAGCTTCGAACGCGGTGCGGCCGCCGGCCCGGCGGCGATCCGTACCGCGCTGCGCAGCGACCGCGGCAATCTGGCGAGCGAGCTGGGCCCCGAGATCGGCGTCGATATCGCCTTCGCCGACGACGGTGACCTTCCGCTCATCGAAGACACGCCGCGCGACGACGCCGCGATCCGCCGCCATGTCGCGATGCTACACGAGGACGGCGAGATCCCGCTCGCGCTCGGCGGCGATCATGCCGTGAGCTTTCCGCTCGTCGAGGCGGCGGCAAATTGCTTCGGGCCGCTGAACATCCTCCATTTCGATGCGCACCCCGATCTCTACGACGATTTCGGCGGCAATCCGCGCAGCCATGCTTCGCCCTTTGCCCGCATTTGCGAGGCGGGCCACGCCGCGCGGCTGGTTCAAGTCGGCATTCGCACGCTGGGCGGCCATTGCCGGGCGCAGGCCGAGCGTTTCGGGGTCGAAATCATTCCGATGGCCGGCTTCACGCCCGATCAAGTGCCGGTGCTCGGCGGTCCGCTCTATATCTCGATCGACCTCGACGGCCTCGACCCGTCGGCGGCGCCCGGCGTCGCCCATCCCGAGCCCGGCGGGCTGACGGTTCGCGAAATGCTGGCGGCGCTGCACCGGCAGACCGCACCGATCGTCGGCGCCGACATCGTCGAGCATCATCCCGGCCGCGATATCGGCGACGTCACTGCGATCGTCGGCGCCAAGCTGGTCCGCGAACTCGCGGCGCTGATCGACCGCAACGGCACCTATCGGCCCTGACATAAAATGAGGAACGCGCCATGACCCTGATCGTCCACCACCTGAACAACAGCCGCTCGCAACGCATATTGTGGTTGCTCGAAGAAATCGGCGCCCCCTATGAGATCAAATTTTACGACCGCGACCAGGCGACCAACCTTGCACCGCCCGAACTGCTCGCGGTCCATCCGCTCGGCAAGTCGCCGCTGATCGAGGATGGCGGCCGCGTGATCATGGAATCGGGGGCGATCACCGAATATCTCTGCGAGCGGCACGGCGGCGGGCATCTCGTGCCCGAGCGCGGTAGTGACGATCATGTCAGCCATCTCGAATGGCTGCATTTCGCCGAGGGATCGGCGATGACGCCGATCCTGCTGCGCATCTATACCGCGCGCCTTGGTGAAGCGGCGGCGCCGCTCGAACCGCGCATCGCGCAGCAGCTCGACGCGCATTTCGCCTTCATGGAAAGCCGCGTCGGCGACAACGGCCATTTCATCGGCGATAGCCTGTCGGCGGCGGACATCATGCTGAGCTTTCCGGCCGAAATCGCGGTGATGCAGGGCATGGCGCCGCGCTATCCCAAGCTCGCGGCCTTCGTTAACGCATGCCACGCCCGGCCGGCGTGGCAGCGCGCGCGCGAAAAGGGCGGCGCCTATTATGGCTATTGATCGCCGGTTGATGGGGTGCATTGCGGCAGCGCTGATCTGGACGCCCGCCGCGCTCGCCGCGCCGTCGCTGCTCGCGCCCGGAGTGGAGCGCGAAGTTGTGGCAGGCGACGGCGTGACCTTCGCGCCGACGGCGGTCGACGAGGAAGGTGCGATCGACCGGTTCGCTGCCTATACGATGGCGCTTGCCAAGCGCGATTATGATGCCGCCTATGCGATGCTGCGCCTGTCGTTCCAGGCGTCAAACCCGCGTCTCGAATGGGAGATGAACCTCCGCAAGCGGCCGGCCTTGTGGGCCGATGGGCAAATTCGCGTCATCAGGGCGAGCTGGTATCCCGATCCCGCCGGCCAGCCCGCCGGGTTGTACGCGGCGTTCGATTTCCGCGGCGACCGCAAGGACGGGACGATGGATTGCGGCTATGTCGTCGTCCATCGTTCGGCGCCGGGGTCCGATTTCACCGTTGTCCGCACCGATGCCTCCGAAGTGCCGCCCGACCTGATCGAGGACGGCGTCCCGAAGGCCGACGTTCTGCGGCAACTGCCCTGTTATCTGGGCAAAGGGATCGCGACCGATTTCTGATATTGCGGAAATAAATTGGGTTGCGGGCGCGGGGGCGTTCGCGGGGTAGAGCACGGGACCGGCGCCCGCGCCGGGATTTGGCGGGGGACTTATGACGATGATCGCACTCGCGTTGTTCGCAGCGGCGGCGGCCGGCCAGCCCGAGATCAAGCTCGAGCCGGTGCCGGGCAAAGGCTATTCGGCAACGGTGGCGATGATCGACGCCGACCAGTACGATCCGACGATCAAGCGTATCACGGCGTTGGCGAGCGAGCGCTGCGGCAAGCTGAAGGTACGGTTCGGGCGCTATTATTTCGACAACCAGATCGATGTCGACCGCGGCGTCACGGTGATCAAGGATTTTCGCCAGAGCTTTTCCTGCTACGATCCCGCGACCGATCCCTACAAGCCGGTGCCCGCCGACTGGAAGGCGAACGAGGCCGAAATCGGGGCGGCGACCAGGGTGGCGGCGGATTTCGTCTCCTATCTGGACAGCGGCAACGGGGCCGCGCTTGCGAAGCTCATGGACCCGGCGCTCGAAGCGACAACGGCGGAAATGAAGCGCTTCAGCGACGAAGCGAAAATGCACCAGACCGGTGCGGGCGAGTTTACCGTCCGGCTCGACGGCTGGCTCAACAACCCCCCAGATGCGGCCTATCCCGGCGCTTACGCCTATTTCGCGGTCATCAGCAGCCATCCCGGAATCGCCGGAACCTGCGGCGGCTTGCTGCTTTATCGGGTCAGCAGCGGTGTCTATACGATCTCGCAATATGACGTTCGTTATATCTCGCAGGCGTTGATCGACGAGGCAGGCTATAGCGACGAAGAGCTCAACCGGCTTTGCCAGCGCTGACGAAAGGGCCGCGGCGCGCGTATCCTGCTTGAGAAACGCGCCGCGCCGCACTAGATCGCGCGAATGACATCGACCAACGACATTCGCCGCTCTTTCCTCGACTATTTCGCGGGGGCGGGACATCATATCGAACCGTCGGCGCCGCTGGTGCCGTACAACGACCCGACGCTGATGTTCGTCAACGCGGGCATGGTGCCGTTCAAGAATGTCTTCACCGGCCTCGAAACGCGGCCGTACAAGACGGCGGTGTCGGCGCAGAAATGCGTGCGCGCGGGCGGCAAGCACAATGACCTCGACAATGTCGGTTATACGGCGCGCCATCATACCTTCTTTGAAATGCTGGGGAATTTCTCCTTCGGCGATTATTTCAAGGAACAGGCGATCGAGCATGCCTGGACGCTGATTACGAAAACCTGGGGGCTCAAGCCGGAAAAGCTGACCGCGACCGTCTATCACACCGACGACGAGGCATATGATCTGTGGAAGCGGATCGCGGGCTTGCCCGAGGATCGCATCATCCGCATTCCGACCAGCGACAATTTCTGGTCGATGGGCGACACGGGGCCGTGCGGTCCGTGTAGCGAAATCTTCTATGACCATGGCGACCATATCTGGGGCGGCCCGCCGGGATCGCCGGAGGAAGACGGCGATCGCTTCGTCGAGATCTGGAACCTCGTGTTCATGCAATATGAGCAGTTGCCGGGCGGCGAGCGCGTCGACCTGCCGCGGCCGAGCATCGACACCGGCATGGGGCTGGAGCGCGTTGCCGCGGTGCTGCAGGGTGTCCACGACAATTACGACACCGATACCTTCAAGGCGCTGATCGCGGCGTCGGTCGACCTGACCGGCGTTTCGGCCGAGGGCGCCACGCAGGCCAGCCACCGCGTCATCGCCGACCACCTGCGCGCATCGAGCTTCCTCGTCGCCGACGGCGTGCTGCCGTCGAACGAAGGCCGCGGCTATGTGCTGCGCCGGATCATGCGGCGCGCGATGCGTCATGCGCATCTGCTCGGCGCGAAGGATCCGCTGATGCACCGGCTGCTGCCGTCACTGACCGCCGAGATGGGCGCCGCCTATCCCGAGCTCATTCGCGCGCAGCCGCTGATCGCCGAGACGCTGGAGCGCGAGGAAACCAAGTTTCGCCAGACGTTGCAGAATGGCCTGCGCCTGCTCGACGAGGCGACCGCCCAAATGGGCAAGGGCGACACGCTGCCGGGCGAGGTCGCGTTCAAGCTCTACGACACCTATGGCTTCCCTTACGACCTGACCGAGGACGCGCTGCGCGCCAACGACATCGCGGTCGACCGTGCGGGTTTCGATGCCGCGATGGCGCAGCAGAAGGCGGCAGCGCGCGCGGCGTGGAAGGGCAGCGGCGAAAAGGCGTCGGACGAAATCTGGTTCGACCTTGCCGAGACCAACGGCAGCACCGAATTTACCGGCTACGGATCGACCGTCGGCGAGGCGACGGTGATTGGGCTGGTCAAGGACGGCAAGCCGGTCGAGGAGGCGAAGGCGGGCGACGAGGTCGTCGTGCTGACCAACCAGACGCCTTTTTATGGCGAAAGCGGCGGCCAGATGGGCGACGCGGGCAGGATCGCGACGCTGGAAGGCGCCAAGGCTTCGGTCAGCGACACGGGCAAGCCGCTCGGCCGCCTGCACACGCATCAGGCAAAGCTGGAGGCCGGGACGCTGAAGGTGGGCGATACGGTGCAACTCACCGTCGATGCCGAGCGCCGCGACCGTATTCGTGCCAACCACAGCGCGACGCACCTGCTGCACGCGGCATTGCGCAACCGGCTCGGCGGACATGTGACGCAAAAGGGCAGCCTTGTCGCCGAGGACCGCTTCCGCTTCGACTTCTCGCATCCCAAGGCGCTGACCGCCGAAGAGATTGCCCTGGTCGAAGCCGATGTGAACGCGCAGATCCGCGCCAACGAAGCCGTGTCGACGCGGCTGATGACGCCCGACGATGCGATCGCGGCGGGTGCGATGGCGCTGTTCGGTGAGAAATATGGCGACGAGGTTCGCGTGCTCAGCATGGGGAAGGCCGACGATCAGCATTATTCGGTCGAACTTTGCGGCGGCACGCACGTCCGTGCGCTTGGCGATATCGCCCTGTTCAAGATCGTCAGCGAAAGCGCGGTCTCGTCGGGGGTGCGGCGCATCGAAGCGCTGACCGGCGAAGCGGCGCGCGCCTGGCTGAACGGCCGTGACGAAGCGCTGAAGGCGGCAGCGGCGGCGCTCAAGACCTCGCCCGACGAGGTTCCGGCGCGCGTCGCGGCGCTGGCCGAGCAGCTCAAGAAGGCCGAGCGCGAGCTTGCCGATGCGAAGAAGGCGCTGGCGCTTGGCGGCTCCGGCGGTGGTGGCGGCGCGGCTGCCGGTCCGGCGATCGAAAAGGTCGGCGACACCGCCTTCCTCGCGCAGGTCGTCGACGGGCTCGATCCCAAGGAATTGCGCGGCACCGTTGACGGGCTCAAGAAGCAGGTCGGCAGCGGCGTCGCGATGCTTGTCGCGGTGAACGACGGGCGTGCTTCGGTCGCGGTCGGTGTCACCGACGACACCACCGGCAAGCATAGCGCCGTCGACCTGGTCAAGGCGGCGGTCGCGGCGCTCGGCGGGCAGGGCGGCGGCGGCCGTCCCGACATGGCGCAGGGCGGCGGTCCCGATGGCGGTGCGGCCGATGCCGCGGTCGCCGCGGTCAAAGCGGCGCTGGCTTGAAACAGAGCAAGAAGACGCGGCGCACCGATCATGCCGAGAGGCTGATCAACGCGCCGCTGGTCGATGTCTTCGCGGCCTTCACCAGCGCCGACAAGCTCGCGCGCTGGCTGCCGCCCGAGGACGCTACCGGCGAATTCGAGCATTGCGACCTCAGCGAGGGCGGCGGCTTCAGGCTGCGATTGACCTTCGACGACCCCGATGTCGAGACCAAGAGCGACGACGACAGCGATGTGGTCGAAGTCCATATCCCGGTGCTCGACGACGGCCGGTTGATCGTCTGGGAAGTCGAATTCGAATCCGACGATCCGCGCTTTTCGGGTACGATGGCGATGCACTGGTATCTGTCGCGGAAAAGCGGCGGGACGCTGGTGACGATCGATGCGCATCATGTCCCGCCGGGCATTTCGGCGAAGGATCATGAGGCGGGGCTGAACTCGTCGCTGGCGAATCTTGCGGCGGAGGTTGAGGGTTGATTCCTGTGTCTCCGCGAAGGCGGGGACCCAGAGCGATACAACGCCATTGTAGTGTTGGCCCCTCTGGGCACCCACCTTCGCGGGTGCACATAGCTTTTTGTTTCGGCCACGGAATCAGCCTTCGACCCCCTTTGCCTTCCCCCACGCCCTAGCGGCGGTGTAGCCCAGATAGCCGGTGCCGAAGAGCGCGTAGAGCGGTTCCGGAATGCCCGCGAGATAGGTGTTCATGCCCTCGGCGATGCCTTTCGCCATTTCGGGGCGCGCGGCGGCGATCAGGCCCATCGGAATCGCCCACAGCAAAAGCGCGTACATCACATAGAGGAAGCTCGGCCGCGCGCGGCTGGTCCACGGGTCGGCGCTGCCCGCTTCGGCAACGATCGCGGTCATCCGGGTGCGGATCGCTTCCATTTCCTGACTGCCCTCCAGCTTGAGCAACTCGAGCTTGGCGCGGTCGCGGGCGTCGGGGTCGGGAATGATCTTGTCGATCAGCGTGGCGATGGGGCCGATCAGGCCTTCGATGATGCTCATTTTCTGGCGTTCCTTTCATCCTTAACTTGTCAAACTTGCCACCGGGTGGTGTTATTAATCAGTGGCTTGCGTCGCCGATGCGGTTCGCCAGCCAGCCGTAGAGAAAGGCTTCCTGGCTCGGGCGCCGTTCGGCGAGCGCGATGTAGCGTTCGCCCTGCAGCGCCTCCATCGCGCGGAGGAGCACCGTCTCGCCGCCTTTGCCGCGCGCCTTCAGGAAGCCGTCGAGCGCCGCCAGGGTGCGCGGGCCGACATCGCGGTCGACCGCGATGTCGGGATAGTCGCGCGCGGCCCGGTTGAGTGCGTTGAGCGCGCGCTGGAGAAAGCCGGCCGCGGTGCCGGTCCCCATGTTGACCCCGGTATCGAACAGTTCGGCGGCGATCTTCGGCGCGCGCAGCGCGACCCGGTCGAAGCCGGGGCGCAGCCAATAGAGGCGGCGATAGATCGATACCGCCTCCGCGCGGGGAAGGTCGCGCATCGCCCCGTCATAACCCTGCGCGCGTGCGACCGCTTCGGTAATCCCCCAGCAGGTCGGGCCGCCGCGATCGGCGGGGTGGTTTACATATCGGCCTTCGCGGTCGATGACGGCATCGACCAGCGTGTCTACGTCGGAGGTCGAAGGGTAGGCTTTCGGCATGATTCGCTCCTGTGGTTCGCTTGAGAAAATAAAACGAACCATATTGGAATATTGTAGGAAAGGATTTTTGCCGATGCGGGCGCTGCAGGTGCGTGAATTGCTCCCCGATCATGCCGGCGCCGGGCTGGTCGATCTGCCGGTGCCCGAGCCCGGCCCGGGCGAAGTGCGGGTGCGGGTGGGCGCGGCGGCGGTGAATTTCCCCGACCTGCTGATGACCCGCGGCGCCTATCAGCTCAAACCCGAATTGCCCTTCGTCTCGGGGCTCGAATTTTCCGGCGAGGTCGATGCGATCGGTCCGGGCGTGACGGGATGGCGCGCCGGCGATGCGGTGGTTGGCGGCAACCGCTTTGGTGCGATGGCCGAATATTGCATCGTTCCGGCGGGCGCGTTGCGCCGCAAGCCCGCGGCGCTGGGCTGGGAGGAAGCGGCTGCCTATCCGGCCGCCTATCTCACCGCCTGGGTTGCATTGGTCCGCTGCGCGCGGGTCGAGCCGGGTGAGTGGGTGCTGGTCCATGGCGCGGCGGGCGGGGTCGGGCTCGCAACGGTCGATCTGGCGCGGACGCTGGGGGCGCGGGTGATCGCCGCGGCAAGCAGCGCCGGGAAACGCGCCGCGCTGGCCGAACTATACGCTCCCGAAGCCGTAATCGACGCGGCGCCGGGCTTTCGCGAAACGGTCAAGGACCTGACCGGCGGACGCGGCGCCGACGTGATCTTCGATCCGGTCGGCGGCGACGTGTTCGACGAATCGACGCGCTGCATCGCGTTCGGCGGCAGGCTGTTGGTGGTCGGCTTTGCGTCGGGGCGCATACCCGAGGTGTCGGTGAACATGCCGCTGATCAAGGGATTCTCGGTCGTCGGGGTGCGCGCGGGCGAATATGGGCGCCGCTTTCCCGACCGCGGCGCCGAAAATCTCGCGGCGATCGACGCGCTCGCGGCGGCGGGGAAAATCCGCCCGCACGTGCACGCCGCGCTTGACCTCGCCGATTGGCGCGAGGGCTTTGCGATGCTCGAACGGCGCGAGGTGGTGGGCAAGGTCGTGCTGAAACCGTGACGAACCGAGCGGCGCCCGCATGGCCTTGCGGCGCGTGAACTGGCATGTCGGCGGCGGGGCATCCCGGCAGCTTTGCCGATCTGACCAGAGGATTTTGCATGAAGAAACTGACGATCATCGCCGCTTCGCTCGGCTTGGCCCTTCCGGCCGCTGCCGCGGCGCAGCCGCAGGACGATAACGGCCGGATGTTTGCGGCGATCGACACCAACGGTGACGGCAAGCTCGACAAGGCCGAAGTCACCAAGATGGCCGAGATGCGCGCGAAGGAGAAGGGCGATCCGTCGCTGGCGGCACCCGAAAAGATCGACAGCTTCATCAAGCATATCGATACCAATGGCGACGGCGCGATCGACAAGGGCGAGATCCAGGCGATCCGCGACTCGCGCGCATCGCCGCCGCCGTCGGAAAGCGAATGAGCGGGCGGGGCGGCGGATAAGGCCGCCCCGTTTTCCCGTCAGACGAGGGCGATCCGCGCCGCCTGCAGAAGAAATGACGCGCCGATCAGCGTTACCAGCCATCGGCGGACGAACCGGAATTGCGCCTCGCTGATCCGGTCGAGCAGTATGCCGCCCACCATGATACCGGCCATCGATGCCGCGATCGCGATCGCCATGGCGGGCAGCGCGATCGCATCCCGCGCCGCAGCGCTCAGCAGCACGCCGCCATAAACGACGATCTTCGACGCATGGCCGATCGCCTGCATCACCGCCTTGGTCGCCACCACCTGATGCCGGTTCAGCCGCGAATGGATGAAGAGCAGGTCGGTGACCGGCCCCGATACGCCCGACACCAGCGCCAGCCCTGTCGAGACGAAGCCGCCGCCGACTGCATGCGCGGGCCGCGCCGCGTCGAGGCGCAGCCAGCGTTCGGGCAGCCAGACGAGAATCGGCATCAGCCCGAGGCCGAGGAACACGTAAAATTTCGTCGGGGCGAAGATCAGCAGCGAGAAGAGCGCGATCGCACCCACCGAACCGAGCGCGAACCACAGCAGCACCGGCCACACGACATGCCGACGATGCAGGGTCGCGCGCCAGAGATTCGACGCGAACTGGATGACACCGTGCAATGCCAGCGCGGTGGCCGCAGGGAGCAGCCACGCGAGCAGGCCCATCAGCAGCAGGCCGCCCGCCATGCCGAAAATGCCCGAGAGAATGGAGGTTGCAAAGGCCGCGATGACGATCAGCACGCTTGTCTGCATCGTGCGCCGCTTTCCGCGAAATGCCGCGCGGCGCATCACGCTTGTGCGGTAGGACCGCACGGGGCGGCGGTGGAAAATTGGTCGGGACGAGAGGATTCGAACCTCCGACCCCCACACCCCCAGTGTGATGCGCTACCAGGCTGCGCTACGTCCCGACCGGCCCTGTTGGGCAGGCGAGGCCCCTAGCGCGGCTTCGCGGGCGATGCAAGGCTCTCCTGAGCAAAGTCGAAGCGGAAGCGCGGGCGTGGTACACTTTGCTATCGAGCCTTGACCTTCGCCCCGCAGTCCCCATTTGCAGGACGCTTGCCGTCGGGGGAGGGCGCAGCGACGGTTGCGTGCGGGCCCCCTGCGTGATAGGCGCCCCGCCATATTCTTGCGTGGCCGTTCCGTGGGGGACGGCGGCGTATCGAACGGAAAGTCTTTCATTCATGTCGACGCAATTGCTTCTGACCCAAGCGGCCGGATCGGGCGGCGGGGCCGCCGGTTTGCTCATGCTGGTGCCCTATCTGCTGATCTTTGTCGTTTTCTGGTTCTTCCTGATCCGCCCGCAGCAGCAGCGCGCAAAGGAACATCGCGCCAAGGTCGCGGCGGTCAAGCCGCGCGATCAGGTCGTGACCGGCGGCGGCATCGTCGGCAAGGTGACGCGCGTCGACGATGATTTCGCCGATGTCGAAATCGCACAGGGCGTGAAGATCAAGGTCGTGAAATCGACCCTCGCCGACGTTCTCCAGCCCGGCGGCAAGCCCGCCAACGACTGACGCGGCGCGGCTCGCTGCGGCGGGCCGGCCCAGGCCATCGGATCGACCCCATGCTAGATTTCCCGCGCTGGAAGACCATCGGCATCAGCATCATCCTGCTGCTCGGTATCCTGTTTTCGATTCCCAGCTTCGTGCCGGAAAAGACCTTCAACAGCCTGCCGTCGATCGCGCAGACGAAGGTCAATCTGGGCCTCGACCTTGCCGGCGGCAGCCACCTGCTGCTCGAAGCCGACATTGCCGACCTGCGCAAGACGCAGCTTGCGAATATGGAAAAGACGGTGCGCGCCGCAATGCGCGGCGAACGCGGTCCCGACGACGATATCGCGATCGGCGAACTGCGCGTCGCGAGCAACCAGATCAGCTTCCTCGTTCGTGATCAGGCGCAGCTCGACGACGCGCGCGACCGGCTGTTCAACGAGACGCAGGGCGCGGGGCTGACCGGGCAGCGCGACTGGAGCATCAACATCGTCGATACGACGCGGATCGTGCTGACACCGACGAGCGCGGGACAGACACAGGCGATCGCGCATGCGATGGATACGGCGCGCGACATCATCGACCGCCGCGTCAACGCGCTCGGCACGCGCGAGCCCACGATCATCCGCCAGGGCAACGACCGCATCGTCGTCCAGGTGCCGGGGCTGCAGGACCCCGCGGCGCTGAAGGAATTGATCGGCAAGACCGCGCGCCTCGAATTCCGTATGGTCGACGCCAACGCCGACCCGAACGAGGCCGCCGCCGGCCGCGTGCCGGTGGGCAGCGAAATCGTCCCCTATGCCGAAGGCGAAGGCAATGGCGCCGCATTCGAGGTGCTGCGCCGGCAGGTGATGATCAGCGGCGAACAGCTGATCGACGCCAAGCAGAGCTATGACCCGCAGTCGAACCAGCCGGTCGTGTCGATCCGCTTCGATTCGGGCGGATCGAACACCTTCGCGAAGGTTACGGCGCAGAGCGTCGGCAAAAGATTCGCGATGGTGCTCGACGGCAAGGTGCTGTCGGCCCCGTCGATCAACGAGCCGATCCTTGGCGGCAGCGCCCAGATTTCGGGCAGCTTCAGCGTCGCGAGTGCCAACGCGCTGGCGATCTCGCTGCGCTCGGGCGCGCTGCCGGTGAAGATGGCGGTGGTCGAGGAACGCACCGTTACCCCCGAACTCGGCGCCGACTCGATCCGCAAGGGCGCGATCGCAGGGATCATTGCGACCGTTTCAGTGCTGACGCTGATGCTCGTCGTCTACGGCCGCTTCGGCGTCTATGCGTGCATCGGTCTGGTCTTCAACGTCTTCCTGATCATCGCGATCATGGCGGCCTTCAACGCAACGCTGACATTGCCGGGTATCGCAGGTTTCGTGCTGACGATCGGCGCCGCGGTCGACGCGAACGTGCTGATCAACGAACGAATACGCGAAGAACTCGCGCGCGGGCGCAAGGTGTTCCAGGCGGTCGAGCTCGGCTATTCCGAGGCCAGCCGCGCGATTTTCGACGCCAACGTCACCAACGTTATCGCGGCATCGCTGATGTTCTGGTTCGGGTCGGGCCCGATCAAGGGCTTCGCGGTCGTGCTGACCATCGGCATCGTCACCAGCGTCTTCACCGCCGTCACCGTCACGCGCATGTTCGTCGCCCACTGGCTGCGGACCAAGCGTCCGACGTCGATCAATATTTGAGGAAGGCGATATCATGCGCTTGCTGAAACTCGTCCCCGACAACACCAACATCGACTTTCTGCGCTGGCGAAAGTTCGCCTCGTTCATGAGCTTCTTCCTCGTCGCGGTGTCGATCGCGCTCGTGGCGGTGAAGGGCCTGAACTTCGGCGTCGATTTCGTCGGCGGCCAGTCGGTGCGCGTCGAATTCACGCAGGAAATGCCGCCGATCGACGAAATTCGCGAAAAGGTCGGTCAGATCGGCCTCGGCGAAGCGACGATCCAGCAATTCGGGTCGGACAAGGCGGTATCGATCCGCACCGCGCTGCCCGAAGGCGACAAGACGGTCGCCGAACGCGCGGGGCAGCAACTCGTCGCCGGCATCCAGAAAGCCTTTCCGACCGCCAAGACCGGCTCGGTCGAAACCGTGTCGGGCAAGGTGTCGGAAGAACTGATCCGGACCGGCGCGCTCAGCCTCGGTCTCGCGATCATCGGCATTTCGATCTACATCTGGATCCGCTTCGAATGGCAGTTCGGCGTCGGCGCGCTCGGCCGCCTCTTCCATGAGGTGTCGCTGACCTTCGGGCTGTTCGCGGTGACGCAGATGCAGTTCGACCTCAACAGCGTCGCGGCGCTGCTGACCATCGTCGGCTATTCGCTCAACGATACCATCGTCGTCTATGACCGGATTCGCGAGAATCTGAAAAAATACCGCAAGATGGAAATCATCCCGCTGCTCAACCTCAGCATCAACGAGACGCTGTCGCGCACGGTAATGACCACCGTCGCGATGGTGCTCGCGCTCGGCATGCTGCTGATTTTCGGCCCCGACGTGATTTTCGGCTTCACCGCCGCGATGCTGTTCGGCGTGTTCATCGGCGGCTATTCCTCGGTGTTGATGTCGACCCCGGTGCTCGTGTGGCTGAAGGTCGGTCCGGGCAGCTTCGTGCCGCGGACCAGCGCCGGGATCGAAGGCGGCGAACGCATCGAACGCAAGGACGACGGCGCGGTCGTCTAACGGGCGGCGAGCCGGCGGAGATGCTCCGCCAGTTCGCGGCCGTTGCGGTCCCAGTCGAAACGGCCGCCCAAGCTCGCCGCGACATCGGCCGGTGATGGCGGCGCGGCAAGGATGCTCTGTACGGCGGTCGCAATCGCCGGCGGGGTGCGCTCGACAATGCGTCCTGCGACCGGAGACGTGACCAGTTCCGCGGCGCCGCCGGCGTCGCTGATCACGATCGGCGTGCCGCAGGCGAGCGCTTCGACCCACGCATTGGCCAGGCCTTCGCTGACCGACGGCATGACCACCGCATCGGCGGCACGGTAAAGCTGCGGCAATTCGGCATTGGCGATCGGTCCCATGAAACGGACCCGCTGCGCGACGCCGAGACGCGCAGCCAGCGCTCGGTAGCTTGCTTCTTCCTCGCCCGCGCCCGCGAGCCAGTAATGGACAGTGGGCAGCGCGGGCAGCGCCTCGATCACCAGCGCCTGCCCCTTGCGCGGGATCAGCGCGCCGACGGTCAGGATCGCGCGTTCGGCGCCGATGCCGAGCGCAGCGCGGGCGGCGGTGCGGTCGCCGGGGTGGAAGCGCGCGGCATCGATGCCGGTATAATGGACCGCGATCTTCGCCCGATCGATGCCGATCGCCGCCATGTCGCGCCGCATCGCGTCCGACACCGCGAGCAGACCCGCTGCGCGATCCGCGGCGGCGAGCAGTTGCGGCGTGGTGGCGGGATCATGGCCGAAATGGCTGATGTCGGCGCCGCGCGCCTTGATCGAGAAGGGGAGACCGAGCGCGTCCGCAACGCGCATCGCGGCGGGGCCGTCGGGATAGAAAAATTGCGCATCGACGACGTCGAAACGGTCCGCGCGCGCGATCGGCATCACGGCGCGCGCGATCGCGGCGGGATTGAAGCGGGCGCCGATCCGCGGCAGGAGGCGGAAGCGCGGGCGGTGGACGGTGAGGCCGTGCCGATCCTCGCGGCGCGGCAGCGTGCGCAACGTGCGGTAACGGGGGTGGAGCGACAGCGGGAAGGGCGGCAGCCCGACCGGGGCGACGACCGTCAAATCGATCTCCGGCTGCGCTGCTAGCGCACGCAGGCTCTTCTCGACGAACAACCCGAAATTGGGGCGCGCGGCGTCGGGGAAGAGCGTCGCGATGGACAGGACGCGTAAGGGTGTCATGGCGAGCCTGCGACCCGTTCGTCAGGAAGCGCTCTCACAGCGTGCGGATCAGCCGGACCGCGACCGCCGCCCACGGCGGGTTGCTTACCACCTGTTGCCGCTGGCCGGTGCCGAGCGGCAGCAGATGCAGCTTTTCACCGTCGACGTTGAGCAGCCGCGCGAAGAAGAAGCGGCCGGCGGGGCGGGGCACGAGCAGGTCGCGGTTGAGGGCATGGGCCCAGTCGCCCTCGATCCGCCGGCACCAGATTTCATCCCCCGAACGATAGTCGCCGATCGACGAGGTGACCCGGACGGCGACCATATCCTCCCCCGGCCGCGCGGTCAGCGCCTGCTCGACGCGCGTCGGCGCTTGCGCGCCCTCGGTGCCGAGCAGCGCGGTGATCGTAAGCTGCGTGTCCTGCGGCAATTGCACGAGTTCGGCGGCTTCGACACCAAGCGCCTTGGCGATGCGGTTCATCCAGCCGAGCGACAGGGTACGCGTTCCCGTTTCAAGGCGGCCGATCGTCTGCGCGGTCGTCGGCGGGTCGCAGCGCGCGCCCACTTCCTCCAATGTGAGGCCCTTGGCCCGGCGGACGGCGCGGATGCTGTTGATCATGGCGAACTTCCATATAACCAAATCGGTTTCTTCTTTCCTACAAAATATCCCAATGTCAAGCCCGGCGTGCAAGCCAAAGGAGAATCGCATGCCGACAGGCCGCCTCGAAACCCGCCTTCACCCCGACGACCGGATCGACCCGGGAAAGGCAGGGCCGCAGGTGATGCGCCACGTGACGGTGAATGTCGCCGAAAGCCCGATCGCCTGGCTCGCATCGCGCGGGCATCTGACCGATGCGCAACTGCGCGCGGGTGAACGGCTGCGCGCCGATTATGAGCGCGCGGGACTGGCGGCGCGGGTCACGATGCGCTGGGACGCCGCGCCGCCGGGCAAGAGTCGCGGCGGCGCCCGCGCGGCGGATGCCTCGCTGGCGCGGATCGATGCCCGCCGGCGCTTTCATGCGGCGCTCGATACGGCGGGGCCGGGGCTGGCCGACATTTGCTGGCGGGTGATCTGCGCCGGCGAGGGGATCGGGTGCGCCGAAAAGGGGCTGGGCTGGCCGGCGCGGTCGGGCAAGCTGGTGCTGGGACTGGCGCTCGACCGGCTGGCGCGGTTTTACGGGACGGGGTGACGATATTGGCGGGGTGTCGACCGGTAGCGGGGTCGATCGGCCTCGCGCAAGGCCGATCGACCCCACCCACTGCGACTAGGCAGCAAGCTGCCAAGTCTCGCTGCCCTCCCCTGAAGGGGAGGGCCGGAGTTTGCTCGAACGTCCGCTCCCCACCCCGAAGCCGTCCGCAGCTTTGCTTATCCCAGTGCTTCGACCTCTTCAGCGAGCGCGAGCCAGCGATCTTCGGCCGCAGCCTTTTCTGTGCGCAAAGCGTCGAGCTTCGCGGTGAGCGCCGTGAAGCGCGCATTGTCGCGGGTGAAGAGGGTGCCATCGGAAAGCTCGGCTTCGATCCCCGCCATTTCCTTCTCGATCGCCTCGATCCGACCGGGGAGCAGGTCGTAGTCGCGCTGGTCCTTGTAGCTGAGCTTCTTGCGCGCGGTTGGCGGGGGCGGCGGTGCGGCGGTCGCGGCCTTGGTTTTGGCGCTATTGGGTTTCACGCGCTTCGCTTCCCAGTCGGCATAGCCGCCGGCGACGATATCGACCTTGCCCGATCCGTCGAGGCCGAGCGTCACCGTTACGGTGCGGTCGAGGAAATCGCGGTCGTGGCTGACGAGCAGCACGGTGCCGGCATAGTCGGCGATGACTTCCTGCAACAGGTCGAGCGTTTCGAGGTCGAGATCGTTGGTCGGCTCGTCGAGGACGAGCAGGTTCGATTCGCGGGCGAATTCGCGCGCGAGGAGGAGTCGCGAGCGTTCGCCGCCCGATAGCGCGCCGACGCTTGCCTCGACAACGCCGGGGTCGAAGAGAAATTCCTTGAGATAGCCCTGGATATGCTTCTTGACGCCGCGCACCTCGACCCAGTCGCCGCCGTCGGCGAGCACGTCGCGGACGCGCTTTTCGGGCGAAAGCAGGCTGCGCTGCTGGTCGATGACGATACCGTCGAGCGTCGGGGCAAGCGTGATGCTGCCGCTGTCGGGCGCGATCTCGCCGGTCAGCAGCTTGAGCAGCGTCGACTTGCCCGCGCCATTGGCGCCGACGATGCCGATGCGGTCGCCGCGCTGGACGCGGAAGTCGAAATTCCTGATGATCGACCGGTCGCCGAAGCTCTTCGAGACATTTTCGGCGACGATCACCGATTTCGAGCGCACATCGTCGTTGGCAAGGCCCAGCTTGGCGACGCCGGGACCGCCGATCATTGCCGCCCGCGTCGCGCGCATTTCCTTCAGCTTTTCGAGGCGCCCCTGATTGCGCTTGCGCCGCGCGGTGACGCCGCGTTCGAGCCAGTGCGCCTCGAGCCGCAGCTTCGAATCGAGCTTCTGGGCGGCGCGCGCTTCCTCGGCGGCGACCGCATCGCTCCACTCCTCGAAGCCGCCGAAGCCGATTTCCTTGCGGCGGATGCTGCCGCGGTCGAGCCACAGGGTCTGGCGCGTGAGCCGGGTCAGGAAGGTGCGGTCGTGGCTGATCGCGACGAAGGCGCCGGTGTAGCGCGCGAGCCAGCTTTCGAGCCAGTCGATCGCCGCGAGGTCGAGGTGGTTGGTCGGCTCGTCGAGCAGCAGCACGTCGGGGTTCTGCGCCAATGCCCGGGCCAGCGCGGCGCGGCGCCGCTCGCCGCCCGAGGCGCTAGCGGCGGTGCGCGACATGTCGATACCGAGCTGGTCGGCGATGGCGGCGACTTCGAAGGCTTCGGGTGCATTGGGCGCCGCGACGGCGAAATCCATCAGCGTCGCGAACGGCCGGAAATCGGGCTCCTGTTCGAGCATCACGACATGGGTGCCGGGGACGATCGTGCGCTTGCCCTTGTCGGGATCGATGCGCCCTGCGAGCAATTTGAGCAGCGTCGTCTTGCCGGCGCCGTTGCGACCGATGAGCGCCAGCCGGTCGCGCTCGCCGACATAGATGTCGAGATCCTGGAACAGCCAGCCGCTGCCCTGCACAAGGCCTAGGCCTTCATATGAAAGAATGGGAGCTGCCATTGGATCAGGGTCTGCTTCTTGCACGTTCGAGGCGTCGAAATGGCGAAGGTATCGACTTCGTGCGACCGCCGCGGATGGTGGTTCCATCTGCAAGGGCGCATGGAGCCGAGACCGAAGCCATTTCGACGTCCCTGCGGGATTTGATCGATTTCGTCCATGGCCGCGTCAGCGAGCCTTGGAATATAGTCATATGCCTGCGTCCCGCTTCCTCGCCCTGAACGAAATCGCTTCAAACCTCCGACGCGCAAGAAGCAGACCCTGATCCATATGAACGGCGCGCTACCGATACGTTCAGCATCATGCAAGCGCGCCGCGTACAAAGGCAGGAACGGGTCCACTCCGTCTGCGTTACGGGGTGACGATCGGACATGGCCGGAACCCCGGTTCACAGGAGAATGAAATGACGAAGCAAATGTTCGCCGTTATGGCATCCGGACTGGC
Source organism: Sphingopyxis macrogoltabida (assembly GCF_001307295.1). NCBI lineage: Bacteria > Pseudomonadati > Pseudomonadota > Alphaproteobacteria > Sphingomonadales > Sphingopyxidaceae > Sphingopyxis > Sphingopyxis macrogoltabida. Next base: position 2,445,969 of record NZ_CP012700.1, on the reverse strand, counting down.
GCTGATGGCGGCGACGCCCGCGCTCGCACAGCAAGGAGGTTCGACGGTGACCGCAGCGACGACGCAGGGACCGATCCTGAGCTTTTCGGTCAGCGAGGAAGTACGTTCGCGTCCCGATCAGGCGACCGTCGGTGCCGGGGTGACGACGACCGCGCCGACCGCGGTCGAGGCGATGCGTCAGAATGCCGCCGCGATGGACAAGCTGATCGCCGCCGCCAAGGCGCGCGGAATCAAGACCGAGGATATCCAGACGAGCGGCATCAACCTGTCGCCGCAATATGACTATAACAATCAGACCCCCGGCCAGCCGCCGCGCTTCCTCGGCTATCAGGTGTCGAACAGCGTTCGCGCGACGACGCCGAAAATCGAGGATATCGGCCCGCTGCTCGATGCGCTGGTTGCCGCCGGGGGCACCAACATTGAGGGGCCGTGGTTCGGGATGAAGGATGCCGATGCGCAGCTCGTTGGCGCGCGCGGCACCGCGATCAAGGAAGCCGAGGCGAAGGCCGCCGACTATGCGCGGCTTGCCGGTTTCCGCGGCGTCGAGCTGGTCTCGATCAGCGAGGGCGGCAGCTTTGCCAGCCCGCCGCCGCCGATGCCGCCCATGGTGCGCCTGCAGGCCATGGACGCCAAGGCGACTCCGGTCGAGCCGGGCCAGGTGTCGAATACGCTGACGCTGAGTTTCCAGTACCGGCTGGTGCGGTAAGGACCGACCAATTCCGTTCGTGTCGAGCGAAGTCGAGACACCGTGAGGGTGTAACTGCCGATTGGCATCTCGACTTCGCTCGATGCGAGCGGATTTTATAGCTGGCCTACCCCAGTTCCCCCTCCGCCCACGGCCACGGCCGTTCGCGGAACCATTTGGTGATGATATATTTGCGTCCCTTGCGCACCTTCATCCCGTGGTGGAGCGTGTCGGGGTTGGCAGTGCCGTCGGTGCGGACATTGTTCCACGCGAGCAGCTTGCCCGTTTCCGGCTGATGCATCTTGCCGTTGGCGAGGAAACGCGTCGCGCCGCCCGCCGCGGGTTCGTTGAGATAGATCATCAGCGTCCAGCTCCGCTGGCCCGGAATCGCGCAATAGGTTTCCCAGTCGCTACCGTGCGGGTCGAAATAGTCGGTGTGCGCCTTGAACTCCTGCCCGACATCATAGCGCTGCCCCTGCATCGGTTCGCCATATTCGAGCGGGATGCCGGTCAGCTCGTGGAGGCGGTTGTTCACCGCGATGACAAGCGGGTCGCGGTGGTCGAGGTCGCACGTCGTGCTCGTCCGGAATGCGTCGTCGCCATTCGGGTCGGCGATCGTCGAGGGACGGACGTCGCGGTCGATCTGCGCGATCAGCGCGGCGCAGGTTTCGGCGTCGAGAAAGCGCGCGAGCATGAACTGCTCCAGCTTTGGCGTGGGCGCACGGCGGATGCCGGGCACGGCGGAGAGCTGCTCCGCGGTCCTGTCGGCGCCCGAGGTGCTCATGTCGACATGTTCGTTGTCAGCCATGGCGCGCGTTTTAGCAGGGAAGCGCGTGCGAACAATGCTTGACGAGCGGGGGGATGCACGCCTATTCGCCGCGCGCTGTCGAGGCTGCTTCGTGCGGCTCTCTTCGCTTATGTGGCGACCATAGCTCAGTTGGTTAGAGCGCCGGTTTGTGGTACCGGAGGTCGCGGGTTCGAGCCCCGTTGGTCGCCCCATTTTTCCTATCTTCAGGCATAGCGGCTTTTGGGGTGACTCGTCGCCCCTGTTTCATTATTACGCCTCCACGTAATTTTTTAACGTGAGGATGAAATATGTCCGCTGTCTGGGATTTCGCCGATTTCGACGATCATGAGCATGTCCACATGTTCCGCGATCGCGCCAGCGGGCTTACGGCGGTCATCGCGGTTCATTCGACGCACCTCGGCCCCGGCGCCGGCGGCGTGCGCTATTGGCATTATCCGCAGCGCGCCGCGGCAATCACCGACGCGCTGCGCCTGTCGCGCGGCATGAGCTACAAGAACGCGATGGCCGGTCTGCCGATGGGCGGCGGCAAGGGCGTGATCCTTGCCGACGAACATGGCGCCAAGACCCCCGAATTGCTGGCGGCGTTCGGCCGCGCGGTCGAATCGCTCGGCGGCGCCTATGTCACGGCCGAGGATGTCGGGATCACCGACGCCGATATGGTCCAGATTGCGAAGCAGACGAAGCACGTCAGCGGCCTGCCGGTGGAGAGCGGTGCGGATGCCGGCGGCGATCCAGGACCGTTTACGGCGCTGGGCGTCTATCTGGGGATCAAGGCCGCGATCAAACAAGGTCTCGGGACCGACGATGCCAAGGGCGTGCATGTCGCGATCCAGGGTGTCGGCAGCGTCGGCGGCGGCGTCGCGCGGCGATTGGCAGCGGAAGGTGCGAAGCTGACCCTCGCCGACATCAATCTGACGCGCGCCAAGGCGCTCGCTGAAGAACTGGGGGCCGATCTGGCCGATTCGGCGGCGATCATGGAGATCGAGGCCGATGTGCTGAGCCCCAACGCGCTCGGCGCGATCTTGACCGAGCAAAGTATTGAAAAGCTGCGCGTGCCGATCGTGGCGGGCGGTGCGAACAACCAGCTCGCGACCGCTCAGGATGGGCAACGCGTTCACGATCGCGGCATCGTCTACGCCCCCGACTATGTGATCAACGCGGGCGGCATCATCAACGTCGCGCTCGAATATCTGGGCCAGGGGAGCCGCGAAGAGGTCGAAAGCCGGATCGCGCAAATTCCCGGCCGGCTCGCCGAAATCTGGGCCGAGAGCAAGGCGAGCGGGACGCCGGCTTCGGTGGTCGCCGACCGCATGGCGCAGAAGCTGATCGGGCGGGGCTGAGCGTCCTGAGGAGAATCATTTTCGTCATCCCGGCGAAGGCCGGGATCTCGCCGTTACTTTAGAACGAGATGGTGAGATCCCGGCCTTCGCCGGGATGACGATATTGTTGGCTGGTCTGACCGTCGATTTCCGCTAAGCCTCCCCGCGATGAAGCGGCATTTCTATTTCGTCGCGGGCTGGCTGTCGCTCGCTCTGGGAGCGATCGGCGCCGTCCTGCCGCTGCTCCCGACGGTGCCGTTCGTGATCCTCGCAGCCTTTTGTTTCGCGCGATCGTCGCCGCGGCTCGAGGCGTGGCTGGTCGAACACCCGGCCTTCGGCCCGCATATCGTTGCGTGGCGCGAGAAGGGCGCGATCAGCCGCAAGGGCAAGATCGCAGCGACGCTGGCCTTCGCTTTCAGCATCGTCCTTGCCGTGGCCTTTGCGCCTTGGCCGTGGATGATGGCGCCGGTCGTCGCGGCAGCGGTGACCGGAAGCTGGATCTGGACGCGGCCGGAAGGGTGAGCTTTGGCGACTTCGGGCTGGAGAGCTGTCGCTTGTTTAAGTCGTCACCCAGGGCTTGACCCGGGGCCTGCCTTTTCTTTGATCTGACGTAGAAAGAAGGAAGGCGGGTTCCGGGTCAAACCCGGGGTGACGGATATGATTTACGCCGGCATCGCCTCCCAGCCGACGGCGGACTCAATTCGCTATTTGTCGTTCGCGACCGGACCTGGACAGCAGGGCAGGCAAAGCCTTGACGCTCCGCCACACGCAGGCGACAAGAGCGGCGCCGGGTCGCGCCGGGCAAATTGCTGGACCGTCAAGCCCGGCTCCCCTAAGGACGCGAACCGATGCACGCTTATGCGAATCCGACCCGTTTTCTGGCGATCGCCCGGCCGCTCACGCCGTGGCTGCTGGGAGTCGGCTTGTTGCTGCTGCTCGGCGGCGCGTGGGCGGGGCTGACGCAGGTTCCGGGCGATTACAAGCAGGGCGAAACCGCGCGAATACTGTATGTCCATGTTCCGTCGGCCTGGCTCGGCATGGGCGGCTGGACGTCGCTGGCGGTCGCCGGGCTGGTCCAGCTTGTCTGGCGCCACCCGCTCGCGGGGATCGCGGCGCGCGCGATTGCGGTGCCGGGGATGCTGTTCACCGCGCTGTGTCTTGCCACCGGATCGATCTGGGGCAAGCCGACCTGGGGCACCTGGTGGGAATGGGACGGGCGGATGACCTCGATGCTCGTCCTGCTGTTCCTCTATGCGGGCTTCATCGCGCTCACCAGCGGCGACGACGGGCAGAAACAGGGCGGCACGCTGTCGCGTGGCGCCGCCATCTATGCGCTGGTCGGTGCAATCAACATCCCGATCATCAATCGCAGCGTCGTGTGGTGGAACAGCCTGCATCAGGGGCCGAGCATCACGCTTCGCGGATCGAGCATCGACGGGGCGCTGCTCTGGCCTTTGGGCTTGACCGTGTTCGGCTTTTCGCTGTTATTCGGGGCCATCGTGCTGATGCGGATGCGGCGGATCATCGCCGACAACCGCGTTGCGGCACGGCTGCGGCGGCTGGCCGACGACGAGGGATCTAGGGCGTGACCGGGGTGATCAGCGGGGGTGGCCAATGGGCCTATGTGGCGGCCGCCTATGCGCTGACCGCGCTGCTGACCGGCGTGGTCCTGTGGTCGAGCTGGCGCGCGATGACGAAGGCCGAGAAACGCAGCGACGCGCTGCGAAAGGACCGCAAGTGAAGGCGAAGCATCAGCGACTGATCCTGGCGCTGGTCGCGCTCGTCGGCGTCGGCGGCGCGGGCGTGCTCGCGGCGAGCGCGCTGCGCGACGAGGCCGCCTATTTTCGTACGCCGGTCGAGGTCGCGGCCGGCAAGACCGAGGTCGGCGAAGCGATGCGGCTCGGCGGCATGGTCGCCAAGGGCAGCATCGCGCGGCAGGCCGACGGCCTGACGATCCGTTTCGTCGCGACCGACGGCAAGGCGTCGGTCCCGGTCGAGTATAAGGGGATCGTCCCCGACCTGTTCAGCGAGGAATCGGGGATGGTCGCCGACGGCCGGATGCGCGGCGACGGCACTTTCGTCGCCGACCGCATCCTCGCCAAGCATGACGAACGCTATATGCCGCCGCAGATGGGCGACATGCCCAAGGATATGAAGGCGGCGCCGAAGGCATGATCGCCGAACTCGGTCTTGCCCTGCTCTGGATCGCGGCGGCGCTCGCCTGTCTGTCGCTGGTCGCGGGTGCGTTGTTCCTGCGCGGCGGACCGAAGGACCTCGCCGCGCTCGTCCGGCCGGCGAGCGTGGCGCAGGGCGTGCTCACCGCCGTCGCCTTCGCGCTGCTGATCGCGCTGTTCGTCCGCTCCGACATGTCGGTCGAACTGGTGGCGCGCAACAGCAACAGCCTGAAACCAATGCTGTTCAAGGTCGCCGGCACCTGGGGCAACCACGAAGGGTCGATGCTGCTGTGGCTGACGATCCTCGGCTTGTCGGGCGCACTGATCGCGGTTTTCGAGAAACGGTTGCGCGAGGATACGCTGGTCGCGACGCTGGCGGCGCAGGCGGCGCTGAGTCTTGGTTTCTTCGCCTTCCTCATTTTTTCGTCGAACCCGTTCAAACGCTTGCCGGTGGCGCCGCCCGACGGGCAGGGGCTCAACCCGTTGCTCCAGGACCCGGGTCTCGCCTTTCATCCCCCGACGCTCTACGTCGGTTATGTCGGGCTGTCGGTGGCGTTCAGCTTTGCCGTCGGCGCGCTGATCACGCGCGAGATCGGCCCGGCCTTTGCCCGCGCGATGCGCCCGTGGGTGCTCGGCAGCTGGATTTTCCTGACCCTCGGCATCACCGCGGGCAGCTACTGGGCCTATTACGAGCTAGGCTGGGGCGGCTGGTGGTTCTGGGACCCGGTCGAGAATGTCTCGCTGGTGCCCTGGCTCGCGGGCGCAGCCTTGCTTCATTCAGTCGCGGTGACGGCGACGCGCAATGCGCTGCGTGCTTGGACGGTGATGCTCGCGGTGATCGGTTTCTCGATGTCGATGGTCGGCACCTTCATCGTCCGCTCGGGGCTCTTGACCAGCGTCCACAGCTTTGCCGTCGACCCTGAGCGCGGCACGTTCCTGCTCGTGCTGATGGCGGTTTATATCGGCGGCGCGCTCACCCTGTTCGCGCTGCGCGCCGGGAGCGTCGCCGAGGGCAAGAAATTCGCGCTGCTCAGCCGCGAAGGATCGCTGGTGATCAACAATCTGTTGCTGACGACGATCCTCGCGCTCGTCCTGCTTGGCACCCTCTACCCGATCGTTGCCGAGGCGATGGGCGAGAAGATTTCGGTCGGGCCGCCCTATTACAACCGCGTCGCCGGGCCGCTGGCGCTGATCCTTTGCCTTGTCATGGTCGCGGGCCCGCTGCTCGCATGGCGCAAGGACGACGGCAAGAAACTCTGGTCGCGGTTGCCGCTGGCGATCTTCGCCGGGGCGGCGGTACTGTTCGCGCTGATCCTGTTCGGCGGCAAGGTCGGCATATTGCCGCTGCTCGGCATGACGGTGGCGGGTGTCGTTGCGGTGGCGAGCCTTGCGCCGCTGTGGGGCCGCAACCTCCGCCGCACCCCGCTGCCGACCTGGGGCATGGTGATCGCGCATTTCGGCGTCGCCGTCTGCCTCGCCGGGATGGGCGCCGAAAGCGCCTTCATCAAGGAGCGGCTGGTTGCCGCGGCGCCGGGCGATGTGGTGAAGGTCGACGATTTCGTGGTGAAATTCGTCGGGGTAAAACCGATCGCCGGGCCAAACTATACCGCGATCGAGGGCACGCTGGTCGCGACGACGCCGTCGGGGCAAAGCTTCATGCTGCGGCCCGAGGCGCGAACCTTCCCCGGGCTGATGGGGACCGCGCCGACCGAAACCAACGAGGCGGCGCTGCTGACGCGGCCGGGCGGCCAGCTCTACGCCGTGCTCGGCCAGCCGGTGCCGAGCGATGACGGGACCGCCGACCGATACCAGCTCCGCCTGTGGTGGAAGCCGCTGGTGTGGTGGATCTGGCTCGGCGGCGCGCTGATCGCCGTGGGCGCAGCGCTGTCGATGCTCGGGCGCGCGCAGTTGCTGGCGATCTGGCGCACGCGCCGCACCCGCAAGGTGTGGCGGTGAACACAGATATGACGCGTTCGAGGTTTGAAGCGATTTTGTTCAGGGCTAGGAGGCGAGGCGTAGGCATATGAATATATTCCAAGGCGCGCCGACGCGGCCATGGACAAAATCGGTCAAATCCCGAAGGGACGGCGAAATGGCTTCGATCTCGGCTCCGCGCGGCCTTGCAGATGGAACCACCATCTGCGGCGGCCACCCGAAGCCGATATCTTCGCCATTTCGCCGCCTCGAACGCGTCATATCTGTGTTCACCGCCAAGGAGCGATTTGCGCCATGAAGAACCGCTGGGTCCTGTTCGTGCCGCTGGCGATCATGGGGCTGCTGTTCGGCGCCTTCATCTATCGGCTGGTGACGCCCGCCGAGACGCTGATCCAGTCGCAATGGATCGACAAGCCGATGCCGCTGTTCGACCTGCCGCCGGCGACGGCGGGGGTCGAGGGCCTCAAGAGCAGCCAGCTTGCCGACGGCCGGCCGCGGCTGGTCAACGTCTTTGCCAGCTGGTGCATCCCGTGCCGCGCCGAGGCGCCGCAGCTCGAGGCGCTGAAGGCAGCCGGCGTACCGATCGACGGCATCGCGATCCGCGACCGGCCCGAGGACGTCGCGGCTTTCCTCAATGAATTCGGCAATCCGTTCGATCGCATCGGATCGGACATGCAGTCGAGCGTCCAGATTGCGCTGGGTTCGTCGGGGGTCCCCGAAACCTTCCTGATCGACGGCAAGGGCATCATCCGCGAACAGATCCAGGGTGTGATCCTCGCCGATCAGGTGCCCGAAATCGTCGCGAAGCTCGAGGCGATGAAGTGAGGCTGCGGCTCGCCATGCTTTGCCTTCTCGGCACGTTGGCATCGCCCATCGCCGCGCAGGACCGGCTGCCGCCCGCGCCCTATGCCTATCAGCAGCTCAACGACCCCGCGAAGGAAGCGCGGGCGAAAGCGCTGATGGAGGAACTTCGCTGCCTCGTCTGTCAGGGCCAGTCGATCGCCGATTCCGATGCGCCGCTTGCCGGCGACATGCGGCACGAAGTGCGGAGCAAGATCGCCGCGGGCGAAAGCCCCGCCGGGATCAAGAAATGGCTCGTCGCGCGCTATGGCAACTGGGTGAGTTACGATCCGCCGTTCGACAGCGCGACAGCGCTACTCTGGCTCGGGCCGCTCGCCTTCCTCGCGCTCGGCGGCTGGCTCGCCTTCGGCCGCTTCCGCCGCGGCGAAAGCGAAGAAGAGGGCGGCGCATGATCTGGCTGTGGATCATGCTCGCCGCGGCGCTGACCATCGGCGGCATGCTGTGGCTCGGCAAGCTGCCCGCGGCGGCGCGGCCGCTTGCGGGCGCAGCGGTGATGCTTGGGCTCGCCGGCTATGCGCTCGAGGGAAGCCCGTCGCTCCCCGGCAAGCCGGTCGCGGCGGCGGAGGAGCCCGAGGGGTTCGGCGAGGCGATTACCGACCAGCGGCAGGGGATGGCCGACCGCTTCGGCCCGGCGGCGCAGTGGCTCGGCATGTCCGACGGTTTCGCTCGCACGGGCAAGACCGAGCTTGCGGCCAAGACGCTCGAAAAGGGGCTGGAGAAATATCCCGACAATGTCGACCTGTGGGTCGCGCTCGGCAACGCGCTCGCCGTGCATAGCGGCGGGATGATGTCGCCCGCCGCGGCGCTGGCGTTCGACGAGGCGGCGCGGCGCGATCCGTCGCACCCCGCGCCGCCCTTTTTCGCGGGACTCGCGCTCGCGCAGGGCGGCGACCTGAAAGGCGCCGAGGCGGTGTGGAGCCAGCTTCTCGCGCGCAGCCCCGCCGACGCGCCGTGGCGGCCGGATCTGGAAATGCGGCTGGCGCAGCTCCGGCAGGCGCTGGGACCGCAGCCTCCGCCGCCGGCGCCGGCCGAGCCGTGATTTGGGTGCTGTTCCATTGCCCCCGGCTCGTCTAAAGGCGCGCGATGACTGCTGAGTCGCAACAGGCAGCAGGCGGGGCCGAAAGCGCCGCCCCGGCTGCCGCCGATACGGGCCATCACGGCCACGGACATCAGGGTGATGGCAAGCTGAAGCTCGCCATCGGCGCGGTCGGCGTTGTGTTCGGCGACATCGGCACCAGCCCGCTCTACGCTTTTCGCGAGACCTTTGCGGGGCATCATTCGATCGATGCCGACCGGCTCCACATCTATGGCGTGCTGAGCCTCGTCTTCTGGTCGATGATGCTCGTCGTCACCTTCAAATATGTGCTGACGATCATGAAGGCCGACAACAAGGGCGAGGGCGGCAGTCTCGCGCTGCTGGCGCTAATCAGCCGCTCGTCGGGCGAGAAGCGCTGGACCTGGCCGATCATCCTGCTCGGGGTGTTCGCGACCGCGCTCTTCTACGGCGACAGCATGATCACCCCGGCGATGTCGGTGCTCTCGGCGACCGAGGGGCTGAGCTACATCAACAAGGGCTTCGACCCCTATATCGTGCCGATCGCGCTGACGATCCTGATCGGGCTGTTCGCGATCCAGTCGCGCGGGACGGCGAAGGTCGGGGCGCTCTTCGGCCCGATCATGCTCTGCTATTTCCTGATGCTCGCGGTGCTCGGCATCATGCATATCGTCGACCATCCGTCGATCATCCTTGCGACGCTCAATCCGCTCAATGCGCTGAAATTCTTCTATGTCGACGGCTTCACCGCTTTCATCGCGCTCGGCGCGGTCGTGCTCGCGGTCACTGGCGCCGAGGCGCTCTACGCCGACATGGGGCATTTCGGGCGCAAGCCGATCGGGCTGAGCTGGCTGTGTTTCGTCCTTCCTGCGCTGATGCTCAATTATATGGGACAGGGCGCGATGGTGCTCGAGGCCGAAATGGGCAACCGGCTCGGGCTGATCCAGGATCCCTTCTTCCTGATGATGCCCGACGCGTGGCGCGTGCCGATCGTCATCCTCGCGCTGCTCGCGACGATCATCGCCAGCCAAGCGGTGATCTCGGGCGCCTTTTCGCTGACCCAGCAGGCGATTCAACTCGGCTTCATCCCGCGCCTGCGCGTCGAACACACCAGCGCGTCGGCGGCGGGCCAGATCTACATCCCGATGGTCAACTGGGGCCTGATGGTGATGGTCATCCTTCTCGTCCTGTTCTTCGGCTCGTCGAGCAATCTCGCGGCCGCCTATGGCATCGCGGTGACCGGCGCGATGTTCATCGACACCTGCCTGATGAGCGTCGTGCTGTTCAGCCTGTGGCGCTGGCCGGCGTGGAAAGCGGTGCCGATCCTCGCGATCTTCTTCATCGTCGATATCGCCTATTTCGGCGCCAACCTGATCAAGGTGCCCGACGGTGGCTGGGTGCCGCTGGCGATCGGCCTGACCATCTTCACTCTGCTGACGACTTGGTCGCGCGGGCGCAAGCTCATGCAGAAGGAAATGGCCGAAGGCGCGATGCCGATCCCGGTCTTCGTCAAATCGGCCGCGAACAGCGCGACGCGGGTGCCGGGGACGGCGGTATTCATGACCTCGTCCGCCGACGGGGTGCCGCACGCGCTGCTCCATAATCTGAAGCACAACAAGGTGCTGCACGAACGGATCATCCTGCTGACGATCAAGATCGCCGACGTGCCCTTCGTGCGCGAGGAGAATCACTGCGCGCTCGACGATCTGGGGCAGGGATTTCACCGGCTGATCCTCAATTACGGCTTCATGCAGCCCGTCGACGTGCCCGAGGCGCTGAAACGCGTCACCGGCTGCGGCGCCGAATTCAAGATGATCGAGACGAGTTTCTTTCTGTCGCGGCAGACCCTTATCGCGGCAAGCACGCCCGGCATGCCGATCTGGCGCGAAAAATTGTTCGCATGGATGCTGCGCAATTCGGAAAGCGCGATGGAATATTTCCGCCTGCCGACCAACCGTGTGGTCGAACTGGGAAGCCAGGTCGCGATCTGAGGTCGCGCGCCTGCAACCGTTCCGGAACGGACGAATTAAGCCGCAGTGCCGCACAATAAGCGTTTGAACATTGCCGCAAGTCTTGCAATGCAAGCGGGGGTCTCGGGGCCCTGACCCCAAGTAGGTCGATGCGCACCATGGATACCGGCAAAAGCAATGCGCCCATCTTGCCGGTTCCGCCGGAACCCTTTGCGTTGATTATCGGACCATCGATGCGCGGCGCTTCGAATGTGTCGCTGGAAACCTCGCTCCGCCATATGGGGCTGCGGCCCGAGCGTGCGGACAGCGACCGCACCGACATGATCGAGCAGATCGCGCCGCCGGTGTTCCGTCTGCGTTTCGGGCGCGAATCGATGCTGGCCGGGCGGGCGGCGGATACGGCGCTCGCGCTGGTCGATCCGGCGGATCCGGCGACAAGCCTGCTTGCGGCGAGCCTGCCGCAGGATTGGCGCGAAAGCGGCCAGTGCTGGATGTTCGTGCCCGAGGACGACAGGCACGGCGCGCACGAGCAGACGATGCAGATGCGCGAGTTTTTCAAGATGATGGTGCTGTTGATCGACCTGTTCGACGCCAGCCACTTTTTCTGGTCCCCCGCACGGCTTTGGTCCGATGCGCCGCAGTTTCGGGCGTCGGTCGCCGAAATGCTGATCAGCGGCATGCCGCCCATATTGCATCTCGTCGCCTTTCGCCGGCACGAGGTCGACGGTGTCGATTTTGTCGGCACGCGCGGCCTGGCGCTGTTCGCCGAGCAAGAGCTTGAAGGGCGGATTCCCAACGGGTGGACCGTGGCAGAGATGGTCCGGCGGCTTGCGCGGCTGTCGCTCGACATGATGCTCAACGGCCCGGTTCGGGAAAGCCGCCGGATGCGCGGTCTCGATCCTGGCGAGTGGGTGCACCTGTCGCCGCCGCCCGATGTCGGGGGGGGCAGCCCCGTGCGGGTCGAATTTGGCGGCGATCTTTGAGGCAGCGGTTGGGATGGCAAGGGGCGCCGTTGCCGCGCGCGGGTTTCCAGCGCCATCACCTCATTCCGATCGCGCTGCTGCGGCGTCCGCAGATGGCGGCCATGTTCGACCAGTTGCAGTCCGAAGGTTTCGCGCTTCAGCATTTCTCTGTTAACGGCCTCATCCTGCCGGCATGCGAGCCCGCGGCGCTGCAACTCGGGCACGCGCTGCATCGCGGGCCGCATCATGGTTACAGCGATGTCGTTGCCGCCCGGGTCGAGCGGATCCGGGCGCATTTCGCATCGCAGATCACGATCGATCCCGGCACCGCACGGCGCACCGCATCGATGCGATTGCGGCTGTTGCAGGATGTGATGCGGCGGGCGCTCACCGATCGGCACCGGGCCGGCTTCTGGCTGAACCGGCGCGACCCGATGCGGCTGTTCGCCGACCGCCCCTATCTCGACGAAGCGATCGACCGGCTGTTCGGGGCATAAGACAAGGGCGGCCTCTACGGCCGCCCTAGCGCCGGACCCGGGATATCAGGCCGCAGCGCGGTGGCGCGTCGCCCTGACGGCGATGGCGCCGAACAGCGCCGCCGCGAGGACGAGGGCGCCTTGCGCGGCGAGGAACGGCGGTTCGGTTCCGGTCGGCGCGAGCGCGTTCAGCGCGGGGACTTTCAGGAACGACTGCACCACCAGCACGAACAGGTTGAGGTAGAGGGCGAGGGTGGCGGTCACCGCATAGACCGTGGCGGCGCGGCCGGCGAGCTTGCGACCGTAATAAGCGTGGAAGGCGAGAGCGAGGATCAGCGTCGAGAGGATGCCCACGCCGAGCGCCGGGGTGAAGGCGACGATTGGGAACAGGAAACCCGACAGGCTGGTTAGCAAGGTCGCCCAGAGGAAGATGCCGGTCGTGCGCGGCAGCGCGCGTCCGCGGGCAAAGGCAGGAAGCGCGACAAGGCCTGCGCCGATGCCGACGAGGCTGATCGCGACGTGGAGGGCGGTGAACTGCGGGATGGTGAGGCCGAGGATCATTGTCTTTACTCCCTGTTCGGGGGCGGCGGCCGCGCCGCCGCGCCCCTGTCCGGTTCAATTGTTGATGAAGTCGAGGAGGTCGGCGTTGAACCGGTCCTGTTCGGTTACGGTGAGGCCGTGGCTGCCGCCTTCATAGACCTTCAGCACCGCCTGCTTGACGATCTTGACCGTCGAGAGCGCCGAGGCGCCGATCGGGACGATCTGGTCGTCGTTGCCGTGGAGCACCAGCGTCGGGACATCGAACGTCTTCAGGTCTTCGTTGAAGTCGCTTTCCGAAAAGGCGCGGATGCTGTCGAGCAGGCCCTTGAGGCCGCCGTTCATGCCCTGCCGCACGAATTCGTCGCGGACCGCTTCCGACACCTCGGCGCCCTCGCGGTTATAGCCGTAGAAGGGGAGCGTCAGGTCCTTGAAGAACTGCGGCCGGTTGTCGAAGGTGCCCTTGCGGATGCCGTCGAAGACGTCGATCGGCAGGCCGCCGGGATTGGCTTCGGTCTTGAGCATCAGCGGCGGAACGGCGCCGATCAGGGCAACCTTCGCGACCCGGCGCGTGCCGTGACGGCCGATATAGCGGGTGACTTCGCCGCCGCCCGTCGAGTGGCCGACGAGGATGACGTCTTTCAGGTCGAGCTGTTCGATCAGTTCGCCGAGATCGTCGGCATATTGGTCCATATTGTTGCCCACCCACACCTGGTCCGAACGGCCATGGCTGCGGCGGTCGTGGGCGATGGTGCGGAAGCCCTGATTGGCAAAGAAGACCATCTGTGCGTCCCAGGCGTCGGCGCTGAGCGGCCAGCCGTGCGAGAAGACGATCGGCTGGCCGTCCTTCGGACCCCAGTCCTTGTAGAAGATGCGCGTACCGTCCTTGGTGGTGATCGTGGTCATGTCGTGGTTCCTTTCGTTGCGAGGGGGCGGGATGTCCGTCCGGTGAAACAGGAGATAGGCCGGCGGGGTCTTGCGCGGGATTGGCGGATACGACATTATGCGGGCCGATTGCGACAAAGGTGCTTCACGCTATGCGGCAACTTCGACAACATCCGGCCTCGCTCGTCGAAGTCGGTCTGATGCTCTACCCCGACTGCCAGACCGGCATGGTCCACGGCATCACCGACCTGTTCGACATCGCCGGCCGCTTTGCGGTCGACAACGGCCGGGCGCCGGTTCGCGTCAGCCATTGGCGATTGCAGGACGGCGGGGGCTTTGCGCGCTGCTACGACAGCCATCCGGGCGAACCGGCGGGCAATTCGCCCACAGTGCTGATCGCGCCCGGAAGCCTCCACAAGCTGCTGGAGGCGGATGAGGTCGCACCCTATGCGCGCTGGCTGCTCGACCGGCATGCACAGGGGGCGGTGCTGGCGTCGAATTGCGGCGGCGCCTTTGCGCTCGCCGCGACCGGGCTGCTCGCGGGGCGGCCCGCGACAACGCATTGGTATTTCGCCGAGGAGTTCAAGACGCGTTTTCCCGATGTGCGGCTGGAAGCCGACCGGATGGTGATCGACGACGGAGACATCGTCACCGCGGGCGGGCTGATGGCGTGGACCGACCTAGGCCTGCGCATTGTCGAGCGGTTGCTCGGGCCTTCGGTGATGATGGAGACCGCGCGCTTCCTCCTGATCGACCCCGCAGGACGCGAGCAGAGGAATTATGCGAGCTTTGCGCCCAAGCTGACGCATGGCGATGAGGCGATTCTGAAGGTTCAGCACTGGCTGCAATCGAAGGAAGGCCGGGTGAACGGCGTCGGCGAGATGGCGCGCGAGGCCGGGTTGGAGGAGCGGACCTTCCAGCGCCGGTTCAAGGCGGCTACCGCGATGACCCCGGTCGAATATGTCCAGCACATCCGCGTCGGCAAGGCGCGCGAACTGCTGGAATTCACCAGGCGTACCGTCGACCAGATCGCGTGGAGTGTCGGCTATGAGGATGCGGCGGCGTTCCGCAAGCTGTTCCACCGCATTACCGGGCTGTCGCCGAACGAATATCGCCAGCGTTTTGCGGTGCCGCAGCCGCTGGCCGAAGTTGCCTGAAAAAATATTTTCACCTGCGTGTCGATTTTGCGGCGGCTCGTTCGTCGTCCTGATACGAGGCCGATCATGGCCCGACAAAGAGGAGTTGAACGATGCGTGTGATGGTTTTCGTCAAGGCGACCGAGGACAGCGAAAAGGGCCTGCTGCCCACCGAGGACATGACCGAGATGTTCGAGGCGATGGGCAAGTTCAACGAGGAACTGGTGAACGCTGGCGTGATGGTCGACGGCGACGGGCTCAAGCCTTCGTCGGCGGGCAAGCGGATCGCCTTCGATGGCGCGAGCCGGACGGTGATCGACGGACCGTTCGCGGAAACGCGCGAACTGGTCGCGGGCTATTGGGTCTGGGAGGTCAAGGATATGGACGAGGCGGTCGCCTGGGCGAAGCGCTGCCCGAACCCGATGCCCGGGCCGAGCGAGCTCGAGATCCGTCCTTTCTACGAAATGGAGGATTTTGGCGACGCGATGACGCCCGAACTCGCGGAACGCGAACAGGCGTTGCGCGACAAGCTCGGCAGTCAATAATCGATGCCCGCCGCCGTGCTTGCCTCCCCGGCGCTCTTCGCCGAGAAGGCGGGCATGGCAGCTGGTGAAACCCATCGTGCGATCGAGGCCGTGTTCCGGATCGAGCGGGCGCGGCTGATCGCCGCGCTTGCCCGGATGACGAGGGACGTCGACCGTGCCGAGGAACTGGCGCAGGAGGCGCTGCTTGCCGCGCTGACCGAGTGGCCGAAATCGGGGGTTCCGGACAAGCCGGGCGCCTGGCTTACCGCAACCGCCAAGCGGCGCGCGATCGACGGCATCCGGCGTGGCGCGATGCAGGATCGGAAGCATGCCGAAATCGCCCATGACCTGGGCGGGGAGCGCGACATGAGCGCAGAAGCGGTCGAGGCGGCGCTGGACGATCCGCTCGGCGACGAACTGCTCGGCCTGATCTTTGCGGCCTGCCATCCGGTGATTTCCCCCGACGCACGCGCTGCGCTGACCCTGCGGCTTGTCGGCGGACTAACGGCCCTGGAGATTGCCCGCGCCTTCCTGTCGAACGAAGCGGCGATCGCGGCGCGGATCACCCGGGCCAAGAAAGCAATCGCCAAGGCGGGAGTCGCGTTCGAGGTGCCGCGCGGTGCCGAACTGACGTCGCGGCTGGGATCGGTGCTCGAGGTCATCTACCTGATCTTCAACGAGGGCTATGCGGCGACTTCGGGGCCGTCGCTGGTTCGCCCGCTTCTCTGCGCTGAGGCGCAGCGGCTGGGGCGCATAGTTGCCGGATTGATGCCCGATGAGCCCGAAGTTTGGGGATTGCTCGCGCTGATGGAGATTCAGGCGTCGCGGCTGACGGCGCGTGCCGGGCCCGATGGCGCTTTCGTACCGCTGACCGAGCAGAACCGGGCGCGCTGGGATCAATTGTTGATCCGCCGCGGGCTGAATGCACTCGCGCGCGCCGAAGCATTGGGAGGCGCCGAAGGGCCTTATGCCTTGCAGGCCGCGCTGGCGGCGTGTCATGCGCGGGCCCGGCGGGCGGAGGATACCGACTGGACGCGCATTGCTGCGCTCTATGACCTTTTGGGAAGGGTGATGCCTTCGCCGGTGGTCGAGCTCAATCGTGCGGTGGCGCATAGCATGGCGTTCGGACCCGAAGCAGGCTTACGGCTGGTTGATGGGATTGCCGATGCGGCGCTGCTCCGAAACTATGCGCCCCTTCCTGCCGCTAGGGGTGACTTCCTGCTCCGCGCCAGGCGATTCGAGGAAGCGAAGGCCCAGTTTGAGACCGCAGCCGAGCTTTCGGCGAACGAGCGCGAGCGTGCTTTCCTGCTCGCGCGGGCCACGGCCTGCGCGGCGGCCGACCGCTGATGCGGGCGACGGTCGAGACGATCGGTGCCGAAGCGCAGCCGCTTGTTATTCTCGACGATTTCGCAGCCGACCCCGATGCGTTGCGCGAACAGGCGCGGGTCGCCGCGTTTGCGCCCGCGCTGAATCACTATCCCGGAATCCGCGCCGCGCTGCCGGGCGATTATCTGTCGGCACAATTACCTGCGATCGAGGCCGCGGTGCGACAGGCTTTCGGTCGCATTGGACCGGTCAGCGTGATCGATGCGAGCTTTTCAATCGTTTCGACGCCGGTCGAGGCGCTGACCATCGCGCAGCGGCTGCCGCATATCGACGCTTTCACTGCCGACCGGATCGCGCTGATCCATTATCTTTCCCCGGTGGCGAGCGACGGTACCGCTTTTTTCCGTCACCGGGCGACGCGGTTTGAAACCATCGACGAACAGCGTCGCGATCTCTTCTTTCGTCACCTCGAGACCGAGTTGCGGCATGTAGGGCCGCCGCCGGCCGCCTACATCGCCGGCGACACGCCGCTATTCGAATGCGTGCACAGTGTCGAAGCCCGCTACAACCGCGCGCTGCTCTATCGCAGCACGAACCTCCACAGCGGCGCCATCGCAGCCGACGCGACCTTGTCGGAGGATCCATGCAGTGGACGCCTCACCGTCACAGCTTTCTTTTCGATCGGCGCATAGGGCACATTGCGGCGCCCGATTGCCACGCTCCATCGACACCAAATGCGGGCTGTTCCACAACGGGACAACGGTCTGTCGCACTGCGGTGTATAGCGAACGACAAAGCGCTTATGGGCGCCGGCGATTCCTCCTTCATCCATTTATGGACATGATTTACATGGCTTTATCCTCCCGTTCTCTGCTTCCCGTCGCGCTTGTCGCGGCGGTGCTTGCCGTTCCCGCCTTGGCGCAGAGCAGCCAGATCAGCGGCATCGATGCGCTCCGCGAATGGAACCTCGTCGTCCTTGGCGATCTCAACAGCTCGTCCGAGGTCGAGGGGCGCACTTTCGTCGGCGGCAACCTGTCGGGCAATTCGTCCAACTATGGCATTCGCGCGACGACGTCGGCGAACGGTCAGCCGGGGCTGACCGTCGTCGGCAACGTCACCGGCAGCCACAAGAATCTCAACAACGGATCGGGCGCCATCGTCGGCGGCAATGTGTCGAGCGGTTTCAACCTCAACGGCCCGAACCAGACGGTGAAGGTCGGCGGAACGATCAGCAACACCAACGTCAACCAGAATACGGTGCTGTCGAATATCAACGCCAGCAATCCAGCGTTCGGCGTCAATCTGCAACAGGACAAGACGCGGCTGTCCGGGAGCCTGAACAGCCTGTCCTACGAGATGGGGACGCTGAAAACGAACAGCCAACTGACCATCCAGGGCAACCGCGGTACCTTCACTGCGCAGCCCGATGCGAAGGGGCTGGCGGTGTTCAACATCAGCGCTGCCGACCTCGACAAGATCGGCGAGATTCAGTTCAATCTGAACGGCGCCGACACGGCGATCGTCAATGTCAGCGGGCGGACGATCAACCTCAATGACAATTTCCTCGGCGGCACCAACAACCTTGGCGAACATGTCATCTGGAATTTCCCAGAGGCCGAGAGCCTCAAACAGTCGACGGCATGGGGCGGGTCGGTGCTGGCGCCGCTCGCCGATGCCGAGATTCGCAATTACATCCAGGGATCGGCAGTGTTCGGTAACCTGACCCAGAATGGCGAAATGCATATCGGGACGTTCAAGGGCGGTTATGTCAGCCCGCCGAGCGGCGGCACTTCTTCGGGCGGCGGAACGACGTCCAGCGGTGGAACTTCGTCGGGCGGTAGCTCGGGCGGGGCGGTGCCGGTTCCTGAGCCCGGCATGTTCGGACTGTTCGCGCTCGGCGTCGGCGGGTTGCTCTACATGCGCCGCCGCCGTGCGAAGACGGACGCGGCAGGCGACGAGTAATCATCGCTCGGACCGGTGAAAAGCGGAGCTTTCCACCGGCCCAGCGCGGCACGATGCTTTCAGCCGACGGCATCGGCCTGGCGCACCGACGAGTTGGCGCGCATCGCCTGCGCTGCCGCGACCATCGCGATCAGCGCCGGGCGGACCTCTTCCCATTTCCGCGTCTTGAGCCCGCAGTCGGGGTTCACCCAGATTTGCTGCGACGGCACATGTTTGCCAGCGAGCGTGAGCAGGTCGGCCATCTCGCTAACCGCCGGGATGCGCGGCGAGTGGATGTCGTAAACGCCCGGTCCCACCTCGTTCGGATAGACATAGGTGGCGAAGGCGCCGAGTAATTCCATCTGCGATCTTGCGGTCTCGATCGAGATGACGTCGGCATCCATCGCCCCAATGGCGCGGATGATGTCGTTGAATTCCGAATAGCACATGTGGGTGTGGATCTGTGTGTCGTCGCGGACACCCGACGCGGCGATGCGGAAGCTTTCAACCGCCCAGTCGAGATAGTGCTGCCACTCGCCGCGGCGAAGCGGCAGGCCTTCGCGGAGCGCGGCTTCGTCGATCTGGATGATCGCGGCACCGGCGGTTTCGAGATCCTGCACTTCGTCGCGGATCGCCAGCGCGATCTGGCGGCAACTTTGCTCGCGTGGCTGGTCGTCGCGGACGAACGACCAGTTGAGGATGGTCACCGGGCCGGTGAGCATGCCTTTCATCGGCCGCTCGGTCTGTTCCTGCGCATAGCGCCACCAATCGACGGTCATCGGCGCGGGGCGCGAGACGTCACCATAGAGGATCGGCGGGCGGACGCAGCGCGAGCCATAGCTTTGGACCCAGCCGGCACGGGTGAAGGCAAAACCGGCAAGCTGCTCGCCGAAATATTGCACCATGTCGTTACGCTCGAACTCACCATGGACGAGGACGTCGAGGCCGATTTCCTCCTGCCAGCGGATCGCGGCGCGCGTTTCGGTGCGGAGATACCGGGCATAGGCCGCGTCGTCGATCTCGCCCTTGAGATGCGCGGCGCGGGCTTTCCGCACTTCGGGGGTCTGGGGGAAGGAGCCGATCGTCGTCGTCGGATAGGCCGGCAGGGAAAGGCGCGCTTGCTGGACTTCACGGCGGGCGGCGAAAGGCGAGGTGCGCCGCGCCGCGTTTTCGTCGAGCGCGGCGAGGCGCGCCGCGACCGCCGGGTCGTGGATCTTCGGCGATGTCTGCCGGGCGACCGCAGCGATCCGCGATGCCGAAAAGGCGGCGAAGCTGGCGTCTTCGCCCTCATTCAGCGCCTTGGCAAGCGCGGCCAGTTCCTCGATCTTCTGCACCGCGAAGCTCAGCCATTGGGCGATTTCGGGATCGAGCGCGGTTTCGAGTGCGAGGTCGACCGGAACGTGAAGCAGCGAGCAACTGGGCGCCAGAATGAGGTCGCGCCGGCCCGCCAGATCCTTGAGGCGCCAGTAGAGGTCGGGAAGATTGGCGCGCCAGACGTTGCGGCCGTCGATGACGCCGAGCGACAGCAGGACGTGCGGCGGCAGCTTCTGCAGCGCCGGTTCGAGCTGTCCGGGAGCCCGGACGAGGTCGAGATGGAGGCCGTGAACAGGAAGCCCTGCGACAAGGTCGAGGTTATCGCCGAGGCCGCCGAAATAGGTGGTGAGCATCAGTTTCGGCCCGCTGGTGGCGAGGCGGGCATAGGCACGCTCGAACGCCGTGCGCTGCTCGTCGGTCAGGTCGAGGACGAGGCAGGGTTCGTCGATCTGCACCCATTCGGCGCCGGCACCGGCAAGGCGACCAAGGATTTCGGCGTAGGTGTCGAGAAGCTGGGGGAGCAGCGCCAGCGGTTCGACCGCCTTGCCCTTGGCGAGCATCAGATAGCTGACCGGACCGAGAAGGACGGGGCGGGTCGGATAGCCGAGCGCTTTCGCTTCCTCATACTCGTCGAAAATCTTGGTCGAGGCGATGCGGAATGTCTGGCCGGCGGTGAGTTCGGGGACGAGGAAATGATAGTTGGTGTCGAACCATTTGGTCATTTCCATCGCCGTGGTGTCGGCGGCGGCGTGGGTGCAGCCGGCGTGGCCGGCATCGGCCTGCGAACCGCGGGCCATGGCGAAATAGAGGTCGGGATCGACGGTGTCGCCGTCCCAGTCGTAGCGGCGCGGCACAGCGCCGATCAGGGCGCTGGTGTCGAGGACATGGTCGTAGAGCGAGAAGTCGTTCGACGGCAGGATGTCGGCGCCGAGCGCCTTTTGTCGGGCCCAGGCCGAAGCGCGGAGGCCCGCGGCGGCGGCGCGGAGGTCGGCGAGCGAGGATTTGCCGGCCCAATAGCTTTCGAGGGCATGCTTGAGCTCGCGGCGGGGGCCGATGCGGGGAAAGCCGAGGGTAGCGACGCGGACAGTCATTGTTCAAACACCTTGCAAGGGGCAAGGCGCCGGTCAGACGGGCAGGCACGGAACAGCGCACCCCAAAGCAAGGCGGGGCCGGCACAGGCGTGCATGCGGCCTGACCGGGCACCCCGCCGGAGGACGTATCTGACGAGGCAGGTCTCCTGGCTCGCGGATCGCCGCGGCGGTCTGGCCTTCCCGGTCCCTTGCCGGACCAGTGACACGTAGCGACCGCCGCTCACCGCTTACAGTTGCGGGGGCAGCGCCGGTTTTGCACCGGCTTCCCGTCTTAGCTCCTTGCCCGCAAAGCGGACGCGGAGAACCTCGACAGGCTGAAGCATAGCCTGTCGCCCTCCTCTGTCAAGCATCATATAAAGATTTCTTTATATGATGTACCCGCTCCTACAATGCCACCGCCAGCGTCGCCCCGGTCGCCGCGACGATGGCGAGCAGGATCGCCGCTTTCGCGCCATATTCGGCGAGGAATCCCGCCGGCCGGGCGGCAAAGGGCGGTTCGTCGTCGAGCGTCGGCCAGAGGGTGTCGGCGCCCGCGTCGGGGTGCGCGGGCACCGCGGCGGCGGGGGCATGCGGGCGCGGCGGGCGTCCGGCGGGCGAGGCGATGCCGGGGCCGCTGATCCCGCTGGCGAGGACGAGCTTTTCGAACGCCACCGCCATCTTCTCGCGCCCCAGATATTCCTCGATCGCGGCGCGCGCCGGGTCGGGCGCGGCGGGGGCGGGCAGCGCGGCAACGGTGCGCTCGATCTCGCCGTCGAGGGCGTGGAGGCGGTCGATCGCCTCGATGATCCGTTGCCGGTCGCCGCTTTCCATCGCCAGTTCGAGGCGGGTGAGCGACAACATGCCGGCGCGGCAATATTGCAGGCCCCAGAACATCCCGGCCGCGTCCGGATTCGCCGGATCGACCGGCACGGCGGGGCGGGCGCCCGTGGCGGGGGGCGTAAATGCGTTCACGATGCTTACTCCATCAGCCAACCCCTGCCACCGCGCCTAACGCCAAAGCGGCGGCGGGCGATACGGCGATCCGGTCAGGCGTGGGCGCGCTGCGGCGGGCGGCGGGACGACTCACCTTTCCCCGCTTACCGTCATCCCGGCGAAGGCCGGGATCTCGCCCCTGCTAAAGGCCGCGCCCTTGAGATCCCCGCCTTCGCCGGGATGGCGAGTCAGGGGGTCAAATCCTTCCCCATGCGGATCATCGGCACCGCGACGCCATCGGCGCCCGGGGTGTCGACATGCTCGATCGGGGTATAGCCGCAGGCGCGGTACAGCGGCTCGCCCGACAGCGTCGCCATCATCTCGGCACGGCGAAAGCCCGCGGCGCGCGCGGCGTCCTCGCACAGCGTCATGATCATCCGCCCGACCCCGCGGCGGGTGAAATCGGGGTGGGTGTACATCGCGCGGATGCGCGCCGCGTCGACCGCGGGGTCGAGCGGCGCCGGATCGCGCAAATCCTTGCTGTGGTCGCCGCCATAGAGCGTCGCGCGATGCGACCAGCCGCCGCAGCCCGCGATCCTCACCCCGTCC
Organism: Sphingopyxis macrogoltabida; assembly: GCF_001307295.1. Taxonomy (NCBI): domain Bacteria; kingdom Pseudomonadati; phylum Pseudomonadota; class Alphaproteobacteria; order Sphingomonadales; family Sphingopyxidaceae; genus Sphingopyxis; species Sphingopyxis macrogoltabida. The sequence continues at coordinate 2,423,450 of NZ_CP012700.1, read as the reverse complement.
GCACCCGCTTCCTCGATGACGAAGTAAGTGCCGTCGGCGATGAGCTGGGTATCGAGCCCCATCACCGCGCGGCTGGCGGCGATCTGCGCGGGGTCGAGAAAGCCCTGCTGCAACTCGGCGATGGCGCGCGCCATCACGTCGCGCAGCGCGTCGAGGTCGGCGGGGGTGGCAAGGCGGTGCGTCAGCATGGCGCCGGTATAAACCGCGGCGCGGCGGCGTCCAGCGGTCGCAAGCGCCAGAAATGCTGGGGGTTGGGGAAGCGGCGTGGCCGTGCACCACAGGGAGCATTAGCCGCCCGCATGTTTTGCGGCCTTTGCGGCCGGCGCCGGATCGTTGGCGGGTGTCGGCAGGCCGAAAAAGGCGCGGCGGGCGGCTTCGCCGGCGGCGCGCAGCGGGGCGATGGCTTCGGCGAAGGCGGCGTCGAGGGCGATTTCCTCGTCGACGTCGAGGGCGCGTTCATAGCCTTCGTCGCCGAACCGGCCTTCCTCGTCGCCGATGAAATCGTCGGGCGGCGGGAAATTGGTGCGCCATTCGCCGCTGTCCTCGTCGGGCCAGACGGTCATCGCGGCCGCCTCTTCCTCCGGGGTCGGTTCGGCGTCGGGTTCTTCGTCGCAATCGGCGGAAATCCGCGCAACTTCATTCGCGATTCCAGTGCCGCGCCAGAGGGCGGCGAGGGGCCCCGCGCGGTTGTCGCGGCCGGCGAGCCAGAGCGCGAGCGCGGCCGCCATGCCGGTTGCGGGGCTGGTTTCCGCTGCGCTGTCGGGCGCCGCGTCGGCCGATGCTTCGGCGGCGGCGGTACGCGCGGCCTCCGCGGCGTCGAACAGCGATAGGAATCCCGGCCAGTCGCCGGCAATGACCTGCGCCAGCATTTCCTCGCCCGCCCGCGCGCGCGTTTCGACCATCTTGTCGAGCCGCGCGAGCATCGCGAGGCCGAGGCGGCTGTCGATGCGGCGGCGCTTGTAGAGGCTGCGATCCTCCTCGCGCATCACGGTGGTCATCTCGTCATGCCCCCAGATCGCGCGGTCGAGCAGCTCGTCGACGAGCCGCCCGCGCGCGATCAGCAGCGCCGCGGCGCAGCCGAGCCGGAACGCCGCGCCCTCGGGCCGCTGCCTCAGCTGATAGACGGCGGCGGGCGACATGCAGACCTTCGCCGCCGAAATCTTTACCGACCCGTTGGTGGCGAAAGCTTCGAGAAAATCGCGCTGGAGCCGCGGCGTCCAGTGATAGCTGCCGGGGGCGGGGATATGCGCGGGATCGTGCGGGGAGTCGTCCATCGATTCGTCCTTTCGGTTGGGTGAAACCGACAGAATGAACCATATGGGTGAATTGTAGGAAAGGGGATTCTCTGGCGTTAAGCCGATTTGCCGCTAAAGACAGCTTCGTAGACATCGACGACGATGCCGACCATCGCACGGCAAATCTTCTCCCAATTGATGGTGTCCATTTCAATCTTATGCTGAGCGGGTCGATAGTGGACGATGGAATTTCTGAGCTTGTAAATAGCTTTTGATGCCCTGTTATTCAGCAGCTCAAATTCTTCGGGCAGGTCCAGATCGGAAAATTCCTCCAAAATCGCCTTAAGATCGACCGCCGATGAAAATTTCGTGAGGCGCGTTAAGCTATCTTCCTCACGCGGATGCCACCCCAGATTGTCCTCCAATGCTCGTGCAATCTCGTCCCAAGATGTTTTCAAATCTAGCGCGCTCGCTAAACTATGCGAACTCGAATAAGAATAGAGAGCTTCTAGGCATCGGTATAGAGCAAGAAAAAAGCTGCTCTTGTCGCTGTCGAATATTGATCGGCAAAGGACGCGATATGGAATACGATTTTGGTCAAGCCCACACATTGATCGCAAGGTGAAAGCAAGGTCGCTCTCGACCCAAGAGGCGCCTAACTCACACTCATCGACGCAAGCCTGAAAGAATACATTCCACGTTTCTTCATCGCCTTTTTCCTTCTAGTCCGTAGATACGAATTTTGGGAAAGAGAGATGCGACGCTCTCGTGATCGTGACCGAGATACTGTGGGTCAGTGGTCTTATCTGACCACTCAACAACCTCTCGGATTTCCGCCGGCGAAGCGGTGGGGCGCGGTTTTAATTCTGCCAAGGCAACAGTTGAAAATGCAGGGTCAAGGTCCAACTCGGCTTGGCTTAGAAATCCTTGGTTGCGCTCAAAGCCAATCGTGCAAAGGTAGGACTTTGACGATATATTCAGTCTTGCGAGCTTTCTGTGTGGACCGAAATGAACGCAATCACCGATGTCCGCATTTATCATAAAATGACGATCGGGACCTTTAGAAGAAATCCATCTTGGACTGCCTCCATTCTGCAAATTTAGTCCTCTGGCCGCGCAATATGTATCCAGAATCTGAAAAATTGACTGGTTAGCGCCGATCAGGTTTCTTGACACTTCTAGTTGGCTCGCCAGCAGGGCTCCATGTTTCTCAGTTCAAAATTTTCACTAATGAGAACTTGGAAACCTTCAAAATAGACACCACGCTCATAACGGCCAACTTGCCCGACGCGTCGATCAAGCGTTTCTGCGAGAACATCGAGCTTTAGGAAATCTCCCAACTCTTCCGCATTCATGGTTTCAAGTTTTGAGAGCAGCGCCAAAGCATTTTTCTCAAGCTGCGCCATTCGGGATTCACGGTCGGTTGATTCCCGATCCATGCCCGGTCGTCCCAATACGTGCTGAGCAGTTGCTACCGTGAAGCCAATTCTTGCAGGCTGACTGTCGAAAATGTTTCGACCTTTGGAAAATTTTGCATTCGTCCCATTGTCATATCGTGAGAATGATACATCCAACTTCGTTAATACGGAAAGCGTCGTGTAAAAATACTCTTGAAACGATTTATCGGACAAGTTTTCCACGAAATCCAGACGTGAAAACTCATCTGAAAGAGCTTCCTTGGTATCTACGTTCGTCTTGCGTAAGGAAAAAGCCAAGTACAACTCGACCAACGCATCGCTACTAAATTCTCCAGGATTTACGCGTCGACCGGGCTTGTCCGGCGTGAACATGCGGTTAATCTCAGGAACCTTGTCCTGAACTTCATTCAATAGCGGTGCAAACACGACCGAGAGCTGGCGTGCTAGCGTCCAAGGAACTTGGCCGGTATTGAGGACGAGCATGCGATACACCATCGTTCGCACATTCTTGGTCAGCCAGAACTCCACTCGCATTTGATTGTTTCTGACAGCAGAGTCTATCTCGACCGCTTCAAGGAGGGCGGAAGTCCGCTGCATCCCGTCAATGATGGATAGGTCTTTACGAACTTCATCGGGGAGAATGTCCGTCGGAGTCTTCGCCTTTGTGATAGGATATTCAGCAAATTTCGCTTCATCTACGACGGCACCAATAACGACAGGTGGCAAGATGGCGCCGCGCCTAAGATCGCCAACCATTCTGTCTCTTATTCGCTTGGCAGTCGTCGTTTTGAGAGTGTCACGCTGTCCGCTCAACGCGCCGCGAGCTGAGTGCGCCGTCTTGATTAAATCTATGTAGTCGCCGACAGACATAGTAGTTTGAACCGAATAACATTCGGTCCGCTTGTCGTGCAGCCAGTTCATCTCGCTCATACAGACTCCGTTTTGTTGATGAACGTATGGCGGCAGTTAGTCTCGCGATCCAGATAAAAGACTTGAGAGAACGCCAATTTAGCGGACTCTAGCGGCGCCAATGATCAAGCCCCATTAGCCGCCGACAAAATCGCCCGCACGCTCGCCGTCGCGACGTCCGTATCCAGCCCGCAGCCAAACAGGCTTTTCCCGTCCGCCGTGCGGCATTCGACATAGGCCGCGGCTTGCACATTGCTGCCCTGGCCGATCGCGTGCTCGCTATAGTCGACGATGTCCATCACCGGGCCGCCGCTTTCGCTGAGCGCGGCGATGACGCTCGACATCAGGCCGTTGCCGCGGCCGCTGACGCTGCGCGGGGTGCCGTCGATGGTGAGCTTGCCGGCGAAGATGCGGTCGGCGCCCGAGTGCGTCTCCGACCAGTCGACGAGCTGGAAGCGCTTGCCCGACGTGGTCAGATACTGGCCCTCGAAGGCGTGCCAGATGTCCTCGGCGCCGAGTTCGCGGCTCGTCTGGTCGGCGAGTGCCTGCACGACATGGCTGAAGCTCGCCTGCATTTTCTTGGGCAGTTTCAGGCCCTTGTCCTGTTCGAGCACCCAGGCGACGCCGCCCTTGCCCGACTGGCTGTTGACGCGGATCACCGCTTCATAGCTGCGGCCGAGGTCGGCGGGGTCGATGGGCAGATAGGGGACTTCCCAGCGTTCGTCATTCTGGCGCTCGCGCGCGGCGAAGCCTTTCTTGATCGCGTCCTGGTGGCTGCCCGAAAAGGCGGTGTAGACAAGCTCGCCGCCATAGGGGTGGCGCGGGTGGACGGGGAGCTGGTTGCAATATTCGACCGTCTGGATGACCTCGTCGATGTTCGAGAAGTCGAGCTGTGGGTCGACGCCCTGCGTGTACATGTTGAGCGCGATGGTGACGAGGCAGGTGTTGCCGGTGCGCTCGCCATTGCCGAACAGGCAGCCCTCGACGCGGTCGGCGCCCGCGAGCAGGCCGAGTTCGGCCGCCGCGACGCCGGTGCCGCGGTCGTTGTGCGTATGCAGGGAGATGATCGCGCGGTCGCGATTGGGCAAGTTCTTGCAGAAATATTCGATCTGGTCGGCGTAGATGTTCGCCGTCGATGCCTCGACCGTCGCGGGGAGGTTGAGGATGATCGGCTTGTCCGCGGTGGGCTGGAGAATGTCCATCACCGCCTCGCAGCAGGCGATGCTGAAATCGAGCTCGGCGGTCGAGAAGGTTTCGGGGCTATATTCGAAGCGCCAGTCGGTGCCGGGCAGGCGCGCGGCATTGTCGCGGAGCTGCTTCGCGCCCTCGATCGCGATCTGCTTGATGTCGGCCATGTCCATGCCGAAGACGATCTTGCGCCACGCGGGGCTGACCGCGTTATAGACGTGGACGATCGCGGTCTTTGCGCCCTCGAGGCTGTCGAAGCTGGTGCGGATGAGGTCGGCGCGGCTTTGCGTGAGTACCTGCGGCGTCACATCGTCGGGGATGCGGCCGTTCTTGACCAGCCCCGAGATGAAGTCGAACTCGGTCGCGCCGGCGCTGGGGAAGCCGACTTCGATCTCCTTGAACCCGCAGCGGACGAGCAGGTCGAAGAAGCGCGCCTTTTTCTCGGCATCCATCGGGTCGATCAGCGACTGGTTGCCGTCGCGCATGTCGGTGGAGAGCCAGATCGGCGCGCTGGTGGTGACGCGGCCGGGCCATTCGCGGTTCGCCAAGGGAACCTGCGGGAAGGCGCTATACTTGACCGAGGGGTCGCGGAGCATGGGCATGAATGTGGTCTTCTTCTGCTGTCGGTTGCGGTGCTTGTCGATCGGACCCTTGAGCGGGTGGCCGCGACTAGCGCGCAGCCAGTGTCACGCCCAAGGGCGTGTAAGTCGCAGAAGAAGAAGGGCGTCGGAGCGCATGGGCAGGCTATTGGTTCAAAATGTCGCGCTTGGCAAGCGGAGAGTGCGAAAATTGCGTCGGCGTGACGCTCAGCCCGTCACCCACTCGACCGCCGGATCGCCCATATCGATGACGTCGCCGAGCTCCCAGACGTTGGGATAGCCATAGCCGACGAGGTTGATGAAGGTCTGGATATTGAGCGCGAGGGCGCGCGACTTCATCGGCACCGGGGCGCGGTCGTTCGCGAAATTATTGTTGCAATAGATGAGGATCGGTCGGTCGGGATTGGCGCCGATCACCGCGGCGAGGCTGTCGGCGGTGAAATCGGTGAGCGGCAGGTTGACTGCGCCCGCGATATGCCCGGCGGCGAAGGCGTCCTTCGAGCGCGCGTCGAGGAGGAGGACATCGGGCTTTGCGGCCTCGGCCTTGAAGCGGTCGAAGGGGAGCAGGCGTTCGGCGCGTTGCGGCGCGACGCTGGCCGTGAGCTGCTGGAAGGCGGGGTAATCTATCTGCGGATTGGCTTGCGCCAGCGCGGGGGTGGGGGCGAGCGCGAGAGCGAGAAGCAGGGTGCGGCGCATGATGGTTCCTCCCGATAAAGACGGGGAGGTTAGGCGGGGTGCGATGGCTGGGGGATGAATATAGTCCACCGTCATTGCGAGCGGAGCGAAGCAATCCAGAGCGGTCTATGCCACTCTGGATTGCCGCGTCGCCTTTGGCTCCTCGCAATGACGAGCGAAGGGCCCTTACTGCTTCTCGAACGCCGCGTGGATTTCGAGTTCGACTTCGTCGCTGACCATCGGGATGCCGTAGGCGATGCCGAAGTCGCTGCGTTTGATCGTCGTTTCGGCCTGGAAACCGACGGTTTCCTTCTTGTTCATGCCGGTGCCGGCGCCGTGGAAATCGACGTCGAGCGTCACGGGCCTGGTCACGCCGTTGAGGGTGAGGTTGCCGGTGACCTTTGCGTCGTCGCCGTCGTCGTCGAGGACGACGCTGGTCGAGACGAATTTGGCGTCGGCGGGCGCGGCGCCGAAGAAATCGGGCTTGCCGCCGTCCTTGCCGGCGCGCAGCAGATGGGCCGTGAGGCCGGCGTTGGCGGTGGTGACCTTGGCGACCGGGATCGTCACATCGACCTTCGTCGCGGCGGGATTGGCGGGATCGAGGACGAGCGTGCCGGTCACGTCGCCGAAGATGCCGGTATATTTGCTGAAGCCCAGATGATCGACTTCCCAGACGACCATCGTGTGCGCGGAATCGGCCGCGTACGTGCCCGCCGCGACGCGTGTCTTGTCGGGCTGGCCCGGAACCTGCGGCGCATTCTGCGCGATGACGGGAACCGCGACGGCGGCAGCGAGAGCGACGAGGGGGAGAACAAAGCGCATGACGAACTCCTGATTGGGGGAGGCGTCAGGCTAGGCTGGCGGACGGCGCGGCGTCAATCCTTGCCCTGCTGCTGCGCATAGAGGCGCCGTTCCTCGAACCACTGGCGGATCGCCGCGGCGGTGCAGCCGGTGAAGCCATAGCTGCCCACCGCCGAGCAACTGTTCGGGCGCGTCGTGCGCGCGATGCTGTCATAGCCCTCGACCGCCGAGGCCCAACTGCCGCCCATCGGTGCGTCGTCTTCCTTCAGTTCCTCGCGCAGCGGCTTGGGGACGCGGTAGCGTTCGGTCTCGGGTTCCTGCGCGCAGACGACGATCTCGTCGCCCGACGATTCGGGGCACTGGTCGGCGCCATAGGTGATGAGGAAGGAGAATTTGTCGGGCGGCTCGGCCGATTGCGCGAGGCTGGGGTCGGCGTGCGCCGGGGCGGCGAACGCGAGGGTCGCGAGCAGGGGGAAGAGGAGGCGGGAAGGCATTTTCATCGTCGTCGTCATTCCCTCACTCCGTGCCCTGAGGATCACGCTAGCCCGGCCAGATGAACCTAAGCCGAACCTTCGCATGCGAACAGGGGTGCGGTGCGGTTTTGTAGAGATGGGGATTTATTGCGCGAAACCAAGGGGGTGGTGAAGGGCGCCCCCTCGCGGTGCTGAGGAATGCGCTGGACGAGGTGGGAGGTAACACCGTTGTAAGCGTGCCATGCGATGACCGCACCAGAATATAAGCGCAGGGGCAAGCTCCATCGTCGCATGAAAAGATAAGGCGGGCCCCGGGTCAAGCCCGGGGTGACGATGGGATCGTCATCGGCCGAAACTCGCTCCTCACAATGCGTCGAGCGAGGCCCCGATCGTATCCCGCACCTGCGTCAAAAAGCTGTGGGGCGACTTGGGGAGCCTCACCCTTGAAAAGAAGGGCTGCCGGTCCCATATCCTTTTCATCGCGGGCTTCTTTTTGCATGCCTGTGGCTGAGAGACATTCGCGCTCCCGCAAACGGGAGCAGACATGGATCTCAACCAACTTCTCTATCATCACCAGATGGCTTTGATGGCGGTAAGCCAGGCCCGGCGCGACGGTCATCTGCTGCCGAGTTTCGACCTGCCGCGCTATTATGCCAAGCGGATCAACGAATATCGCGAGCGGCGCGGGTTGGAGGACGGCTTTGCTGCGGTAGCCGAGCAGGCAGAGGGCGGTCCAAAGGCCGACCCGCCGGTTTCCGAGCCTGCGGCCAATTATCCGGTTTTCCTGGGCGACACGCTGATTGCCGAATTGCTCGTCAACGAGGCGCTTGCGATGACCGGGGAGCAACGGACGTCCTTCGGCCTCGACGACATCGTCGGCCGCCTTGCCAATGTTCAGGAGGATATCTGGATTATCGGACGCGACATTTACCGCGCGCTTGGCCTCGATGAGGAAAAGCTCGCCGCGCTCGCCGCCAAATTGCCTGCCGCGCCAGAACTGCATCGCGACGACGCCGTGCATCTCGAGCCATTCCGGTCGCAATTGGAAGCGGGCATCGTCCACACATATGCGGAACAGTTCCGCGTCGGACCATTTCGATATGCGACCATCGACGAGGCGCGCGCGGCGCTCCGGCGCCAGCATTCCGGTGGCGGAACGGAAGGAAATCAAGCCAATGACATCTGATCAGGACAAGCCCGGCCCCGCGCCGGCGCGCGCGCGAACCAGCCCGTTTCGGCGAAATCGCTGGATTATACCGCTTGCGCCGGAAGGGGCGCGGCGGCAGGGCGCGATCAGCGCGCTGGCATTCCGGTTGCTCGGCGGGCGCGATCCCGCGCTCGACTTCCTCAACACAGAAGACGCCGCTCTGGGTGGGCGTCCGATCGCTGTCGCGACCGAGAGCGAGGCGGGCTATGCGAACATCGAACGGGAAATCCATGCGCGATCCGTTTTCCCCGGCGCGACCCATGGAGGATGATCGCGGAGGTGCAGGCCATATCGTGCGATGCTGGTTCGAGTGGGAGATCGACGGCCTTGCGCGAAGGGTCATCCTTGTCGTCGAAACCGATCTCCCGATGCAGCCTGACGAAAATGGTTACGAAACGATCGCGCTCGACGCACTTCGCGCGGCGGCGATCGCCCGATCGCGCGCTTCCCCCAGCGCCATCGACCGGATCCGAATCGTGCCGGTTCGCTATTAGCCGTCCAGGACAAGACCATCGGACTTCTGCATATGGCCGATCATGAGATTATCGCCGTTCGCGAAGCCGCCAGTAACGGCCGGACGCACCACATTGCGGCCGTCAAGGTTGGCGAGAGCCTGTTCCTCGCGGATCAGATCGTCGACTGGATCACCGCCGGGACACACCGTTTCTGGGTGTGGTTTCAGAATGAAAAGGTCGATGTTGTCGCGAGAGAGCAAGGTTCGTCGCGACGCTATTATCTGACGATAGCGGGCGGTAGTTTTCCGCCCGTGGCCCTGCTGTCGCTCCCCCGGTTTTAACCTTCCGGCTTGCCAGCCGCCGAACGAGCAGCCTTTAATCGATTATAACGCGTCGAGCGAAGCCCCGATCGTGTCCCACACCTGCGCCAGCTCATCGGGCGCGATGCAATAGGGGGGCATCACATAGACGCTGTTGCCGAGCGGACGGAGGAGGACGCCGTGGTCGCGGGCGAAGGCGATCAGGCGCGGCGCGAAGGTCGAGAGATAGCCGTTGTCGGGGACCACGATGTCGACCGCGGCGATGCTGCCGAGGCGGCGGGGGCTGCGCGCGCGCGGATCGGCGGCGAGCAGCGCAAGGTGGGCGGCCTGCGCGTCGGCGAGCGCGTCGATGCGCGCCTGCACCGGTTCGTCGCGCCAGATTTCGAGATTGGCGTTGGCGGCGGCGCAAGCGATCGGGTTCGCGGTGTAGCTCGACGAATGATAGAAGGTCCGGGCGCGGTCGGTCGAATAATGGGCGTCGAAAATCGGATCGGTGCAGAGAGTGACGGCAAGCGGGATCGCGCCGCCGGTCAGCCCCTTCGACAGGCAGACGATGTCGGGGATGACCCCGGCCTGATCGCAGGCGAAGCGGGTGCCGGTGCGCCCCCAGCCGGTCATCACCTCGTCGGCGATGAACAGGACGTCGTGGCGGGCGCAGATGGCGCGCATTTCGGCCACCACCCATGCGGGGTAGATCAGCATGCCGCCGGCGCCGAGGATGAGCGGTTCGACGATGAAGGCGGCCGGTTTCTTTGAACAAGCCGCTTCGAGCGCGTCGAGCGTCGCCTGTTCCTGCCCCTCGTGCGGAAACGGGATGGTGTCGACGTCGAAGAGCAGCGGCTGCCAGGCGCGGTTGTAGACGCCGCGTTCGCCGACCGACATCGTGCCGATCGTATCGCCGTGATAGCTGTGTTCGAGGACGAGGATGCGGTGGCGCGGCTCGCCGATGTTATACCAGTAGCCGAGCGCCATTTTCAGCGCGACCTCGACGCTGGTCGAGCCCGAGTCCGAGAAGAAGACGCGGGTGAGCGGGGCGGGGGTGATGCGGATCAGTTCGGCGGCGAGCTCTTCGGCGGGTTCGTGCGTCCAGCCGGCGAAGATGAGCTGGTCGAGCTTTTCGGTCTGGGCGCGGATCGCGGCCATGATGCGCGGGTGGGCGTGGCCGTGGGTGGTGACCCACCAGCTCGATATCGCGTCGATCCAGCGATTGCCGGCGGCGTCGTAGAGGCACGCGCCCGCGGCGCGGTCGATGAGCGGGATCGGGTCGCCGAGACCGTGCTGGGTGAAGGGGTGCCAGACGGGGGATTGGTTCATCGTCATGTCTTTGGGTCCGTGCTCCCCGGCGAAAGCCGGGGTCCAGTGCAACAATTCCATGGGCCCCGGCTTACGCCGGGGAGCATGCAGGATCAGGCGAAATCTGTCGGGTCAAAGTTGGCGGTAAAAGCGGCGGCGAGACTTTCGGGCGTGAGCGGATCGACCACCGGCAAACGCCCGAGCCGCCGCACGCCGCCGATGTCGGCAATAATCGCTTCGCTGTCCTCGACCGCATCCCCGAGGAAAGCGACGCCGTGGATGGGTACACCGCGCGCTTTCAGCGCCTCGATTGTCATCAGGCTGTGGTTGATCGTGCCGAGGCTGGTGCGCGCGCAGACGATTACGGGGATTTGCCAGCGCGCGAACAGGTCGGCGTAAAGGATCGAGCGGGTGACCGGGACGAGCGCGCCGCCGGCGCCTTCGACGAGGAGGTCGCCGCCGGGCGGGGTCAGCCGGCCCACGTCGATAGTGACGCCGTCGATTTCGGCGGCAAGGTGCGGCGAGGCGGGGGTGACGAGGCGATACGCCTCGGGATGGACGGGCACGCGCGCGAGGCGGGCGACCGTCTCGCTGTCGGTCTCTTCCTCGAGGCCCGACTGGATCGGTTTCCAATAGGGCAGTCCCAGCGCCCCGGCGAGCGCGGCGGAAAAGACCGTCTTGCCGATCCCGGTGTCGGTGCCGGTAACGACGAAGCGGCGGGTCATGCCGTCGCCATGGCGGCGGCGAGAGTATCGAGCATTGCGTCGATCTCTGCCTCGCCGACATTGAGGGTGATTGCGATGCGGAGCCGCGCGGTGCCCTGCGGCACGGTGGGCGGGCGGATGCCGCGGACGTCGAAGCCCGCCTGCTGGAGCGCGCCGGCGATGCGCATCGTGCGCGCATTGTCGCCGATGACGACGGGCAGGACCTGGCTGCCGCTGGGCGGCAGGCCGAGTGCGGCGAGGCGGCTTTCGGCGTGGCGGACGAGCGACAGCAGGCGGGCCTGCCGTTCGGGCTCGGTCGCGACGATTTCGAGCGCTTGCCGGACGAGCCATGCCATCAGCGGCGATGGCGCGGTCGAGAAGATGAAGGGACGGCCGCGGTTGACGATGAAATCGCGGACGATGTTAGGGGCGCAGAGCAGCGCGCCTTCGACGCCGAGCGCCTTGCCGCAGGTGTGGAGGGTGACGAGATTGTCGCGGCGTATAAGGGCGTGCGCGAGCCCCTGTCCGGCCGGGCCGTAGACGCCGGTCGCATGCGCTTCGTCGACGACGAGGACGGCATCGTGGCGGTCGGCGACGGCCGCGAGCTCGGCGAGCGGGGCGCGGTCGCCGTCCATCGAATAGAGGCTTTCGACCGCGATCCATGGCGTCCCGGTTCCGCCCGCGGCGCGCCATGCGGCGATCGTATCGTCGAACGCCTGCGGATCGTTGTGCGCGGCGGCGACGCGCGCGGCGCGGCCGAGCTTCATCCCGTCGTGGGCGCTGGCGTGGATCAGCTCGTCGTGGACGATCAGGTCGCCGCGCTGCGGCAGCGTTGCAAAAAAGGCGGCGTTGGCGGCGAAGCCGGTCGGGAAGAACAGCGCCGCTTCGTGGCCGTAATGGCGCGCGGCATGCACTTCGAGCGCTTCATGTTCGTCATGATTGCCGCGGAGCAGGCGCGAGCCGCCCGATCCGGCGGGCAGGCCCTGCGCGATTCCGGCGGCGAGCGCGTCGCGGAGGACGGCTGAGCCCGCGAGGCCGAGATAGTCGTTCGAGGCGAAATCGACCCCGGCACGCGGCGCGAGGATGCGGCGGCGATTGTCGGCGGCAAGCCCGGCGAGGTCGGCGTGGTGCGCGGCGAAGGGCGGGGTGTTCATGCGGCTTTCTCTCTCGTCATCCGTCGCGTCCGGCCTGCCGCTCTGCGGCGGGCAGGCGGTGCGGCGGCGCAATCGGCGCGAGCGTGGCGGCGTCGAACAGGGCGCAGCGCCGGCGATCGCCGGAAATCACGTCGCGGACCATGCGCGGGAAGAAGCGGCGCATCAACCGGCCCATGCTCATCTTCGGCAGCGCGCTCGTGTCGCCGATGCCGTCCTGCGTGAAGAGGTGGCCGAGCGGCGGGCCGAGCAGCGCGGCGCGCGCGCTCGGGTCGCAGGCTGCGACCTGCGTCGTGATATAGGGAATGCGGCCGTTGGCGTAGCTGTTGAACAGCGGCATGCCGCAGCAGGACGCGTACCAGCGCAGCGTCGGCTTGTCGGTCATATGGATGCAGGCGAGGCGGTCGCGGCCGGTGTCGATCCGCATCCACGCGCACCGCGACTGGTAGAGCGACGTGCCGCCATGGTCGTCGAGCACGCGCCCGGCGTGGCCGAGATAATGCGTCAGATCCTGGCAGTCGGTGCGATGGCATATGACATGGTCGCCCTGATCTGGACCGGCGCCGAGCAGCGTTCCGGAAACCGTCCCGCAAGCGCAGGCAAAGGAAAGGTCGGCGGCCATGGCCCCTCCCTAATCCTTTACCCGCGATTGCGAAAGCGACCCGAACGCGTCAGTTGACGTTCTTGTCGACCAGCTTGTTCTTGGCGATCCACGGCATCATCGCGCGCAGTTCGGCGCCGGTCTTTTCGATCGGGTGCGCGGCGGCGGCCTTGCGGCTCGCCTTCAGCTCGGGCTGGCCGGCCTGATTGTCGAGCACGAAGTCCTTGACGAAGCGGCCCGAGGTGATGTCGGCGAGGACGCGCTTCATCTCGGCCTTGGTCTCGTCGGTGATGATGCGCGGGCCGGTCTTGATGTCGCCATATTCGGCGGTGTTCGAGATCGAGTAGCGCATGTTGGCGATGCCGCCTTCATAGAGCAAGTCGACGATCAGCTTGGTTTCGTGGAGGCATTCGAAATAGGCCATTTCGGGGGCATAGCCCGCCTCGACCAGCGTTTCGAAACCCGCCTGGATGAGGTGGGTGACGCCGCCGCAGAGCACGGCCTGTTCGCCGAACAGGTCGGTTTCGCACTCTTCCTTGAAGGTCGTCTCGATGATGCCGCTGCGGCCGCCGCCGACCGCCGAGGCATAGGAAAGGGCAAGCGCCTTGGCGTGGCCGTTGCCGCTGTTGCCGCTGGCTTCCTGCGCGACCGCGATCAGGCAGGGGACGCCGCCGCCCTTCTGATATTCGCTGCGCACGGTGTGGCCGGGGCCCTTCGGCGCGACCATGAAGACGTCGATGTCGGGGCGCGCCTCGATCAGCCCGAAGTGGATGTTGAGGCCGTGCGCGAAGGCAAGCGCGGCGCCGGGCTTCATGTTCGGGCCGAGGTCGTCGGCATAGATTTTCGCCTGATGTTCGTCGGGAGCCGCCACCATGATGACGTCGGCCCATTCGGCGGCTTCCTTGTTAGACAGCACCTTGAAGCCGGCGCCTTCGGCCTTTTTCGCGGTGGCGGAGCCGGGGCGGAGCGCGATCGCGACCTCCTTCACGCCGCTGTCGCGGAGATTCTGGGCGTGGGCGTGGCCCTGGCTGCCGTAACCGAGGATGGCGACCTTCTTGCCCTTGATCAGATCCTGGTCGGCGTCGCGATCGTAATAAACCTGCATTGGATAAACCCCTTCGTACATCTGCTGGATCGTCATCCCGGCGAAGGCCGGGATCTCGCCCTTGCGTCAGGCCGCCACGGTGAGATCCCGGCCTTCGCCGGGATGACGAAGGTTGGTGATAAACTCTAAAGCGCCTCGGCTCCCCGCGCGATGGCGACGACGCCGGTGCGGCCGACTTCGACCAGCCCGCATTCGCGCATCAGGGCGACGAAGCGGTCGACCTTTTCGCTGTTGCCGGTGATTTCGAAGATGAAGCTGCTGATCGTCGTGTCGACGACCTTGGCGCGGAACACGTCGGCAAGGCGCAGCGCCTCGATCCGTTTGTCGCCGGTGCCCGCGACCTTGACCAGCGCGATCTCGCGTTCGACGTGCGCGCCATTGTCGGTGAGGTCGGTGACCTTGTGCACCGGCACGAGGCGGTCGAGTTGTGCGATGATCTGGTCGATGATCGGCGGCGGGCCGTTGGTGACGATGGTGATGCGCGAGAGGGCATGGTCCGAACTGATGTCGGCCACGGTCAGGCTTTCGATGTTATAGCCGCGCGCGGTGAACAGCCCGGTGATCTTGGCGAGCACCCCGGCCTCGTTGTCGACGGTGATGGCGAGCACGTGGCGCTCGCCGGCTTCGGTCTTGATTTTCATGATGTTACACCAGTGCCTTGGCTTCGTCGTCCATCGTGCCGGTGACGTCGCTCGGCTGGAGGAGCATTTCGGTGTGCGCGGCGCCCGACGGGATCATCGGGAAGCAGTTGGCGAGCTTCGCGACGCGGCAGTCGACGATCACCGGGCCCGGCGTGTCGAGCATCGTCTGGATGCCCGCCTCGAGTTCTCCCAGCGTGTCGATGCGGAGGCCCGTCCAGCCATAGGCGTCGGCGAGCTTCACGAAATCGGGCAGGCTGTCCGAATAGCTGTTTGAATAACGGCTTTCGTAGGTCAGTTCCTGCCACTGGCGGACCATCCCCATCCATTCGTTGTTGAGGATGAAGATTTTCACCGGCAGGCGGTACTGCGCGACGGTGCCCATTTCCTGGATGTTCATCTGGAGCGAGGCTTCGCCCGCGATGCAGATGACGAGGCGGTCGGGGTTGGCGATCTGCGCGCCGACCGCGGCGGGGAAGCCATAACCCATCGTGCCGAGCCCGCCGCTGGTCAGCCAGCGGTTGGGTTCGGCAAAGCCGAAATGCTGCGCCGCCCACATCTGGTGCTGGCCGACTTCGGTGGTGACGATCGGGTCGCGGCCGCGCGTGGCGTCGAACAGCGCCTTGACCGCGCGCTGCGGCATGATTTCGGCGTCGGCTTCCTTCTTTTCGGGGAAGTCGAGGCAGCGCGTCGCGCGCCACCCGTCGACGCGGCGCCACCATTCGCCAAGGTCGCGCGCCTTGTGGCCCGCCGCCTGCCAGTCGGCGACGATCGCCGCGAGCGCGCGGCCGGCGTCGCCGACGATGGCGAGGTCGACGGGAACGATCTTGTTGATCGAGCTGCGGTCGATGTCGATGTGGATCTTCTTCGAGTCCGGCGAAAAAGCGTCGAGGCGGCCGGTGACGCGGTCGTCGAAGCGCGCGCCGACCGCGATGATCAGGTCGGCGCGGTTCATCGCCATATTGGCCTCGTACGTCCCGTGCATGCCGAGCATGCCGAGCCATTTTTCATCGTCGGACGGAAAGGCGCCGAGCCCCATCAGCGTCGAGGTCACGGGCGCGCCGGTGAGCGCGACGAGCTGGCGCAGCGCGGCGCTGGCGGCCGGACCGGCGTTGATCACGCCGCCGCCGGTGTAGAAGACCGGGCGTTCGGCGGCGGCGATCATCGCGACGGCGCGGGCGATCGCATCGCCATCGGGTTCGACCTGCGGGCGATAGCTGTTGTGCAGGATATTTTCGGGCACGACATATTCGCCGGTCGCGACCTGCACATTCTTCGGAATGTCGATCACCACCGGGCCGGGGCGGCCGTGGGTCGCGATATGGAACGCCTCGTGCAGGATCGGGCCGAGGCGTTCGGGGTCCATCACGAGATAATTATGCTTGGTGCAATGGCGCGTGATGCCGACCGTGTCGCATTCCTGGAAGGCGTCGGTGCCGATCAGCGCGGTAGACACCTGCCCGGTGAGCACGACCATAGGAATCGAGTCGAGCAGCGCGTCGGTGATGCCGGTGACCGCGTTGGTCGCGCCGGGGCCCGAGGTGACGAGCACGACGCCGGGCTTGCCCGTCGAGCGCGCATAACCTTCGGCCGCGTGGGTCGCCGCCTGTTCGTGGCGGACGAGGACATGCTTGATCGTCGGATGCTTGTAGAGTGCGTCGTAAATCGGAAGGACCGCGCCGCCCGGATAGCCGAACACCGTGTCGACCCCGAGGTCGACCAGCGCCTGAACCACCATGTCGGCACCACTCATTTCCGTCACGACGAAACTCCTTCCGATACAAAAAACGCAGCGCTTGTGCGCTGCAACAGGGTTGCGGGCAATAGGTGTATGATTCTATCCTGTCAACAGCTTTTCACGTAATATTATTGCTATTCCATTGACATTGTCGACCGATAATATCTCCTCATGACGTAGCCAGCTCGCCGGGGGCTGATGGCGGAACCACGTATATTGGCGCTTGGCATATTGGCGGGTCGCCGCCTGCGTCAGGTCGAGCGCTTCGGCTCGGGTGATTTCGCCCGCCAGATGGCGTGCGATCTGCGGTACTCCGATCGCGCGCATCGCGGGCAGGTCGGGGTCGAGATGGCGCGCCAGCAGCGCTTCGACCTCCTCGATCGCGCCGCGCGCGAACATGTCGACGAGGCGCGTGTCGCAGCGGGCGCGCAGCCAGTCGCGCGGTGGCAGCAGGACGAAGGGGGTGAGGGCGATGGCGCCCGCGATGCCGCCCTCGCGCGCCTGTTGCCAGTCGGCGAGGGTGCGGCCGGTCGAGCGGACGACCTCGAGCGCGCGCGCGACGCGGGTGCGGTCGGCGGCGCCCAGCCGCGCCGCCGCGGCGGGGTCGAGCGCAGCGAGCGCGGCGTGGGCGTCGGCAACCGGCAGCTCGCGCACCGCTTCGCGCACGGCGGGGTCGATTTCGGGCACCGGCGCGATGCCGTCGAGCAGGGTGCGCAGGTACAGGCCGGTGCCGCCGACGAGGATCGGAACCTTCCCCGCGGCGTGTGCGTGAGAGATGAGGTGGCGGGCCTCGTCGGCCCAGCGTGCGGCGTTATACGCCTCGGCGGCATCGACATGGCCGAAGAGATGGTGGGGCACGTCCGCCATCTCTTCGGCGGTCGGACGCGCCGAGAGGATGGCGAGGTCGGCATAGACCTGGCTGGCGTCGGCGTTGACGACGACCGCGCCGGGACAGGCTTTTGCCAGCATCACCGCCAATGCGCTCTTGCCGCTGGCGGTGGGTCCGGCGATAAGCGCGACAGGCGGCAGGTCGCCGCGAAAGAATGAAGGAGATGCCATGTTCGTCGCAACGCTGATAGCAGCCGGAAAGCTGACGGGCGAGGTGGTCCGCGAGGCAATCGACCGGCTCGATGCGACGGAACATGAGGTGGGGGCGCCGCACTGGCTCGACGAGGGCGACGCCGCCGATATCGTCTTTCAGGGCAGTCTGGTGAGCGCGCGCGCCGAACTGGCGAAAATGGATCATGGCGCGCTCGACGTCGTCGTCCAGCCGCTCGGCGACCGCACCAAGAAGCTGATCATCGCCGACATGGATTCGACGATGATCACCGTCGAATGCATCGACGAACTGGCCGATTATGCGGGGCTGAAGCCGCAGATCGCGGCGATCACCGAACGCGCGATGCGCGGCGAGATCGATTTTGCCGCCGCGCTGGCCGAACGCGTCGGGCTGCTCGGCGGGATGGCCGAATCGACTTTGGTCGATTGCCGGATGGAACGCGTGCGGCTGACCCGCGGCGCGCGGACATTGATCCAGACGATGAAGGCGCATGGCGCATATTCGATCCTGATCTCCGGCGGCTTCATGCCCTTTGCCGGCCCGGTCGGCGAGGCGATCGGTTTCGACAAGGTGATCGCGAACGAACTGGAGATCGCGAACGGCCGGCTGACCGGCAAGGTGCTGGAGCCGATCGTCGACAGCGCCGCGAAGCTGGAGACGCTGAAGGCCGAAGCGGCAAGGCACGGCCTGCCGCTCGCCGACACGCTGGCGGTCGGCGACGGTGCCAACGACATCCCGATGATCACCGCGGCGGGGCTCGGCATCGGCTATCACCCGCACCCGGCGGCGGGCGAAGCGGCAGCGGCGGCGATCCGGCATCATGATTTGACGGCGCTGCTGTGGGCGCAGGGCTATCCGCGGCGGTCGTGGGTGCTGGGGTAAGGGTTTCGTGAGTGGCGGGTTTGGGGTGGGAAGCGGACGTTGCCTAGTAAATCTTCGAAAGCTATTATCCGGGAATGACAAGCCCCAGTCGTCGACAAATTTTGGCAGTGCGTATTGGTATCGCTCACTTCGTCGGCCTGTTGACCGTCGGCTTCTACGGAACGATTGGAACCTCGGGTGGGTTTGGTGCGGGAGCATTTGTCGGCACGTTTGCGGGTGCGATATTATCGCTCCCCTGGATCGCGACTGTCCTCGCTATCGTTTGGTTTAGGCCGAACGCCCTAGACCGACACATCATACCGTTTTGTGTCTTAGGGCCTATCGTTGTCTGCGGTAGCTGGTGGGCGATTGACGGCACCAGCTTGCTTGACGCCGTTGCTTTATCCTCCGTCACGTCCACTGTATGCGTGCTCGCCCTAACGTTGGCCGAACGGCGGAAAATGCTCGTTGGCTAATTTCCGCAATCGGTCGTTTCGGGACAATCATCCCTGCTCGGGCAGGTGCACAATTATATCGGGGCCATCATATGATGAATCGCTGAGGCTTAGAAAGTCGGCAAAATGCTCATGGTCCCAAAGATCAAACTCGTGCGCTTCGCGAGCGCATTTCGCCAAAAATTCGGACAGCTTCAGCATTTCGGATACACTGAGGTATAGAGTCGCTTCGGCGAGACGTCCTACGCCGTCGTCGGTACGGAAGCGTCCGCTCCTGTCCGGTGTACCGAATAGCTCCATCGTTCCCTCGTCTCAATCGTGGCCTCTGGACATCCGATAGTACGGTTTGTCGAACAGATGTTTAACGTCCGCCTTCGGTCGATTGCAGACAGTCGTCACCCCGGACTTGATCCGGGGTCCATGACGCCGACGGCGCGTGGATGGACCCCGGATCAAGTCTAACGAGCCACGTGTCTCGTTAGAGGGTGACGAGGCAGTAGATATCCTCCCTGTCGCGTAGCGATGGGGAGGTGGCAGCGCGGAGCGCTGACGGAGGGGCTGATGGCGCCAGCGTCGGGGCCCCTCCACCACCGCTTCGCGGTGGTCCCCCTCCCCATGGCTGCGCCGCAGGGAGGATTGGTGCGATCGCCCCGCCTGTCCTTATCCTCGCGGTGCGGCGAGGCGGGTGAAGGCGGTCCAGGTGCAGGCGGTCGCTTCGGCCGAATTGCCGCAGCCGGGGATCGGGAGGTAGCGGCGGAAGAAGGTGTCGCCGCGGCCGAGCGGTTCGAGATTGCGCAGCTGGTCCATCGTCTGGCCGCGATAGAAGGCGCGGACATAGCGTTCGCCCTTGGCATCGCTCACCAGCTCGAAGCCGAGCGCGCTGCCCGGCGGTACCTCGTCGGCGGGATAGCTCGGCACCTGCCAGTGGAGGTCGAAGAAGCCGCCGAGGTCGGCGACATTGGTGTCGTGGCCGGCGAGCAGGGTCAGCCGCGCGGGGCTGGTATCGCCGAGCGCCGCGACGATTTCGCCGACGATCGGTGCAGCGGCCGCGGCGGCGATATAGCCGGGGCGGTTGGCATAGCGGAACTTCAGCGGGTGGAAGCGCAGCAACTGTTCGATCTCGGCGCGGCTGACGCGGCCCCAGCCGACCTGCTCCATCGGCATGCCTTCGAGATATTCGAGGAGCAAGGTCTGGCTGGCGGTCGAGCCGACGTCGAGCGGGCCTTCGAGGTCGGGGCGGTCGTGCGGCTGCGCGATCAGCCGGCTCGGCTCGGCGACGAGAGGGCAGGCGGGAAGGGCGCAGTTCAGCACTTTTGCCAGCAGGGTGAGTTCGCCGCGATGGCGTTCGGTGTCGGCGGCGAGCCCGCCCTCGGGCGCTTCGGCGAGCGAGGCGTCATAGGCGCGCTTGCCGTCGAACGACGGCGGCGCACCGTCGAGGCCGTGGAAGATCGCATCGTCGTCGGCGCCCGCCGGGTGCGACACATCGACGGCGCAGCCGGGCATGAAGCCAGCGGCCCAGTTGCGCGCGGTGTCGATCGTTCGCTGTTTGTAGCTGGCCTTGAGCACGATGGTCCCCGCGGCGGGGCAGCCGCCCGGAAACAGCCCGCGGTCGCCGAACCAGAGGCGGTCGCTTTCGCCGAGCAGCTTCACCCCGGCGCCGCCGCGCGGGGTGAGCAGGCCATAGTCGACCGGCCAGTCGGGCCAGCGCTCGTCCGAATAGCCGGCGGGAACGACAGAGGCCTTGGTCGGCGGGCGGATGCCGTGGCGCATCAGCATCACGACCTTTTCGAGCTTGAGCGGACCCGGCGCGGCGGCGGGGGATGCGGTCCCGGTGCCGGGGGCAGGCGCCGCGCAGGCGGCCAGCAGCGCGGTCGACAGGAGGAATATCCGCTTCACTTCGCTCTCCTATTAGAATAAATATATCGGTATGTCGTATAACAGAAAATATGTTTCATCAATGATTGGTTTGGTGAGCAGCTTTCTCCTGCTTCGTCATCCCGGACTTGATCCGGGATCCATTGCGACGTCCGTTGTCTGGATCCCGGATCAAGTCGGGGATGACGATGGAAGGGAATGCTTTAGGCCTGAATTGCATGTCAGCGCGATGTCAGGGCCGGTGTGGCAAAAGGGCAGCATGAAGAAGACCCTCCTCATCGCGGCCGCAGTTGCCGCCTTCGCCATTCCCGCTTCCGCCTCGTTCGCCTATGGCGACAAGGACGACCGGGCCGACCAGCAAGCCGCCAGCGCGGCGCTCGCGCGCGGGGAGATCCTGCCGATCGCCCGCGTCCTTGCGATCGCGACCGGGCGCGTCCCGGGCGACGTGCTGAAGGTCGAGCTCGAGCGCGAAAAATTCGGTTTCAAATATGAGGTGAAAATCCTCACCGGAAGCGGCAGGGTGCGCGAGGTCGAAATCGACGCCAAGACCGGCCGGGTAATCAAGATCGAGGATGATTGATGCGTGCATTGGTGGTCGAGGACGATCCGGCGGTCGCGTGCGAACTGGTGCGCGGGATGACCGCCGCCGGCTTCGTCGTCGATCTGGCGGGCGACGGGCAGCAGGCGTGGTTCAACGGCGATGTCGAGGAATATGACGTCGCGGTCGTCGACC
This sequence comes from Sphingopyxis macrogoltabida, assembly GCF_001307295.1. Classification (NCBI taxonomy): domain Bacteria; kingdom Pseudomonadati; phylum Pseudomonadota; class Alphaproteobacteria; order Sphingomonadales; family Sphingopyxidaceae; genus Sphingopyxis; species Sphingopyxis macrogoltabida. The sequence goes on along the minus strand of NZ_CP012700.1, from coordinate 2,401,956 downwards.
TTGGCCTGCCGCGGCTCGACGGACTGTCGGTGATCAAGCGCTGGCGCGAGGCGGGGCGGAATTTTCCCGTTCTGATCCTGTCGGCGCGCGGCGAATGGACCGACAAGGTCGCCGGGATCGAGGTCGGCGCCGACGATTATATGGCGAAGCCATGGGCGATGGAGGAACTGGTCGCGCGGCTGCGCGGGCTGATCCGCCGCGCCGCCGGGCGGTCGAGCCCGATGCTGCAGGCGGGGCCGGTGCGGATCGACACGCACCGGATGACCGCGACGCTCGACGGCGCGCTGATCAAGCTGTCGCCGCTCGAATACCGGCTGCTCGACTATCTGGCGCATCATGCCGGGCGCGCGGTGCCGGCGACCGAATTGTCCGACCATCTTTATGGCGACGCCGACACCGAAAACACCAATGCGATCGAGGCGCTGATTGCGCGGCTGCGCCGCAAGCTGGGGGCGGGGACGATCGAGACGCGGCGCGGCTTCGGCTATCTGGTGCCGGCCGCCGCCGCGTGACCGGCGGTTCGCTCCGGCTGCGGCTGATCGCGGGGGCCGGGGTGGCGATCGCGGTTGCGCTCGTCGTCGCCTGGTTCGCGATGACCTGGCTGTTCAACGGCCATGTCGAGCGGCGCGTCGAGGACGAGCTGCTGGTGCAGGTGCGGCCGCTGCTCGCCGACCTCACCCTGTCGGGCGGGGTGCCGGTTGCGGGATCGGAGCCCGCCGATCCGCGCTTCGCGGTGCCTGCGGGTGGGCTCTACTGGCAGGCGTCGACCGGCGCCGGGACGATCCGCTCGGTGTCCTTGTGGGACAGCCGCCTGCCGCGCGCCGCGACGGCGCCCGCCGATACGTGGCGCCTGCGCCGCGCCGACGGCCCGTTCGGGCAAAGGTTGCTGCTGATGGAACGCGCGATCCGGCTGCAGCCACAGGAACCGCCGGTGATCGTTCAGCTCGGTTACGATCTTGCCAAACTGGCGCCGGCGCAGCGCGAGTTCGGGCGTGAAATGGCGCTGTTCATGGTGCTGCTGTGGGCGGTGCTGGCGCTCGCCGCCTGGGCGCAGGTTTCGCTGGGGCTGCGGCCGCTGGGCCGGGTGCGGCAGGAGATCGAGCAATTGAGCCGCGACGCCTCGGCGCGCCTCGGCGGTGCCTATCCGCGCGAACTCGCGCCGCTCACCACGTCGATCGATGCGCTCGCCGATGCGCGCGAGGCCGATCTGGTGCGGGCGCGGCGGCGCGCCGCCGATCTGGCGCACGGGCTGAAAACGCCGCTCGCGGCACTCGCGGCGCAGAGCGCGCGGATGCGCGAGGGTGGCGCCGCAGAAATCGCCGACGGGCTCGATTCGTCGATCGCCGCGATGCGCGCCGCGATCGACGGCGAACTGGCGCGGACGCGGATCAGCCTGGTCCACGAGGGGCGCAGCACCGTCGCGTTGCCGCTGATCGAGCGCATCGTCGCGGTGATCGAGCAGACCGAGGCGGGCGAGCGCGTCGCCTTTTCGCTCGCCTGCGCCGAGGATGCGACGCTGCCGCTGGCCAGCGACGACGCCGCCGAACTGCTCGGCCCGCTGCTCGAAAATGCGGCGCGCCACGCCCGCCGCCTCGTCCATGTCGCGGTCGAGGGCGATGGCGGCGCGCTGGCGCTGGTGGTCGGCGACGACGGCCCGGGGCTCGACAGCGCGCAACGCGGCGAAGCGATCCTGCGCGGCGCACGGCTCGACTCGGGGGAGGAGGGGCATGGCCTCGGCCTTGCCATCGCACGCGAGCTCGCCGAGGCGACGCGCGGCGAGCTGACGCTCTCCCGGTCATCGCTCGGCGGACTTGAAGTCCGCGTATCGTGGACGCTATCCGCCTGAACTTCCTGTCAGCGCCATGTCAGGACGGTGCCTCAGCGCCGCGTTCCCGTGCGGTTGGAATGTCCATTGTGCAAGATATATTCTATTTCTCTTGCAATATGGAATAATTGTGTCATTATTGTCATCAACGAGTGCGGCAGAGGAGCCGTGCCGGGGAGGAGAGGCAGTAGATGACACGGTTCGGACGGGCGCTTTTGCTCACGACATGTCTGGCGGTTCCGGTTGCGGGCGCCTGGGCACAGGATACGGCAGGCGACGACGATACGATCGTCGTCAGCGGCCGCCGCGCCGCCGATCGCGCGGCGCTGGAGACGAAGCGCAACACCGACACGCAGGTCGACGAAGTGCGCGCCGACGACGTCGGCCGGCTGCCCGACCAGAATGTCGCCGAAACGCTGCGCCGCCTGCCGGGCCTCAGCGTCGCCAACGATCAGGGCGAGGGGCGTTACCTGACCGTGCGCGGCGTCTCGCCCGACCTGCTCAACGTGACGCTGAACGGCCAGACCGCCGCCGCCCCCGAACCCGACTCGCGGCAGGTGAAGCTCGACGACATCCCGTCGGCGCTGATCGGCGCGATCACCGTGTCGAAGACGCTGACCCCCGACATGGACGCCAACGCGATCGCCGGCGCCGCGAATATCGAAACGGTGTCGGCCTTCGACCGTCCGGGCACCTTCGGCAGCCTGCGCGGCGCCTATGGCAAATACGACCTCAACGGCAAGCATCCCTATGAACTCGACGCGTCGATCGGGACGCGCTTTGGTCCCGACCGGCAGTTCGGCGTCGTGCTGGCGGTCAACTATTCGAACCGCGAGTTCGAGGCGCAGAACGTCCAGTCGGGCGGCAGCTGGGAAGAAGTGAACGGCCAGTTCATCCCGCTCGAACAGACGATCCGCGATTATCACACGCGGCGCCAACGCTATGGCGCGGTCGCCAATTTCGACTGGCGACCGACCGATGCGGTGAAGACCTATGCCCGCTTCCTCTATTCGAAGTACAAGGACAAGGAATCGCGGCCGGGCTTCACGATCGAGCTCGACGAGGACGAGATCACCAACCAGACCGCGGCCGGCGGCGATTTCGCCGAAGCCGATGTCGCTCGCGCGCTGCGCTCGCGGCAGGAGGATTCGGATACGCTGACCGGGTCGCTGGGCGGCGAGTTCGACCTCGGCCCGAGCTGGCTGCGCGTCGAGGGCAGCTATACCCGCGCCAACAAGCGCGACCCGCATCGCGACGAAATCTCGTTCGAGGGCGAGGGCGTGTCGGGGTCATACGACCTGTCGGATGGCATCCCGATCTTCCGCCCCGACGCCAGCGCGTTCGACCCCTCGATTTATGAATTCGACGAGACGAGCTACGAAAGCCGCCGGGCACGCGAAGATCTGTACCAGTTCCGCGCCGACTTCCGCACCCCGATCGCGATCGGCGACGACAGTTCGATCAAGGTCGGCGCCAAATATACCAGCCGCCGAAAGACGAATGATGCGAACGCGTCGGTCTATGACGGCTATGACGGCGACTTCACGCTCGATCAGGTCGAGGGCGGGTCGATCGGCAGCATCTTCAAGGGCCGTTATCCGTTCGGCGTGGTCATCAGCCGCCCGAGCGCCGACGATTTCTTCGATTCCAATTTCGACGATTTCGAACTCGACGAGGAAGGCACCGTCGGCGACAGCCTGGCCGGCGATTACCTGATCCGCGAGAAGATTTTTGCCGCCTATGCGATGGCGACGCTGAAGATCGGTCAGATCACTGCGATCCCGGGCGTCCGCATGGAGAAGACGAAGAGCAATTATGCCGCGAAGGCGGTGCTCGATTCCTCGACCGTCGACGATCTGGACAAGGATTACGACAGCTTCGGGTCGCAAAGCTACACCGACTGGTTCCCGGGGCTGAACCTGCGCTGGGACGCGACGCAGTCGCTGGTCTTCCGCGCCGCGGTGACGCGGGCGATCGGGCGGCCGAACTATGAGCAGCTCGCGCCGACGACGATCGTCAACACCGGCGACAACGAGGTCGAACAGGGCAATCCGGGCCTGCGGCCGCTGACCTCGGCCAACTATGACCTTGCCGGCGAATTCTATATCGGCCGCAAGGGCATCGTCAGCGTCGCCGGCTTCTACAAGACGATCGAGAACCCGATCTATTCGGCGACGACGGTGCAGAGCGGCACCTTTGCCGGGCAGGACCTGATCGATGCGCAGGTGACGATGCCGGTCAACGCCGACAGCGCCTTCGTCAAGGGCGTCGAGATCAACGCGCAGACCGAGCTCAGCTTCCTGCCGTCGCCGCTCGACGGGTTCAGCGTCGGGGGCAGCATCACCTTCGTCAAATCGCGCGCCAAGGGCATCCCCGGCCGCGGCGACGAGCGGCTGCCGCTCGCCAGCCAGTCGAACCGGGTGGCATCGGCGTTCCTGTCATACGAAAAGGGCGGGCTGTCGGCGCGGATCGCCTACACCTATCGCTCGGCCTACCTGCTCGAACCCGGCGAGGATCGCGACACCGACCTGTATGTCGGCGCCTTCAACCAGTGGGATGCGCGGATCGGCTACGACATCGTGAAGCATGTCACGATCTTCCTCGAAGGATCGAACCTCAACGACGAGCCGTACCGCGTCTTCCAGGGCATCCCGTCGCGGATCGACGAGGTCGAACGCTATGGCTATTCGGTGAAGACGGGGGTGCAGTTCAAATTCTGATTATTGCGGGGGACCACTGGAAAAGGGGTCGGGGAAACCCGGCCCCTTTTTTTGGTGGTGGTGGGTTGGGGGTGGACGTTACTTCGCCCATCTCGTCATCCCGGACTTGATCCGGGATCCATTAGCGCGTCCGTAACTGTGGACCCCGGATCAAGTCCGGGGTGACGAACAAGGAAAATCCTCCCCGTGGCGAAGCCATGGGGAGGTGGCAGCGCGGAGCGCTGACGGAGGGGCTAATGGCGCAAACGTCGCGGCCCCTCCACCACCCGCTTTGCGGGCGGTCCCCCTCCCCATGGCTACGCCACAGGGAGGATTTGATGTCTTAGAGCAGCACGCGCTCACCGGTTTTCGCCGATTGGGCGGCGGCTTCGGCGAGGGCGAGGGCGGCGACGCCGTCGCGGACGTCGACCAGCGGGGCGGCGCCGTCCAATATGTCGGCGAAATGTTCGGCCTCGCGGGCGTAGGCGACGGCATAGCGGTCGAGGAAGAAATTCTGGAAGCGGTCGGCGGCGGCGCCATTCTCGCCCCAGGTCTCGACCGTCGTTTCGAGCTGGTTCTGGGCGCGAATCATCCCCGCCGATCCGAAGGCCTCGATCCGCTGGTCGTAGCCATAACCGCTGCGGCGGCTCGACGAGATGACGCACAGGCGGCCCGACGCGGTGCGCAGGATCGTCTTGGCGGTGTCGGCGTCGCCCGCTTCGCCGATCGCCGGATCGACGAGCACCGAGGCGCTGGCGAAAACCTCGCTGACCTCTTCGCCGAGCAGCCAGCGCGCCATGTCGAAATCGTGGATCACCATGTCCTTGAAGATGCCGCCCGACACCTTGACGTAATCGACCGGCGGCGGCGCGGGATCGTGGCTGATGATGTGCAGCGTTTCGAGATTGCCGACCGCGCCGCCGGTGAGGCGCGCCTGCAGCGCCGCGAAATTGGGGTCGAAGCGGCGGTTGAAGGCGAGGAACAGGCGTGCGTCGAGCGCGGCGAAGCGCGCCGCCGATTCGCGGGCGCGGCCGAGGTCCTGATCGAGCGGCTTTTCGCAGAAGACCGCTTTGCCCGCCTCGGCAGCGGCGAGGCTGTAGGGCAGGTGGGTGTCGGTCGAGCTGGCGACGACGACGCCGGCGATCGCGGGATCGGCGAGCGCTTCGTCGATCGTCGAGACGCGCGCGTCATATTGGGCAGCGACCGCTGAGGCGGCGTCGGGGAAGGGGTCGACGACGCGCGCCAGCCGCAGGCGCGGGTTGGCGGCAAGGTTAGCCGCGTGGATTTTGCCGATCCTGCCGGCGCCGATCAGGGCAATGTCGTGCATGAAAGCCTCTCTGGTTGAAACCTTGTTCCATGTTGTTAATGACTGGAACATATATTCTATAGCGTGGAAAATACGGCAGGGCGATAGTTGCGTTACAAGTTTTGAACAGATATTCCGTTTTTTCCGGATCAGCGGGGGAGAATGATTTTGAACGACGTCCCGAACGCCCCCGCCTCGGCGGAAGAATTGCGCGCCGAGATCGTGAGCCGATACGAGACGCTGAGCAAGCGGCTCAAACAGATCGCGCGCTACATCCTCGACGAACCCAACGATATCGCGCTCGAAACGCTTGCGGTGATCGCCGATCGCTGTGGTGTCCAGCCCTCGGCGATCGTGCGCTTTGCCAAGAGTTTCGGGTTCGAGGGGGCGAGCCAGATGCAGCGGCTGTTCCGCGACGGGCTGCTCAGCAATAATGCCGCGCTCGGCTATTCGGAGCGCGTCCGCCAGCTCGATGAGGCGACGAGCGCGCAGGACGCCGAGCCCGCGAACCTGCTGTCCGAATTCGTCGAGGGCAACAGCCTGGCGATCCAGAACCTGCTGCAGACGGTGAGCGGGGCCGACATGCGCGCGGCGGTCGACCTGCTGATGGCGGCCGATACGGTGCACGTCACCGGGTTTCGCCGGTCGTTCCCGGTCGCGTCCTATATCGCCTATTCGCTGCTCCAGGCGGGCAAGCGCACCGTCTTCGTCGACGGGGTCGGCGGGCTCGGGGTGCAGCAGGCGCATGCCATCGGGCCCGGCGACCTGCTCGTCGCGATCAGCTTTCACCCCTATTCCGAGGAAACGGTCGCGGTGGTCAACGCGGCGAGGGCCAATGGCGGCAAGGTGCTCGCGATAAGCGACAGCCTGGTCAGCCCGGTCGCCAAGCCCGCCGAGCATGTGCTGCAGATTCGCGAGGCCGAGGTGCGCAAGTTCCGTTCGCTGTCGGCATCGATGTGCCTGGCGCAGGCGCTGGTGATCAATTTCGCCTTCGAGGCGACGCGCACCGACGGCAAGGCGCGCGATAATGTCGGTACGTGAACGGGCATTCCATTTTCACGCCATCCTGAAACATATGTTGCAAAGATTCTAAAAGTGGAATATGCGTTACAGATCAGGGAAGGATGGTCTGGAAAGCGATGGCGCAACAAGGGCATGAGGCGGGCGGGGAATGCCGGTTGGATATCGTCACGCTGGGGCGGGCGGGGATCGATCTTTATGGTGAGCAGATCGGCGGCCGGCTGGAAGATATGGCGAGTTTCGCCAAATATATCGGCGGCAGCCCGACGAATACCGCGATCGGCGCGTCGCGGCTGGGGCTGAAGGCGGGGCTGATCACCCGCGTCGGCGCCGACCATTTCGGCCGCTTCATCGTCGAGGAACTGGAACGCGAAGGCGTGTCGACGCGCGGCGTCCTGTCCGACCCCGACCGGCTGACCGCGCTGGTGTTCCTCGGCATCCGCGACCCCGATACCTTTCCGCTGATCTTCTACCGCGAGAATTGCGCCGACATGGCGCTCGTCGCCGACGATATCGACCCCGATCTCATCGCCTCGGCCGGCGCGCTGCTGATCAACGGCACGCATCTGTCGCAGCCCGGCGTGTTCGCGGCGAGCCTGAGGGCGGCGACGCTGATGAAGGCGGCGGGCGGACGCGTCGTTTTCGACATCGATTATCGCCCGGTGCTGTGGGGTCTCGCGGGTAAAGACAATGGCGAGGACCGCTTTGTCGCCGATCGCGGGGTAACCGAAGCGCTGCAGCGCGTCCTGCCGCTGTGCGACCTGATCGTCGGCACCGAGGAGGAAATCCATATTCTCGGCGGCTCGATCGACACGCTGGCGGCGTTGCGCGAGATCCGGGAAAAGAGTGAAGCGCTGCTCGTCTGCAAGCGCGGCGCCGACGGCTGCGTCGCCTTTCCGGGCGCGATTCCGCTGTCGCTCGACGACGGGGTGGTCGGGCGCGGCTTTCCGATCGAGGTGTTCAACGTGCTGGGCGCGGGCGACGCCTTCATGGCGGGCTTTCTGCGCGGCTGGTTGAAGGACATGCCGCTGGAGAAATGCTGCGAGATCGCCAATGCCTGCGGCGCGCTCGTCGTGTCGCGGCACGGCTGCGCCCCGGCGATGGCGTCGTGGGAGGAATTGCAGCATTTCCTCAGCCGCCAGTGGCCGCACCGGCTGCGCGAGAGCGCCGAGCTGGAGCAATTGCACTGGTCGACCAACCGGCAGGGCGAGCGCGACGAGCTGACCGTGCTGGCGATCGACCATCGCAGCCAGTTCGACGACCTGCTCGCCGAACTGGGCGAAGTCGACGAGGCGCGCGTCCATCATTTCAAGAATCTGGCGCTCGAGGCGCTGCACCGGCTGGCGGCGGGCGATCCCTGCTATGGGGTGTTGCTCGACGGCCGCTTCGGCGCGCGCGCGCTCGAGGCGGCGGCGGATCATCCTTACTGGATCGGGCGGCCGATCGAGGTTCCGGGATCGCGCCCGCTGCGCTTCGAGGGATCGCCCGATGTCGGCATGACCTTGCGCGACTGGCCGACGAACCATGTCGTCAAATGCCTCGTCTTCTATCACCCCGACGACGATGCCGAGATGCGCGCGGCGCAGGACCGGCAGATATTGCGGCTGTTCGACGCCTGCCGGCGGACGCGGCACGAGTTCCTGCTCGAAATCATCGCCTCGAAACATGGGCCGGTGAACAGCGGGACGATCGCCTCGGTCATCGACCATGTCTATTCGCTGGGCATCTATCCCGACTGGTGGAAGCTCGAACCGACGACCGACGCCGCCGCCTGGGCGGCGAGCGAGGCGGCGATCCTGCGCCACGATCCGCTGTGCCGCGGTATCGTGCTGCTCGGCCTGTCGGCACCGCAGGACGAGGTGCTGGCGGGGATCGTCGCCGCGGCGCCCTTTACGCTGGTCAAGGGATTTGCGGTCGGGCGCACGATCTTTCAGGATGTCGCGCAGCAGTGGCTGGCGGGCGCGATCGACGATGAGGCGGCGATCGGGGCGCTGAGCGAAAATCTGCGCGTCCTCGCCGACGGCTGGCGCGAGGCGCGCCGGGCGCGGGAGGCAGCATGAGCGATATGGTGCGATTGACGATGGCACAGGCGCTGTCGCGCTGGCTCGCGGCGCAGCGGGTCGAGATCGATGGTATAGAGCTGCCCTATTTTGCGGGCATGTGGGCGATCTTCGGCCATGGTAACGTCGCAGGCATGGGCGAGGCGCTGGCGGGGATGGAAGCGGCGCTGCCGACTTGGCGCGCCCATAACGAGCAGGGCATGGCGCACGCGGCGATCGCCTTTGCCAAGGCGAGCCGGCGGCAGCGCGCGATGGCGTGCACGACCTCGATCGGCCCCGGCGCGACGAACATGGTCACCGCGGCGGCGCTGGCGCACGTCAACCGGCTACCGGTGCTGTTCCTGCCCGGCGACGTCTATGCGAGCCGCCGCCCCGACCCGGTGCTCCAGCAGATCGAGGATTTTGGCGACGGGGTGGTGAGCGCGAACGACTGTTTCCGCCCCGTGTCGCGCTATTTCGACCGGATCACGCGGCCCGAGCAGATAATTGATGCGCTGCCGCGCGCGATGGGGGTGCTGACCGATCCGGCGCTGTGCGGGCCGGTGACGCTGGCGCTGTGTCAGGATGTGCAGGCCGAGGCCTACGACTATCCCGAAAGCTTCTTTGCGCCGCGGGTGTGGCGTCAGCGCCGGCCACGCCCCGACCGCGCCGAACTCGACGCGCTCGTCGCAGCGGTTCGGGGCGCGAAAGCGCCGCTGATCGTCGCGGGCGGCGGGGTGCTGTATGCAGGCGCCGAGACGGTGCTGGCCGAGCTTGCCACCGCGACCGGCATTCCGGTTGCCGAGACGCAGGCGGGGAAGGGCGCGCTGGCGTGGGACCATCCCCAAGCGCTCGGCAGTATCGGGGTGACGGGGACGAGCGCGGCCAACGCCGCCGCCGAGGCCGCCGACCTGATCGTCGGGATCGGGACGCGGTTGCAGGATTTCACCACCGGTTCGCGGACCCTGTTCGCGGGCAAGCGACTGGTCCAGATCAATGTCGCGGCGCCCGATGCGATCAAGCAGGGGGCCGAGGCGGTCGTCGGCGACGCGCGCGAAGTGCTTGAAGCGTTGGCAGGGGCGCTGGGCGATTGGCAGGTCGCAGCCGGCTGGCGCGAGGCGAACCGGAACGCGGTCGCCGAATGGAATAACGCATGGGACGCCGCGACCACGCCGTCTTCGGCGCTGCCCTCCGACGCGCAGGTGATCGGCGCGGTGTGGCGGCAGGCGGGGGATGATGCGACCGTCGTCTGCGCCGCGGGCGGGCTGCCCGGCGAGTTGCACAAGCTGTGGCGCAGCCATCGCCCGGGCGGCTATCATGTCGAATATGGCTTTTCGTGCATGGGGTACGAGGTCGCCGGCGGCCTCGGGGTCAAAATGGCCGACCCGGCGCGCGACGTCTATGTGATGGTCGGCGACGGCAGCTATCTGATGCTCAATTCCGAACTCGCGACGTCGGTGATGCTGGGGCAGAAAATCACCGTCATCCTGCTCGACAACCGCGGTTACGGCTGCATCAACCGGTTGCAGCAGGGGACCGGCGGGCGCCCGTTCAACAATCTGCTCGCCGACGCGGCGCACCGGGTGCTGCCCGAGATCGATTTCGCGGCGCATGCGCGCAGCCTTGGCGCAGCGGCCGAAAAGGTCGACGGGATTGCCGGGCTGGAAAGTGCGCTGGGGCGGGCGAAGGCGTCGGACAAAAGCTATGTGATCGTCATCGATACCGATCCGATGATCACGACCGAAGCGGGCGGTCACTGGTGGGACGTCGCGGTGCCCGAAGTGTCGGGTCGCACCGAAGTGCAGGCGGCGCGCCGCGCCTATGACGACAAGATCAAGGGAGAAAGGACATGACGATCCGCTGGGGCGTGAGCCCGATTGCGTGGTGCAACGACGATATGCGCGAACTGGGCGGCGACACGACGCTCGACGAACTGCTGACCGATGTGCGCGATATCGGGTTCGAAGGGGTCGAGCTGGGCAATAAATTCCCGCGCGATCCCGAAGCGCTGGCGCCGATCATGGCGGGTTACGGCCTCGACATCGTCAGCGGCTGGTATTCGTCGAACCTGCTGGTGCGCGATGCCGATGCCGAGATCGACGCGCTGGCGAAGCATCTGGCGCTGCTCGAATATATGGATTCGAGCGTCTTCATCCTCGCCGAAACGTCGAACGCGGTGCACGGCGACCGCTATGGCAGCCGGCTCGACACGCACCCGGTGCTGCCCGCCGCCGACTGGAAGCAGTTCGGCGAGCGGCTGAACACCGTGGCGCGCTTCATCAACGACCGCGGGCTGCGTTTCGCCTATCACCATCATCTCGGCACGATCGTCGAGACGAAGGACGAACTCGAACGCTTCTTCGATGCGACCGGCGACCATGTCGGGCTGGTGCTCGATACGGGCCACGCGCTGTTCGGCGGAATCGAGCCGATCGACGTGATCAAGGCGCGCCCCGAGCGTGTCACCCACGTCCATTGCAAGGACGTCCGCAATGCCAAATATGACGAGTTTCTCGCGAACGGCACCAGCTTCCTCAACGGCGTCGTCGGCGGCATGTTCACCGCGCCGGGCGACGGCGATTATGATTATGCCCCCTTCATGCGCGCGCTCGCCGACATGAACTATTCGGGCTGGATCGTGATCGAGGCCGAACAGGACCCGGCGATCGCCAATCCGCGCGAGTACAGCCAACTCGGGCTCGATACGCTGAAGCGGCTGGCGCGCGAAGAGGCGCTGGTCTGATGTCGCTGCTCGTCCGCCCGCATGCGCCCGACGACGATGGTACGCTGCTCGACATCACGCCCGAAAGCGCGGGGTGGAAATATGTCGGCTTCCGCGTCGTCAGGCTGGCGGCAGGGGCGCGCTACAACCACGTCGAAGACGGGCGCGAGGCGTGCCTCGTCGTGCTGACGGGCACGGTGTCGGTCGACGCGGGCGGCGAGCGGTTCGAGGGGATCGGCGGGCGCGCGACGGTGTTCGACGGTGCCGCGACCTCGGTCTATGTCCCCGCGGGGCATCGTTATACGATCGAGGCGGGATCGGATGCTGAAATCGCGATCTGCACCGCACCGGGGAGCGGCGCGGGGGCAGTGCGGCTGATCCGGTCCGAGGCGGTCGAGGTGCGCGGCAAGGGCACCAACACGCGGCATGTGCGCAACATCCTGTCCGACGCCGACGAGGCCGAAAGCCTGCTCGTCGTCGAGGTGATCACGCCCGGCGGCCACTGGTCGAGCTATCCGCCGCACAAGCATGATCGCGACGCGTTCCCCGAGGAAACCTTCCTCGAGGAGACCTATTACCACCGGCTGTCGCCGCCGCAGGGCTTTGCCTTTCAGCGCGTCTATACCGACGAACGCGACATCGACGAGACGATGGCGGTCGAGGACGGCGACGTCGTGATGGTGCCGCGTGGCTATCATCCGGTCGGGGCGCCGCACGGCTATGACCTTTATTATCTGAACGTGATGGCGGGGCCCCGGCGCAACTGGGTGTTCCGTAACGATCCCGCGCACGACTGGATCGTGCGCCAATAGAAAAACAGGTCGAGGGGAGAGGATCGATGCTGAAGTTTTTCGCGGCTGGGCCCGAGGTTCCGGTCGATACGGGCAGCGATATCGACGGCCGGTTCCGTCATTACCGGATGCGGATCATCGCCGCGATCACGCTCGCTTACGCGATCAGCTATATGTGCCGGCTGGCGATCAACATCGTCAAGAAGCCGCTAATCGACCAAGGCATCTTCACCCCGCTCGAGCTCGGCATGATCGGGTCGGCGCTCTTCTATACCTATGCCGCGGGCAAGCTGGTCAACGGCTTCGTCGCCGATCACAGCAATGTGAAGCGGCTGTTCGCGGCGGGACTGGTGCTGTCGGCGCTGTGCAATATCGCGATGGGCTTTTCGACCGTCTTCTGGGTCACGGTGATGATCTGGGGATTGAACGGCTGGTTCCAGAGCTATGGCGCGCCGTCGTGCGTCGTCGCGCTGGCGAGCTGGTTTTCGAACCGCGAGCGCGGGCGTTATTACGGCATCTGGTCGACCGCGCATTCGATCGGCGAGGGGCTGACCTTTGCGCTGGTCACCGCGCTGGTCGCGGTGGGCGGCTGGCACTGGGGTTTCTGGGGACCGGGGATTGCGACGCTGATCGCCGCGGTTGCAGCCTTTTATGCGATGGCCGACCGGCCGCGGACGCTGGGTCTGCCGACGGTCGCCGACTGGCGGAACGACCATTATGCGCCGCCCGCCGAAGGGATGCCCGAACGCGGCGTGTTCGCTACGCAGCTTTCGATCCTTGCGATTCCGGCGGTGTGGGTGCTCGCGCTGGCGAGCGCCGCCAATTATGTGACGCGCTATGCGATCAACAGTTGGGGCATCCTGTATCTGCAGGAATCACGCGGCTTTTCGCTGGGCGAGGCAGGAGTGATGCTGACCGCGAGCACATTTGCGGGGGTCGCCGGGGCGCTCGCTTTCGGTTTCATATCCGACAAATTCTTCGGCGCGCGCCGGCCGCCGGCCAACCTGCTGTTCGGGGTGGTCGAGATCGTCGGCCTGCTGATCTTCTTTTATGGTCCCGAGGGGCATGGCTGGGTGCTGCTCGGCGCGGTCCTGTTCGGGCTCGGCATGACCGGGCTCGTCACCTCGCTCGGCGGGCTGTTCGCGATCGACATCTGTCCGAAGCGCGTCGCGGGCGCGGCGCTCGGGATGGTCGGGGTATTCAGCTATCTCGGCGCGGCGATGCAGGAACAGGTGTCGGGGGCGCTGATCGACGCCAACATGCATGTCACGGGAAATACGCGCATCTATGATTTCGAGCCGGTGATCTGGTTCTGGATCGGCTGCTCGGTGGTCGCGACCCTGCTCGCGACGACATTGTGGAACACGAAGCTGCGCGATTGAGGCAGCACGACTGGGAATAGGATGATGATGGAACGACGCAAGCTCCTTTGGGGAACGGGAACGCTCGCCTTGCTCGCGGCGCTGCCGCGCCGGCTCTATGCCGCCGCGATCGGCTATCCGCGGCTGCTCGACGGGCCGATGATCGGGGCGACGAGCCCGGGCAGCTTCACCGTCTGGTCGCGCGCCAGCGGGGCGTTCGGGGTCGCGGTCGAATATGCGACGCGGCGCGACTTTGCCGATGCGAAGACGACAGCGGTCGTCGAGGCGATGCAGGAGAACGACCTCTGCACCGCGATCGAGGTGACCGGGCTCCGGCCCGACACCGAATATCATTACCGGGTCAAGACCGACGGGATCGACGACCGGCACCAGCCGCTGCCGTTCCGCACCCGCACCGCGCCCGACAAGCCGCGGCCGATCCGCATCGCCTTCGGGTCGTGCGCGCGGGTGCAGCTTTACCCCGAACAGCCGGTGTTCGAGGCGGTCGCGGCGATGGAGCCCGACCTGTTCCTGTGGCTGGGCGACAATATCTATGCCGACAGCGACAGTGAGAGCGCTTACTCGGCGCTCTATTCGCGCCAGCGCAATGTTTCGGCGCTGGTGCCGCTGCTGCGGTCGGTGCCGCAACTCGCGATCTGGGACGACCATGATTTCGGCTATAACAACTCCGACCGTTACAATGCGGTGAAGGAGATGACGCACCGGCTGTTCCGGCGCTGGTGGGCGAACCCGCCCGGCGGGACCGCCGATACGCCGGGGATTTTCTTTCGCCACAGCTTTGGCCCTGTCGACATCTTCATGCTCGACGGGCGCTATCACCGCGACCCGCCCGACCACCCCGACGGCCCCGAGAAGACGATGCTCGGCGCAGGGCAGAAGGCGTGGCTGAAGCGCGAGCTCAAGGCGTCGAAGGCGGCGTTCAAGGTGCTGGCGTCGGGCACCGGCTGGACCCTCGCGGAAAAGGATGGCGATAGCTGGGCCAATTATCTCCACGAGCGGAACGAGATCCTCGACTTCATCCGCGACGAGAAGATCGCCGGCTGTCTCGGCATTTCGGGCGACGTCCATCAGGGCGAGGTCAATTGCGTGCCCTGGTCCGACAAGGGCGGCTATGATTTCTATGACCTCGTCAGTTCGGGGCTGGCGCAATATCTGGCGCCAAAGTTCGTCGACCAGCATCCCGAAGTGCGACTGCGTGCACCCTTCGTGCGCAGCGCCAATTTCGGGCTGCTCGAATTCCATTTCGATCCCGAACCGCGCGTCGAACTCAGCATCCGCGACGTGATCGGCGCGCCGGCGTCGGGCAAGCCGGTCGTGCTGCGCGCGAGCGATCTGGTCAACGGCAAGCAGAGCTGGCGCGCGGCGATCGACAAGGATGAACTCGAACGGCGCGAGCGCGCCCTGCGCGGCGGCAGCTATTATGGAGGTGAGTGAGCGATGCGGTTCGAGATGGTGACGATTGCGCGCGACGAGTTCGAGGCGATGCGGGCAAGCCTGCCGTGCGCGACGCGCGAAGGGCTGTTCGAGACGTACCGGATCAGCCAGAACAGCTGGTACAAGCTGCGCGACGGCCAGCCGGTGAAGCGGCAGACGCTCGACCGGCTGCGCGAGCGCTATCGCGAGGTGACCGGGGCATGACGAGGCCGGTGCTCAACATCGCCCTGATCGGCAGCGGCTTCATGGGGCGGGCGCATGCGCTGGCCTTTGCGGCGGCGGATCGCACCTTCGACCTGCCGCTGTCGCCGCGCGTGACGGTGCTCGCCGACCGCGATTTGTCCACGGCAACGGCCGCTGCGGCGTCGCTCGGGATTCCGAACGCGAGCGGCGACTGGCGCGAGGCGATTGCCGATGCGTCGATCGACATGGTGGCGGTGGCGACGCCGAACCTGCTGCACGCGCCGATCGCGATCGCGGCGCTGGAAGCGGGGAAGGCGGTCTATTGCGAAAAGCCGCTGGCGACGACGATCGCGGAGTCCGAGGCGATGACCGCAGCCGCGGCGGCGTCAGGACGGCCGACCGCGGTCGGCTTCACCTATCTCTACAACCCGATGATTGCGCTGGCGCGCGAACTGGTCGCCGACGGCGAGATCGGCGAGGTGACGGCGTTTCGCGGTATCCACGCGGAGGATTTCATGGCCTCGGCCGACGCGCCGTTCAACTGGCGCTGCGAGCCCGAGCAGGCGGGCGGCGCGCTCGCCGACATCGGCAGCCACATCATCGCGATGGCGCAGCATCTGGTCGGCGATATCGCGTCGGTATCGGGGCGGCTCCACACCGCTTACCCGACGCGCCGCGACGCTGAGGGGAACGACCGGGCGGTGACGGTCGACGACCAGATGGATGCGGTGGTCGCCTTTGCGAATGGCGCGACGGGGACGCTGGCGGCGAGCTGGATCGCGAGCGGGCGCAAGATGGGGCTGGCGTTCGAGATCAGCGGCACGAAGGGATCGATCGGCTTCACGCAGGAGCAGTTCAACGAGCTGAAGCTCTTTCGGTCGGGGCCGGGGCGGACCAACGGCTTCACGACGATCTGCGCCGGGCCCGAGCATGGCGATTACGGTGCCTTCTGTCCCGCATCGGGGCATCAGATCGGCTATAACGACCTGAAGACGATCGAGGTCAAGGCGGCGGTTGAAGCGGCGGCGGGGCTGTCGTCGGCGGCGAAGAGCTTTGCCGATGCGCTGGCGGTCGAGAAGGTCGCCGATGCGATCCGGCGCTCGCACCGCGAGGGGGGATGGACGAAGCCCTGAGGAGGAAGGCGGCCGACGGTTGGTAGCTGCCTCATCCATCATCGTCACCCCGGACTTGATCCGGGGTCCATGACTTCAGCGTAGCGATGGATCCCGGATCAAGTCCGGGATGACGAATGAGGGCAAACGAACGGCCGCTTCACGCCAAAGCAGTCTTTCTTCCGGACTAAACCCGCGCCAGCGCCGTCAGCAACTCCGCATGAATCGCCGGCGTCGACGCCAGCACGGTCCCGTTCATCAGATCGAGTCCGCCTCCGCGCGTGTCGGTGACGATCCCACCCGCCTCGCGAACAATCGCGACCCCCGCGGCCATGTCCCACGCGCTGACGCTCTGTTCCCAATAGGCGTCGTGGCGGCCGCAGGCGACCCATGCCATGTCGATGGCGCCGGCGCCGAGGCGGCGGATGCCGGTGACGCGCGGGGTCAGTCGTTCCATCTCGGCGTAAAACTGGTCGTGGTCGGGCTTGGTTGCGAACGGGATACCGACTCCGAGCACCGATTCCTCGATCGTCGTGCGCGGTGAAATTTCGATGCGTTTTTCGCCGAGCCAAGCGCCGTTTCCGGTTTCGGCCCAGAAAAGTTCATTCATCGCAGGAATATAGGTGACGCCGGCGACGACATCGCCCTGCCGCGCCAGCGCGATATTGACCGCGAAGAGTGGGGATCCTGTCAGGAAGTTGGTTGTACCGTCCAACGGATCGACCACCCACACATGGTCGGCGTCGCGGCCGGGCGTCAGCCCGCCTTCTTCTCCGAGGAAGCCGTAATCGGGAGCATGGGCCAGCAAGTGTTCGCGCACGGTGGCCTCGGCCCGAAGATCGGCCTCGGTGAACATGTCGGCGGCGCCGGCCTTGCTGTGGATCGTGAGCGTCGCAATGCGCTCGCGGTCGGCGATCAGTCCTTCGCCTGCGGCGTGAGCGGCGGCGATCATGGCGGAAATAAGGGGTGACATCGTCATGGAATGAATATACGTTCTGTTTTTAGATAAAGATAGAAAAATTATTCTGAAATGACATTCGGAGTGCGCCGTCACGCGGTGAGGGCGCAATAATCGACAACAGAGGGAGGGTTTGAGTGAAAACGAGCTTGTTCGCAATCGCCGCCGTGCTCGCGGGCGTGTCGGCCGCAGGCGCCGCCGCACAGGAAGCCGCACCGGTCCGCACCGTCGCCGCATCGGCAGAGACACAAGCGACGCAGGGATCGGGTGCCGATGGCGCGGTTGTCGTCGCCGATCCGGGCGATCCGTCGCGTTCGCTGATTCTCGCCGGCGCCGAATCGGCGGGCGTCGACGTCTTCGACCTGAAAGGGCAGCGCGTCGCAACGCACAAGGTGGGCAATATCCGCGGGCTCGACCTGCGCGCCGGTGCCGCGGCGGGCGGCGCGCCGCTGCTCGCGGCGCTCGACGGCAAGGATAATGCGCCGAAATTCTTCCGCGTCGGGGCCGGCGGCGTGCCGGCGCCGCTGACGCTCGCCGGGATCAAGCCCGAGATGACGATAGCGAGCCTCTGTTTCTCGCGCAGCCACCGCGACGGGACGCTCTATCTGTTCCTCGCCGGCGACAAGGGCGAGGTCGAGCAATGGGGCCTGTCGGCCGATGCGTCGGGGACGATGAACGGACGGATCGCGCGGCGCTGGTCGCTCGGCTCCGAAATCAAATATTGCGCCGCCGACGACCGCGGCTCGGTCTATTTCTCGCAGGAAGCGGTCGGCGTGTGGCGCTTTGCCGCCGAGCCCGAGGCCGAGATCACGCCCGAGATCGTCGATATCGTCCGCCTCGGCCATATCACCGAGGAAGCGAAGGGGGTCGCTGTTGCGCTCGACGGCCGGCTGCTCGTGTCGGACGCCTCGGCGAACCGGCTGAACATCTATGACCCCGCCGACGATTATGCCTATCTCGGCTCGGTCGCGCTGGCGGCCGGGAACGATGCGGTCGAGGATGCGGGGAGCGTCACCGTCGCGGGGCCGGTGGTCGTCGTCGCCGACGACGACAATTCGCCCGAACTACCCAATTTCAAGATCGCGAGCTGGTCCGCGCTGCTCGCCGCGGCGGGGATAGCCGAACGGCCGGCGATGGCGGCGCCCGAAACGATGCCGCTCGCGCTCGCGACGGTCGAGACCGACCCGGTCGAGACCGGCGGCGATGCGGCCGACGACCCGGCGATCTGGATCAACCCCGTCGACCCGGCGCTGAGCGTGATCATCGGGACGCAGAAGCAGTCGGGGCTCTATGTCTATGGCCTCGACGGCAAGCAGATCCAGTTCCTGCCCGACGGGCGGATGAACAATGTCGACCTGCGTAGCGGTTTCCGCCTCGGCGGGCGCGAGGTGTCGCTGGTGACCGCGAGCAACCGGACGACCAAGGGCATCTCCATCTATACGATCGACCCCGCGACGCGGATGCTGACCGATGTCGCCGACGGGCTGCAGGATACCGGGTTCGACGATCCCTATGGCCTGTGCATGTATCGCAGCGCGAAGTCGAAGAAGACCTATGTCTTCGTCAACCAGGGCGACGGCAAGATGCGCCAGTGGGAACTGGTCGCGACCCCGGCGGGCAAGGTCCGCGCCAAGCTGATGCGCGACCTGCCGTTCGGAACGCAGGTCGAAGGCTGCGTCGCCGACGACGAGACGGGGATGCTCTATACCGGCGAGGAAGATGTCGGCGTCTGGCGCGAAGGGGCCGAACCGCGCGGCGGACCGGCGCGGACGATGCTGGCGAAGGTCACCGACAATCCTGCGCTCAAAGACGATATGGAAGGCATCGGGCTGTACGCGCAGGCGGACGGCAAGGGCTATCTGGTCGTGTCGAGCCAGGGCAACGACAGCTATGCGGTGTTCCGGCGCGAGGGGAACAACGACTATGTCGGATCGTTCCGGATCGGCGCCGACATGGCGGCGGGCATCGATGGCGTGTCGGAAACCGACGGGCTCGACGTCACCAGCATGGCGGCAGGACCGGCGTTCCCGAACGGCCTGATGGTCGCGCAGGACGGACGCAACGTGTCGCCGCCCGAGCATCAGAATTTCAAGCTGGTGCCGTGGGAACGGATCGCCAAGGCGCTCGGCATCGACGCCGCGCCGCGCTGATTTTCTCCTGCTGCCGCTGCGTTCCGGTTCCCCTTGGAGCGCAGCGGCAGTTCCTTAAGCGACCGGGTAGGGTGCCAGCGTACTGCGGTTGTGGTCGACCGCAACCGCGCGGCCGATCGGCGGGAAGGCGCGCTGGGCGCAGCCGGTGCGTTCGCATATCTTGCAGCCGGCGCCAATCGGCGTCGCCGCCGCCGGGTCGGCGAGGTCGAGCCCGCGCGAATAGACGAGCCGGCCGGCGTGGCGAATGTCGCAGCCGAGCCCGACCGCGAAGCTCTTGCCCGGTTCGCCATAGCCGCCGCTCGGCGTGCCGACGGTGCGGGCAATCCACAAATAGGTGCGCCCGTCGGGCATCTGCGCGATCTGGGTCAATAGCTTGCCCGGCTGCGCAAAGGCTTCGTGGACGTTCCACAGCGGGCAGCTGCCGCCGACACGCGAGAAATGGAAGTCAGTCGCCGACTGTCGTTTCGAGATATTGCCGGCGCGATCGACGCGGACGAAGAAGAAGGGGACGCCGCGTGCTTCGGGGCGCTGGAGCGTCGACAGCCGGTGGCAGATGGTTTCGAAGCCGACCCCGAAGCGCCGCGCCAGCCGCTCGATATCATAGGCCTCGGCCTCGGCGGCTTCGAGGAACGCGCCATAGGGCAGGAGCAGCGCGCCGGCGAAATAATTGGCGAGCCCGACGCGCGCGAGCTGGCGCGCTTCCTCGCCCTGGAGGATGCGGTCGTCGGCGAGTCGGTCGATCGGTTCGGCAAGCTCGAGGAAGGCGAGCTGGGTCGCCATCTGGAATGCCTGCTGCCCCGAGGTGAGGTCGGCGGCGATGTGGAGGACGCGCGTCGCGGGGTCGAAGCGGCGCTGGGTGCCGTTGCCGTCGGCGAAGATCGTCTGGATCGCGTGGCGGTCGCGCAGCCACGCCTGCAACCCGGCGTGCACGCCGTGCGGGCTGAGCCCGGCCGCCGCGTAAAGCCGCTCGGCCGCCTGGTCGAGCGGTTCGACGTGATTGTGGCGCGCGTAGAAGAAGTCGCGCACCTGCTCGAACGGCATCCGCGCGGGGCCGCCCGCGAGCCATTCGTCGCCAAGCTGCGCCGCCATCGCTTCGCTGCGCTCGGCCGCCTCGCGGTAGCGGCGGTGCAGCGCGACGAGCGTCCGTCCGACGGCGGGCATGTTCATCGCGACTTCGCGGACCTCGGCGAGCGAGACGTCTTCGCTTCCCTCGGCGAGTGCATCGCGGAGTTCGGTGATCAGCCGCGCTTCCTCGCCCTCCGAGAAGAGCTGGACATCGATGCCGAAGACGGCGTTGATCTTGAGCAGCACCGGGACGGTGAGCGGGCGCTGATTCTGTTCGAGCTGGTTGAGATAGCTCGGCGAAATGCCGAGTGCGTTCGCGAGCTCGACCTGCTTGAGCTTGCGTTCCTCGCGCAGGCGGCGGAGGCGGACGCCCATAAAGGCTTTACGCATGGCAGACCCCTGTATTCGCAATATTTGCAAAATCGGCGATCGATGTTCGCAAATCTTTACAAAAATGCCTGTTTTACGTCACTTATTGCGTCTTCGCATATTGTAAAAATTATAAGGCGGCAAGGTCGGGTCGAGTGCTATTTTGGGGATCAGTTGGACCGCTGACCGCTGGAAGTGAACCTCTTCTCATCGTCACCCCGGACTCGATCCGGGGGCCATGACTTCGACGCCGCAGTGGATCCCGGATCAAGTCCGGGATGACGAAGGCGGGTGAAGCACCGCCCGCTCCCACCCCAAAGCCGCCTTCCATAATGTCGGGCCATGGCGACTCCCCAGCCGCCATGGCCCATCGCCCGTCCGGACGACGAACGATCGCGATCAGACTTTCTGCGGCATCGCCTGCGGGACGATCGTCCGGACGATGCTGGCGTCGAGTTCCTCGAACGCGTGGAGGCCGATGGTGTCGTAGAGCTGCTGGCGGGTCTGCATCCGGTCGATCATCTTGTGGGTCCCGCCATGCGCCTTGAGCGAGGCGTAGAGATCGGCCTGCGCCTTGTTGGCGACGCGGAGGCTGGAGACGGGCCAGATCACCATCTTGTAACCCATCGCCTCGAACTCGCCGGCGGTGAAGACGGGGGTCTTGCCGAATTCGGTCATATTGGCGAGCAGCGGCACATCGGGCAGCGCGGCGGCGAATTTTTCGAACATCTCGCGCGTGACGAGCGCTTCGGGGAAGATCGCGTCGGCGCCCGCTTCGACATAGCGTTTCGCACGCGTGACCGCGGCGTCGAAGCCCTCGACCCCGGCGGCGTCGGTGCGCGCGACGATGACCAGATCGCGGCTCGCCTTCTTCGCCGCCGCGACCTTGGCGGCCATATCGTCGGCGGGGACGAGGTGCTTGCCGTTGAGATGGCCGCATTTTTTCGGGAGAATCTGGTCTTCGAGATGGACCGCGCCCGCGCCGGCGTCCTCGAAGCTGCGCACCATGTGCATGACGTTGAGCGCCTCGCCATAGCCGGTGTCACCGTCGACGAGCAAAGGCAGGCCGGCGGCGCGGGCGATCTGGCGGACGAAGAAGGCGACCTCATCGACGGTGATGATGCCGAGATCGGGGAGCCCCATCGACGCGGTCATCGCGGCGCCCGAGAGATAGAGGCCGTCGAAGCCCGCCGCCTTCGCCTGCAGCGCGGCGTGGCCGTTGTGCGCGCCGGGGAGCTGGTAGATGCCGGGGCGCGCGAGCGCTTCGCGGAAGCGCCGGCCGGCGGTTTCGTGCGGCAGGTCGCTGGCGATCAGATAGGGCATAGGAGCTCTCCTCAGGCGGCTTCGCTGCGTTCGGCGAGCGGGACATATTTGAGATTCTCGGGCCCTGTATAATGGGCCGAGGGGCGGATGATCTTGTCGTCCTGGCGCTGTTCGACGACATGCGCGGCCCAGCCCGAGGTGCGCGCGATGACGAACAGGGGAGTGAACATTGCGGTGGGCACGCCCATCAGATTGTAGGAAACGGCCGAGAACCAGTCGAGGTTGGGGAACATCGCCTTGGCGTCCCACATCACGCTTTCGATGCGCTCGGCGATCGCGAACTGGCGGTGCGCCCCCGCTTCGTCGGCGAGGCTCTTGGCGACGCGCTTGATCACGACGTTGCGCGGATCGGCGATGGTATAGACGGGGTGGCCGAAGCCGATCACGACTTCCTTCGCATCGACGCGGCGGCGGATATCGGCCTCGGCCTCGTCGGGGTTCGCATAGCGTTTCTGGATTTCATAAGCGACCTCGTTGGCGCCGCCATGCTTGGGGCCGCGCAGTGCGCCGATCGCGCCCGCGACACAGCTATACATGTCCGACCCGGTACCCGCGATGACGCGCGCCGCGAAGGTCGAGGCGTTGAATTCATGTTCGGCATAGAGGATGAGCGAGCTGTGCATCGCGCGCACCCAGCTTGCCGTCGGCGGCTGGCCGTGGAGCAGGTGGAGGAAATGGCCGCCGACGCTGTCGTCGTCGGTCTCGACCGCGATGCGCCGGCCGTGATGCGCGAAATGATACCAGTAGAGGAGGATCGAGCCCAAGGAGGCGATCAGCCGGTCGGCGACGTCGCGCGCGTCGGGGACATTATGGTCGTGCGTTTCGGGGAGCACGCAGCCGAGCGCCGACACCCCCGAGCGCATGACGTCCATCGGATGCGCGGCCGCGGGCACGGCTTCGAGCGCCTGCTTCACCGACTGCGGCAGGCCGCGCAGACCGCGCAGCTTGGCCTTGTAGGCCCGGAGCTGAGTGGCGGTCGGCAGCGTGCCATGGACGAGCAGGTGGGCAATTTCCTCATATTCGGCACTCTCGGCGAACTCGAGGATGTCGTAGCCGCGATAGTGGAGGTCGTTGCCGGTGCGGCCGACCGTGCAGAGCGCGGTGTTGCCGGCGGCGACGCCCGACAGCGCGACCGATTTCTTGGGTTTGAAGGTAGCTCCCATGATCTTTTCTCCGGTCAGGTGAGGGCAGCGAAGGTGAAACGGCCCGACGCGGCGATGCGGCGGCCGCCGTCCGCTTGCGGTGTGGTGGCGAAAACAGCGATGACGGCCCGGCCGTCGCCCGCGCGCACCGTCCAGCTTTCGATGGCGAGATCGGCGGCGTCGAGATCTTCGGCGAGATCGAGCGACTGACAGTCGGTGAGACGGATCGCGCCGCATAGCCGCGCCGCGGCGCGGTCGGCGGCGGCCGCAGCCATACGGACGAGGAGGTCGAGGCCGTGAACAGGGGCGTTGGAGAGCATGGCGGCCTTATCGGCGCGCGCAGGCACGCCGGAAATGGCTGAAAAGGCGGAGGATTGCGAAGCCGGGCCTGCAAATCGGCGAAGCTTGCGAAGCGCCTCAGCAGACATCGGACGGTACCCTGACAAATCCTTCCATCAGGATGCGCGCGCTGCGGCTCATCACCGCCTTGGCCACGGTCCACTTGCCGTCGATCCGCTGCGCTTCGGCGCCGACGCGCGATGTTCCCGACGGGTGGCCGAAACGGACGGCCTGACGCTCGCCGCCGCCGGCCGCGCGATTGACCAGCGTGCCGGGGATCGCCGCAGCGGCCGCGATGGCGACCGACGCGGTGCCCATCATCGCATGGTGCAGCTTGCCCATCGAAAAGGCGCGGGCGAGCAGGTCGATGTCTTCGGCGGCGATGGTTCTGCCGCTCGATGCGACATAGCGCGCGGGCGGCGCGACAAAGGCGATCTTTGGCGTATGCTGGCGCGTCGCGGCTTCCTCGGGCGCGCCGATCAGTCCCATGCGCAACGCCCCGATCGCACGCAGCCGTTCGAAACGCGCGAGGAGGTTGGCGTCGCCGTTGATCGCCTCGCGAAGCTCGGTGCCGGTGAGGCCGAAATCGGCGGCATCGACGAAGATCGTCGGGATGCCGGCATCGATCAGCGTCGCCTTCAGCTTGCCGCCCGCGACGATGTCTTCGGGGACGTCGAGCGTGTCGACGAGATTGCCGGTCGGAAACATCGCGCCGCCTTCGCCATCGTCATCGGCCGGATCGATAAATTCGATGACGATCTCGGCGGCGGGAAAGGGCACGCCGTCGAGTTCGAAATCGCCGGTCTCGACGACCGCGCCGCCCGTCACGGGAACATGCGCGACGATCGTCTTGCCGATATTCGCCTGCCAGATGCGAACGGTGCAGACGCCGTCGCCGGCCGGCACCACATAGCCTGCGTGAATCGCGAAAGCGCCCGCTGCGGTCGAGAGATTGCCGCAATTGCCCGACCAGTCGACGAAGTCGGCGTCGACCGCGACCTGGCCATAGAGATAGTCGATGTCGTGATCGGCGCGCGCGCTCGGCGCGACGATCACGCATTTGCTGGTGCTCGACGTTGCGCCGCCCATGCCGTCGATGTGCACGGCATAGGGGTCGGGGCTGCCGATCACACGCTGGAGGAAGCGGTCGCGGGGGGCTCCCGCAACGCGCGCTGCTTCGGGCAAATCCTCGCGCCGGAAGAAGACGCCCTTGCTCGTCCCGCCGCGCATATAGGTGGCGGGAACGCGGAGATGGGGAGCCGATGCGGTCATGCGGCCTTGCTTTCCGAAGCGAGAAAATCCTGTGCGAAGCGCTGGAGCACGCCGCCGGCTTCGTAGATCGATGCTTCCTCGGCCGTATCGAGGCGGCAGGTCACCGGGACTTCGAGCGTCATGCCATTGCGGCGGCGGATCACGAGCATGAGGTCGGCGCGCGGGCGCGGCGTTCCTGCGACGTCATAGGTTTCGGTGCCGTCGAGATTGAGCCGCAGCCGCGTGGTGCCCGGCTTGAACTCGAGTGGCAGCACGCCCATGCCGATGAGGTTGGTGCGGTGAATGCGCTCGAACCCCTCGGTGACGATCGCCTCGACCCCCGCGAGGCGGACGCCCTTTGCCGCCCAGTCGCGCGACGAGCCCTGCCCGTAATCGGCGCCCGCGATGATGATCAGCGGTTGGCGGCGTTCGAGATAGGTTTCGATCGCCTCCCACATCCGCATGACCTTGCCGTCGGGCTCGACGCGCGCCAGCGATCCCTTTTTCACCGCACCGTCGACCACCGCCATTTCGTTGACGAGCTCAGGGTTGGCGAAGGTGGCGCGCATCGCGGTCAGATGGTCGCCACGGTGGGTGGCGTAGCTGTTGAAGTCCTCTTCGGGGACGCCCATTCTGGCGAGATATTCGCCCGCCGCCGAGCTGGCGAGGATCGCGTTCGACGGCGACAGATGGTCGGTGGTGATATTGTCGGGGAGGATGGCGAGCGGGCGCATGCCCTTCAGCGTTCGCGGGTTGGCGGCGAGCGCGCCGACACCCTCGATATCCCAATAGGGCGGGCGGCGGATATAGGTCGATTGCGGGCGCCAGGCGTAGAGCGGCTCCGCCCTGTCGCGGCCGCGCGGGGCGAACATCGGGTCATAGACGGCGCGAAACTGCTCAGGCTTGACCGAAGCAGCGACGATCGCGTCGATTTCGGCATCGCTCGGCCATAGATCGGCGAGGCGAATATCCCTGCCCTCCGCAGTCCCGAGTATGTCGTTTTCGATGTCGAAGCGGATCGTCCCGGCGATGGCATAGGCAACGACGAGCGGCGGCGAGGCGAGGAACGCCTGTTTCGCCTGCGGGTGGATGCGGCCGTCGAAGTTGCGGTTCCCGGAGAGGACGGCGGTCGCATAAAGGTCGCGGTCGACGATCTCGCGCTCGATAGCGGGATCGAGGGCGCCCGACATGCCGTTGCACGTCGTGCAGGCGAAGGCGACGATGCCGAAGCCGAGCGTTTCGAGTTCGGCGAGCAGCCCCGCTTCTTCGAGATAGAGACGCGCGACTTTCGAGCCGGGCGCGAAGCTGCTCTTGACCCACGGTTTGCGGGTGAGCCCGAGCGCATTGGCTTTCTTCGCGACGAGCCCCGCCGCGACGACATTGCGCAGGTTCGAGGTGTTGGTGCAGCTTGTGATCGCGGCGATGATCACCGCGCCGTCGGGGAGCATGCCCGCGCGCTCTTCGTCGCGCGCCCCGTCGAGCCCGACCGCAATGCCGCGTTCTGTGAGTGCGGCGGTCGGCAGGCGGCGGTGCGGATTGGAGGGGCCGGCCATGTTGCGGCCGACGCCCGACAGGTCGAATTCGAGCAGGCGCTCATAATGTGCGGTCTTGAGCGCGTCTCCCCACAGGCCGGTCGCCTTCGCATAGGTTTCGACGAGCCGCACCTGCTCAGGGTCGCGCCCGGTCAGGAGCAGGTAATCAATCGTCTGCCGGTCGATATGGAACATCGCAGCGGTGGCGCCATATTCGGGGCACATGTTCGAGATCGTCGCGCGGTCGCCGATCGTCAGCCGGTCGGCGCCTTCACCAAAAAATTCGAGCCAGGCGCCGACGACGCGCGCCTCGCGCAGATATTCGGTGAGCGCGAGCACGATGTCGGTCGCGGTGATCCCCGGCGCGGGGGCGCCGGTGAGGCGGACGCCGACGATATCGGGCAGCCGCATCATCGCGGCGCGGCCGAGCATCACCGTCTCCGCCTCGAGCCCGCCGACGCCGATCGCGATCACCCCGAGCGCGTCGATATGCGGCGTATGGCTGTCAGTGCCGACGCAGGTGTCGGGGAAGGCGACGCCGTCCCGGACCTGAACGACCGGCGACATTTTTTCGAGGTTGATCTGGTGCATGATGCCGTTGCCGGCGGGGATGACGTCGACATTTTCGAAGGCGCTTTTCGTCCATTCGATGAAGTGGAAGCGGTCTTCGTTGCGGCGGTCCTCGACCGCGCGGTTCCTCGCGAAGGCGTCGGCGTCGAAGCCCGCATATTCGACCGCGAGACTGTGATCGACGATGAGCTGGGTCGGCACCACCGGGTTGACCTTGGCGGGGTCGCCACCCCGCTCGGCAATGGCATCGCGCAGCCCGGCGAGGTCGACGAGCGCGGTCTGGCCGAGAATGTCGTGGCAGACGACGCGCGCCGGATACCAGGGGAAGTCGAGGTCGCGCTTGCGGTCGACGATCTCTTTCAGCGCAGCGGGGAGGAGCGCGGGATCGCAGCGGCGGACAAGCTGTTCGGCGAGCACGCGCGACACATAGGGCAGGCTGTCATAGGCACCGGGACGAATGGCGTCGATCGCGGCGCGGGTATCGAAATAGTCGAGACCGGTTCCCGGCAGCGGCTGGCGATATGGCTGGTTCATGCCGCGCGCTATCGGCGGGCGCGGGCTCCGCGAAAACGGCTGAAAAGGTCAAGATTTGCGAAGGCGATGTTGCGAAGCGGCGAAGTTTGCGAAGCTGGATCGGCGTTTTCGCCTGAACCGTCATCCCGGCGAAGGCCGGGATCTCATCATATCGGGATGACGCAACGGCGAGATCCCGGCCTTCGCCGGGATGACGGAAAACCGGGTCGGAAGGCCCCTCCGCAAACCTCAGCGCCGCTGTTCGGTGGTGCGCGCCCATTCGGCGAGGCGGCCCTGCTGCTTGATCGTTTTCAGGCAGACGACGGTCGAGAGACCGTGCACGCCGGGCAGTTTGGAGAGGTCGTAACGGAGCAGTTCGTCGAGGTGGTCGACCGAGCGCGCGAAAATCTTGAGGATATAATCGCCGTCGCCCGCCGTCGTGTGGCATTCGACCACCGCGGGGTGCGCGAGCACCGCTGCCTCGAACTCGCTGTGCGCGTCGAGGTTGATACGGACCTCGACAAAGCTTTGTACGGCAAGACCGAGCGCGACGGGGTCGAGCGACGCGGCATAGCCGCGGATGATCCCCGACCCTTCGAGGCTGCGCACGCGCGACCAGCAGGGCGATTTCGAGAGGCCGACGGTCTCGCCCAGTTCCGCGAAGGACTGGCGGCCGTCCTGTTCGAGCGCGGCGACGATTTTCCAGTCGAGCCGGTCCATGGTCATTGGAAATCCGGCTGTAGGTCGGGATGCGCCGCGGCGAAGGCGGGGAGGGCGCGGGCGGCTTCCGCGGCGGCGAGGGTGCGCGGGAAGGCGGCGAGATCGACGTTATAGCGTTCGGCGTTATAGACCTGCGGGACGAGATAGCAGTCGGCGAAGGTCGGGGTGTCGCCGAAGGCGTAGCGACCGCCGGTGCGCGCGATCAGTTGTTCGAGCGCACCGAAGCCTTCGCCGATCCAGTGCGCGATCCAGGCCTTCACCTGCGCATTGTCGGCGTCGAACTGGCTGCGCAGCCGGGTGAGGACGCGCAGATTGTTGAGCGGGTGGATGTCGCAGCCGACCAGCGCCGCGATGGCGCGCACCGTCGCGGCATCAGCGGGGGATGCAGGCAGCAGCGGCGGTTCGGGCCATTTCGCCTCGATCCATTCGAGGATCGCGGGGCTTTCGATCAGCACGGCGCCGTCATGTTCGAGCGCGGGGACGAGGCCGTGCGGGGCGATGGCCAGATAGGCGGGGTCGCGCTGTTCGCCGGCGCGCAGGTCGTGCGCGACCTGTTCATAGGCGATCCCCTTGACGTTCAGCGCGATGCGGACGCGATAGGCGGCGCTCGACCGCCAATAGCCGTGCAGGATGGTCTGGCTCATCTTGTATTCCTTCTGCGTCGCTGCATCGTTCCGCCCTGATTCGGTAAATCGGATATAGCGCATGATATTTCGCGATTGCGAAGAACATTGTCCCTCATTTTTGGAAAAATGGCAAACAATCGGGGATTTGGAGCGGCTGCGAGCCGCAAATTGCGGACAATGTTTGCAGGCATCCGGCCTATCCTCCCGTCAGCTTTGGGAGAGCGCGCTTGGCTGCGACACATATTTTCGATGCCCCGCCCGAAGGGGTCGCCGCGGACTGGACGATGCCGCAGGACTGGCCGGCCTTTACCGCCGCGCAGCATGCGACCTGGCGGACGCTGTTCGAGCAGCAGTCGGCGGCGCTGCCCGGCTATGCCTGCGCGGATTTCCTCAGCGGGCTCGACATATTGCGCGCGGTGCCCGCCGGGGTTCCCGATTGTGCCGCGCTCAACCGCCATCTGAAACCCGCGACCGGCTGGGAAATCGTCGCGGTTCCGGGCTGGATCCCCAACGAGCCCTTTTTCGAGCATCTCGCGAACAAGCGGTTTCCGGCAGCCAACTTCCTGCGCCCGCCCGAGCAGATCGGCTACAGTGAAGAGCCCGATATGTTTCACGACATTTTCGGCCATGTCCCGATGCTGACCAACCCGGCCTTTTCGGAATTTCTGGTCGCCTATGGGCAGGCGGGGCTGCGCGCCGAGAAGCTTGGCGCGTCGGATTTCCTCGGGCGGCTGTGGCTCTATACGACCGAATTCGGGCTGGTGGTCGAGGATGGCGAACTGCGCGCCTTCGGCGGCGGCCTGCTGTCGAGCTATGCCGAGACGGTCGCCGCGCTGACCTCGCCCGAGCCGCGCCGCATCTGGCTCGATATCGAGCGGGTCATGCGGACCAAATATCATTTCGACGAATTTCAGCGCATCTATTTCGTCGTCGAAGGGTTCGAGGCGCTGCTCGCCGCCACCGAGGAATCCGACTTTTCTTCGATTTACAGCAGGATCGGCGACGATATTCCGCTCGAACCGGAAGATGCTTTCCCCGGAGACCGCGCCTATGATGGCCCCCTGCAGCCGGTCCGCCCGGGGCCGGCCTTCATGAACGGAGGCGCGCGCCCATGATCCGGCAGAGCAAGGACGACGGCACCACCGTCTTCGAAACCGAAATCGACGGCGAGACGATCCAGTGGGACAATGGCCTTACCTATGCGCGTCATCTCCAGACGCAGCAGCTGCTGTCGGCGCAGGTGCCGGTGTCGGACAAGCCCGACGAGATGCTGTTCATCATCATGCACCAGACGATGGAGTTGTGGATCAAACTGGTGCTGCACGAGGCGCGGCTGGTCGTCGGGGCGATCCGGGCCGACCGCCTGGAGATCGCGGGCAAGGGGCTCGACCGCATCGCGACGATCCAGCGCCACATGATCCATAGCTGGGAAGTGCTTGCGACGCTGACGCCGCATGATTTCCTGACCTTCCGTGGTTTTCTGCGCCGCGCGTCGGGGTTCCAGTCGCAGCAATATCGCGAACTCGAATATCTGCTCGGCAACAAGCGCGGCGACATGATGATCGTCCACCAGGACGATACCGAAGCGACGCAGCGGCTGCGCGCGGCGTTCGAGGCGCCGTCGCTTTACGACGAGTTGCTGAAGCTGCTCGCGCGGCGCGGTTTCGATATTCCCGCCGATCACCTCGAGCGCGACTGGACTAAGGCGTATGAACCTTCCGAAGCGGTCGAGCAGGCGTGGCTGGAGATCTATACCGACCCCGAGCATCACTGGGACCTTTATATGCTCGCCGAGAAGATCACCGCGCTCGAATATTATTTTCAGGAATGGCGCTTCAAGCACATGAAAACGGTGTCGCGCGTCATCGGTCACAAGCCGGGGACGGGCGGATCGTCGGGAGTCAATTACCTGGTCAAGGCGCTGAGCCTCAGCTTCTTCCCCGAACTCTGGTCGATGCGCACGTTGATGGCGGCGCCGCGCGAAGGCGGCGATTATGTCGGCGAGGCGAGGGCATGAGCCGGATCTGGGACATTTCGCAGCCGCTCCATGCCGGGGTTCCGGTGTGGCCCGGCGAGCCAGCGTTCGCGCTGCACAGCCATGCAGTGATCGGCGACGGCTGCCCGGTCAATGTCGGCGGTATGTCGACGCCGCTGCATGCTGGAACGCATGGCGATGCGCCGCTGCATTATGCCAATGACGGCGTGTCGTCGGCAGACAGCGCGCTCGATCCCTATATCGGGCCGTGCGTGCTACTCGACGTCCGCCATGCGGAAGGGCGCGTCGAAGTCGGCGATATCGACTGGGATGCGGTCGCGGGCGCCGAGCGGGTGCTGCTCAGGACATACGAGTCGTTTCCGCACGACGCCTGGGACAGCGACTTTACCGCGATCGCCGCCGAGGTGATCGCGCGGCTCGGCGGCATGGGGGTGCGGCTGATCGGCACCGATGCCGCGTCGCTCGACCCCGAACAGTCGAAGACGCTTGACGCGCATCAGGCGGTGAAGGCGGCCGACATGCGGATCTTGGAGGGGCTGGTGCTCGATGACGTGCCGCCGGGGCGGTACGAACTGATCGCGCTGCCGCTGCGCATCGTCGGCGCCGACGCGAGCCCGGTGCGCGCGATTTTGAGGGAGCTTGCATGACCGACACGATGTTCGCCAACGATGTCGCGGCGCGCGACGCCGCCGACCCGCTCGCGCACTTTCGCGAGCGTTTTCACCTGCGCGACGGGCTGATCTACCTCGACGGCAATTCGCTCGGCGCGCTGCCGAAAGCGACGGGCGAGCGGCTGGCGCGGGTTGTCGCCGACGAATGGGGCGAGGGGCTGATCACCTCGTGGCTCGGCGCCTCATGGTCGACCGCGCCGCGGCGGATCGGCGACAAGATCGCCCGTCTGCTCGGCGCGAATCCTGGCGAGATTGTCGCGAGCGATTCAACTTCGGTGAATATTTTCAAGGCGCTGACTGCCGCACTTTCATTGCGGCATGAACGGTCGGTGATCCTGTCGGAAGCGACCAATTTCCCGACCGATGTCTATATGATGCAGGGCATCGAGGCGTTTTCGGGCGGGCGGGTGAAGGCGATGACCGTCGCGCCCGACGATGTCGTCGATGCGCTGAACGAAGACGTCGCGGTGCTGCTGCTGACGCAGGTTCATTACAAGTCAGGCCGCGTCCGCGACATGGCGGCGATTACCCGGCGGGCACATGAGGTCGGAGCGCTGGTGGTCTGGGATTTGAGTCACAGCGCGGGGGCGATTCCGGTCGATCTGGGTGGCGCGGATGCCGATTTCGCGATCGGCTGCGGCTATAAATATCTGAACGGCGGCCCCGGTGCGCCCGCCTATCTGTTCGCCGCGGCGCGACACCATGCGGCGACTCCGGTGCTGTCGGGCTGGTTCGGCCACGCGCGGCCGTTTGCTTTCGAGGAGGATTATGACCCGGCCGCCGGTATCGAGCGTTTCCAGTGCGGGACGCCGCCGGTGCTCGGCCTCGCGGCGCTCGAGGTCGGGGTAGATCTGCTGCTCGAAGCCGATATGGCCGAGCTGCGCCGCAAGTCGCTGGCGCTCGGCGATCTGTTCATCGAGCGGATGGCGCCGCTTTGCGATGCCTATGGCTTTACGCTGGCGAGCGTCGCGGAGCATGCGGCACGCGGCAGCCAGGTCGCCTATGCCCACCCGCAAGGCTATCAGATCGTCCAGGCGCTTAAGGAATATGACGTGATCGCCGATTTCCGGGCGCCCGACATTTTGCGCTTCGGGCTGACGCCGCTCTACCTCGGCTATCGCGATGTCGTGGAAGCGGTAGCGCGGCTCGAAAAGGTCTGTGCGGCGCGCGCGTGGGACAAGCCGCAATATCACGAGCGGGCGGCGGTGACATGAGCGACGTGTCGGCCCCCTTTTTGCCCAAATCGCGCGTCGCGGCGGTGCAGGCCGCGCCGGTGTTCCTCGACGCCGCGGCGACGGTCGACAAGGCGTGTGCGCTGATCGCCGAAGCGGCGGCGGGCGGCGCGCAGCTTGTAGCGTTCCCCGAGGTGTTCGTCGCCGCTTACCCCTATTGGAACTGGCTGATGACGCCGATCGAGGGGGCGGCTTGGTTCGAGCGGCTCTATCGCGCCTCGATCCGCGTCGACGGGCCCGAGGTTGCGGCGCTGTGCGCGGCGGCGCGCGATCATGGCTGTACCGTCGTGATCGGGATCAACGAGCGCGATCCGGTCAGCGTCGGCACCCTCTACAACACCAACCTGATCATCGGCTCCGACGGCAGCCTGCTCGGCCGTCACCGCAAGCTGGTGCCGACCTGGGCCGAGAAACTGACCTGGGCCGGCGGCGACGGTGCCTCGATCCGCGTGTACGACACGCCGGTCGGGCCGCTGGGTACGCTGGCGTGCGGGGAGAATACCAACACGCTGGCGCGCTTCGCGCTGCTGTCGCAGGGCGAGCTCGTCCATGTGGCCAATTATATCGCGCTGCCGGTGGCGCCCGCGTCGTATAATATGGCCGAAGCGATCCGCATCCGCGCCACCGCGCACAGTTTCGAGGGCAAGGTCTTCACCATCGTCGCCTGTTCGACGGTAAGCGAGGAGATCATCGCCGCGATGAGTGTCGAGCGCCCCGAAAACCGCGCCTTGCTCGAACGGCGGAGCAGCGCCTGGTCGGGGGTCATCGACCCGCATGGCAATCTGGTCGGCGAGGCACTGATCGACGACGAGGGCATCGTCTATGCCGATATCGACCTCGGCGCCTGCGTTGGGCCGAAGCAGATGCACGACATCATCGGCGGTTATAACCGCTTCGACATCTTCAACCTGACCGTCGACCGGACGCCGCGCGCGCCGGCGACGTTCGCGGATGCGCCACCCGCCGTGGAGGGCGCCAGCGAGGAGGAGCCGTCATGACCGACCATCCCGCCGTGATCGACCCGCGCGACAAGGTGCTGGGGCGCTCGCACGTCACCGACACACCCGAACTGGAAGCCTTTTATCAGGAGCTTGCGGGCCGGAATGCAGGCGCATTCTGGAAGCGCGCAAATGCGATCGAGCCGTGGGAGCCCGAGACACGCTATCGCCCGACACTGTGGCGTTATGCCGATATGCGTGCGCTGTGCCTGCGCGCGATCGACCTCGTCCGGCCCGAGGAAGCGGGGCGGCGCGTCGTCACCCTGCTCAACGACAGCGATGCGGGCCGCGAGAATGTCGCGGTGTGCGGCTGGCTGTTCAGCGGCATGCAGGCGATGAAGCCCGGCGAAATCACCCCCGCGCACAAGCACACCGCCTCGGCGCACCGCTTCATCATGGAAGGGCGCGGCGCCTATACAGTCGTCGACGGGCATCATATCACGCTGGGCGCCAATGATTATGTGCTGACCCCGAACGGCTGCTGGCACGACCATGGTATCGCCGCCGACGGCGAGGTGTCGATCTGGCAGGACGGGCTCGATATTCCGTTGATGAACTGCATGGAAA
Organism: Sphingopyxis macrogoltabida; assembly: GCF_001307295.1. NCBI lineage: Bacteria > Pseudomonadati > Pseudomonadota > Alphaproteobacteria > Sphingomonadales > Sphingopyxidaceae > Sphingopyxis > Sphingopyxis macrogoltabida. The sequence goes on along the minus strand of NZ_CP012700.1, from coordinate 2,367,421 downwards.
CGAACTTCTATGCGGTTCACGACCAGCCCCGCCAAACGCCGGCCTTTCCGTCGAACGATCTGCCGCTGAGCTATGGCGGCGCGGGGCTGCGGCCCGAGGGCGTCGGCGCGTGGGACAAGCCTTATTCGCCGGTGATGGTCTATCGCTGGGAGGCGGTGCGCGATGCGCTGTGGAACCTTGCCGCGGTGTCGGAGGGATCGCCGTTCGACGGGCATCTGATGCGCTATGCCAACCCGCTGACCGGCGGCTGGGCGCTGCAGACGATGGGCGCGCATATGCAGATGCTGCCCGGTGGCTTTCGCGGGCAGGCGCACCGGCACACCGGCAACGTCGTCTATAATGCCGCGGGCGGGCGCGGCTATTCGATCATCGGCGGCGAACGGTTCGACTGGGAAACGCACGACATCTTCTGCGTGCCCGCGTGGATGTGGCACGAGCATGTCAACCTCGACCCGTCCGAACCGGCTTTCCTTTTTTCGTTCAACGACTTCCCGGTGATGGAGGTGCTCGGCGTCCGCATCGAGGAGCCTTATCCCGACCACGGCGGCCGCCAGCCCGCCTGATTTTTCCAGACAGACAGGACATCTTCATGCGCTTCGTAACCTATCGCACGGTCGAAACCGAACCGCGGCTCGGGCTGCTTCACGACGGGCTGGTGATCGACGTCGAATATTTCGGCGACGCGATCGGGCAGGACCTGCCCTCGACGATGCTCGATTTCATCGATCTGGGGCCGATCGGGCTGCGCTTCCTCAAGGAAGCGGTCGCCGGCGCAACGGCGGCCGATCTGGTCGGCACCTCGCTGCCCGGGGGCAATGTCGCCTTGCTCGCGCCGATCCCGCGGCCGCGCAAGAATATCTTCGGTATCGGTCTCAACTATACCGAGCATGTCGCTGAATCGGCACGCAGCCTCGACACGTCGAACGAACTTCCGAAGCAGCCGGTGATCTTTTCGAAGCCACCGACCGCGGTCGTCGCGTGGAATGATCCGATCCGCCACAATGCCCGGGTGACGCAGCAGCTCGACTGGGAAACCGAGCTGGCGGTGGTGATCGGCAGCACCGCGCGTCATGTCGCCGAGGCCGACGCGCTAAACCATGTCTTCGGTTACACGGTGATCAACGACGTTTCGGCGCGCGACTGCCGCCGCGCCGGGCAGTGGATCGTGTCGAAGGGGCAGGACAGCTTCGCGCCGATGGGGCCGTGCATCGTCACGGCGGACGAGATCGGCGATCCGCACAACCTCAATCTGTCGACCCGCGTCAACGGGGTCGAGAAGCAGAACAGCAACACCCGCTTCATGCTGTTCAACGTCAACCAGCTCATCGCCGATATTTCGAGCGTGATGACGCTGGAGCCGGGGGACATCATCGCGACCGGCACCCCGGCGGGAGTCGGCGCGGGCCGCGATCCGCAGGAATTCATGTGGCCGGGCGACGTCGTCGAATGCACCGTCGAGGGCATCGGCACGCTGCGCAACCCGATCGTCGCGGTCTGATGGGCGGAATCATGGCAAGACCGATCCGGATCGGGCAGATCGTCCCGAGCTCGAACGTCACGATGGAAACCGAAATCCCGGCGCTGCTCCGTGCGCGCGAGGGCATCGCCCCCGAACGCTTCACTTTCCACTCGTCGCGGATGCGGATGAAGAAGGTGACGAAGGAGGAACTGGCGGCGATGGACGCCGATTCGGACCGCTGCGCGCTCGAACTGTCCGACGCCGCGGTCGACGTGCTCGGCTATGCCTGCCTCGTCGCAATCATGAGCATGGGCGAGGGCTATCATCGCGTGTCGGAGGCGCGGCTGCACCAGCGGACGGTCGAGAACGGCCATGCCGCGCCCGTCGTCACCAGCGCCGGCGCGCTGGTCGAAGGGCTGAAGGTGCTGGGGGCGAAGCGCATCGCGCTGGTCGCGCCCTATATGAAGCCGCTGACCCAGATGGTCGTATCTTATATCGAGACCGAGGGTGTCGAGGTAAGCGATTGGCTTGCCCTCGAAATTCCGGACAATCTGGAGGTCGCGGCGCAGGACCCGGCGAACCTGCTCGACCATTACAAACGGTTTGACCTGAGCGGCGTCGATGCGCTCGTCCTGTCGGCGTGCGTCCAGATGCCGTCGCTGACGTCGGTGCAGAAGATCGAGGATGCGATCGGCAAACCGGTGATATCGGCGGCGATCTGTACCGCGCACCAGATGCTGACGCGGCTGGGCCTGCGCACCGAAGTGCCCGGCGCCGGGGCGCTGCTGTCGGGCCGCTATTAAGGCGGCCAACCGCTTGCAAAGTATCGGGATGTGGGGAATGGGTCGGCGATGACGATTGCCGCCCGGACCCGATCAACTCTGCCGTTCGCGGCGGCCTTGCTGCTGCCGATCGCCTTGATCGCAAGCCCCGCCGCCGCCGAGGGGCAGCGCGAGCTTTGCCCCGACCGTCCGGGGCTCGGCACGCCGGCCTGCACCGTCGACCGCGGCAAGGTGATATTCGAGCTCGGGCTCGGCGACTGGACACGCGACCGGCAGGGGCCGGTGCGAACCGACACGGTGCAAGTCGGCGATGCGCTGGTTCGCATCGGCCTGACCGAAAGCCTCGAGGCGCAGCTTGGCTGGACCGCCTATGGCCATGTCCGGACCCGCGACCGCGCCGCAGGGACTGTCCGCAAGGCATCGGGGATAGGCGACGTCACACTCGCGCTGCGACAGAATCTGCGCAATCCCGACGGATCGGGCTTTTCGGTCGCGGTGATGCCCTATGCCAGCCTGCCTGCGGGCGGCAGCGCGATCGGTGCCGGCGACTGGGGCGGCGGATTGCTGGTGTCGATGAGCTTCGACTTGTCGGATTCCGTGTCGCTTGCCGTCACGCCGCAGGTCGATGCGGCGGTCGACGGCGATGGCGCCGGACGGCATCTGGGTTATGGCAGCGTCGTCGGCCTTGGTTTCGGCCTGAACGACAGCCTCTCGGCGGCCGCCGAAATATCGCTGTACCGCGACCGCGATCCCGGCGGCCACAATACGCAGGCGCTGGCGGGTCTGTCGATGGGCTGGCAGGCCGGCGACGACACGCAGCTCGACGTCGGGGTGAACTTCGGCCTCAACCGGGTCAGCCCCGACGCCGAGGTCTATTTCGGCATCGCGCGGCGGTTCTGAAGGGGGCGGCTTTCCGACTCCCTCCGATCGCGCCGGGTCAGCGGCGAAGCTGCGCGACCGCTTCGATCTCGACGAGCGCGCCGTCGAGCACGAGATCGCTGACCACCGTCGACCGTGCGGGGTAGGGGGCGCTGAAACGCGCGGCGTAGGTCGTGTTGAAGCCCGCGAAATTTTCCTTCGACGTGATCCAGATCGTCGTCTTGACCACGTCGGTCAGGTCAAGGCCGAGGCTGGCGAGATGGCCCTCTAGCCCGTCGAGCGCGCGCCCGGTCTGGGTAACGATGTCGTCGCCGAAGACCTTGCCGTCGGCGAGCGAGAGCTGGCCCGAAATGAAGACGAGGTCGCCGGCCTGGCGAACCATCGACAGCGGCAGGGCGGAAATATTAGTCATCATCTTGCTCCTTGATTTGGTCGGGACGTGTTGGTGCGAAGGCCGCGGGCGCGACCGTCGTCGATCTTTCGCCTTTGCGGGGCGGGTTATGGCCCTTCGGCGCCCCTAAGCGGCTTTGCCGGGGCGGTGGCTGGCGCTGGGGACGAGGGCCGACAAATCCTCGTCGGCGCTCGACATGACGCCGATGGTCAGCGTTTCGCCCGATTTCGCATCGCAGACATAGGCATGGCCCATGCCCGAATCGATATAGATCGACTCGCCGGGGTTCAGTTCGATCGGATCGTAAAATTCGGTGTGCACGATCAGCCGTCCCTCGACGACATAGATGAACTCCTCGCCCGAATGGCGGACGAGTTCGCCGAATTCCTCGATCGTCTTGGCGCGGATGCGCGTGATGACGGGCACCATGCGCTTGTTCCGAAGCTCGGTGCAGACATAATTATACTCGTAATTGGGCGTTTCGACGCGGACCGCGGTTTCGAGCGTGCCGACGCTGCGCCGTCCGAGCACGGTCGCCGCCGCGGGCTCCTCGGCGAACAGGTCGGCCATGCTGATGTTGAGCCGCTCGCTGACCTGTTGCAGCTTGTCGTAAGTGAGCGACAGCCGGTCATGCTCGACCTTCGACAGGGTCGACATGGGGATGCCGCTGTGCTGGCTCATTTCCTTGAGCGTCCAGCCGTTGCGCGTGCGAAGGCCCGCCATCACCGCACCCAAAGTCTTTCGACCACCTGCCACCGATATTCGCTCCTTCTGTTTCGGTCCGATACTTATATCCTAATCAGGATAAATTGAAGTGCTTCGCCCTAGATTTCCTGTTCTTTTCGGGTTTCCGATCGGATCGCCTGCACGGTCGATCGGTGCCGCGGCATGACAAAATCAGCGGCATGGCGCATAGGGCGACGGGTCGAGTTCGGGCGCCGTCCCCGCCATCAGGTCGGCGAGCAGGCGCGCCGAGCCGGCGGCGAGCGTCCAGCCGAGATGGCCGTGGCCGGCGTTGACCCACGACCCCGCGACCCGGCCGGGTCCGATATAGGGGCGCCCGTCGGCGGCGACCGGACGCAGCCCTGTCCACGGCTGGCCGGTCGCGAGCACGGCGCCGCTGGCGACCGCCGGATAGGTCGCCTTGAAAAGCTGGCCGAGATTGCCGATCCGCTTCGGATCGAGCCGTAGGTCGTGGCCCGCGAACTCGGCAGTTCCGGCGACGCGGAGCCGGGTGCCGAGCGGGGTGATGGCGGTGTGATAGCCGTCGTCGATGACCGGCAGGCGCGGCATCGGCCCCGCGGGGTCCGGCGTGTAGGTCATCGAATAGCCTTTGACCGGCTTGACCGCGAGATCGAGCCCGAGTTTCGCGGCGAGCGCGGGGCTGGCAACCCCGGCCGCGACGACGACCCGTTCGGCCGCGATCGTTTCGCCTGCCAGCCGCACGCCTGCGACGCGGCCGCCGCGCACCTCGACTGCTTCCACCGTCTGGCCGTAGCGAAAGATGCCGCCAAGCTCGGCGATCGTTCGCGCAGCCTCGCGGCAGAAAAGATAGGCGTCGCCCGACGCGTCGCCGGGATAGTGGATCGCGCCGGCAATCTCGGCGCCCACCGGGGCGAGGCACGGTTCGACCTCGACCGCGCCGTTGCCGTCGAGCGGCCGGGCTTCGATGCCATGTTCGCGGACGAGGTCGGCGATGGCGAGCGCGGCGTCGAATGCCGCTTCGGTGCGGAAGAATTTGAGCGCGCCGCCGTCCGATGCATCGAAGGCGAAGCCGAAGCGCTCGCGCAGTTCCTTCATCGCCGTGAGCGAATAGGTTGCGAGTTCGAGGTTGGCGAGCGTCGCCTTGCGGTGCGGCGCGGCGCGCGAATTGAGCAGGAATTGCGGGCCCCAGCGAAGGAGCGAGGGCAGGGCGCCGAGGCGGATCTTGAGCGCCGCCGACGAACTGACGAGATATTCGAACAGGTGGCGGTGGACGCCCGGGGCATTCCACGGATCGGACATCGACGGGGTCAGCAAGCCGCCATTGGCGAAGCTGGTGCCCAGCCCCTCCTGCGCCGCCGAATCGACCAGCGTGACGCGCTCGCCGCGCCCGAGAAGCTCGAGCGCCGTGGTCAGTCCGACGACTCCGCATCCGATGATCAGATTGTCGGCCACCGCATTCTTTCCCTTGCCGCCAGCGTGAGTCGCGGCGTCTTCGCCCACCTCGCGCCGGGCCCCACCGGCTTAGCGGTTGCGCCAAAAATCGACAATACAGAAATGTATGGTCGGAACGGAAAAATATATTCCGGCGAAGCCAATTTCGCCTTCGTCATTATCGCCGGCCGGTAAAACTGGCCGTTCCTAAACAGGCAATTGATCGATACAGCGATCCATGGGCGAACCGACTTCCATGCGATGGAAGCGCGATGAACAGAGGAGCAGGTGCAGTGGCGAACGGTCGTTTGACCCGCGGGGACTGGATCGCGGTCGCGCGCAAGGCGCTGATCGCGTCGGGCGTCGACGATGTGAAGGTGGATGTACTGGCGCGCCGAATGAAGGTGACGCGCGGCAGCTTCTATTGGCATTTCAAGCATCGGCAGGAATTGCTCGACGCGCTGCTGGAGGACTGGAAGGACAATAATCGCCGCGAAATCGCCGCGATCGAACAGCGCGCCGCGGAGGGGGCGACGGGGCTGATCGAGTTGTTCAAGGTCTGGCTGGGCGAGGACCCGAATTTCCCGGCGTTCGACATCGCGATCCGCGTCTGGGCGCGCAAGTCGCGCGACGTAACCAAGGTGGTTCACGATATCGACGACGCGTGGATCGGCTTGTTCCAGCTCTTCCTCGAGCGCAACGGGATACAGGGGACCGAGGCGTTTGTCCGCGCCCGCGTGATGTATTTCCACCAGATCGGCTATTACGCCCTCGCGATCCGCGAGAGCATCGAAGACCGTATCGAACTGGCGCCCTATTATTGCACCGCGGTGACCGGCCTGCCGGCGCCCGAGGGGCTGAAGGACGCGCTTCGCACGCTCGAAAAGCCGAAACCGCGGGCGAGGGCCAAGCCCAAGGCTGCCTGAGGAGCGCGCTGGGGCGCGGCCCGTGGCGTCGGTCACGACGAGACCGGCGCCATCCCCAGTTCGGCCATCACGAAGCCGAGCCATTCGGCGCGCTGGGTCACCGAGGTGTCGGCGTCGAACGAGGCGTGGCCGGTGTCCCTCCACACGCGCAGCAGCGTCCGGTGGCCCGACGTCGATGCTTCGAGCATCCGCGCCGTGAACTTGCGGCCGTGGAAGGGACGGCAACCGGCATCCTTTTCGCCGAAGACCTGGAACACCGCGGGATAGGCGATGCCATCGCGGACATTGTGATAGGGCGAATAGGAATAGAGGATCTTCGACATCACTGGATCCTGCGGATCGCCATAATCCTGCCAGAAGATCGCGCGGATCGGCGCCGATTCGGCGTCGTCGGGAAGCGGCTCCATCTCGTCGAAGGTCGGCACGTCGGGGACGACGACGCGGAACAGGTCGGGGCGATGGACGATCGCGACCCCGGCGAGCAGGCCGCCGTTGCTCGCGCCGGTCATCGCCAGCCGGTCGGGCGCGGTGACGCCGTTGGCGATCGCTTCCTCGACGATGGCGAAGAGATCGAGATAGCTGTTCCATTTGCACGCGAGCCGGCCGCTGTCGTGCCAGATCTTGCCATATTCGCCGCCGCCGCGGATGTTGGCGTGGATCAGCACGCCGCCGGCGCGGACGAAGGGCGTGAAATGGGCGAGGAAGGCCGGGACAAAGGCCGAATTGAAACCGCCATAGGCAGTGATTAGCGCCGGGCGCGGCGCGCTGAAGTCCAGATCGTCGCGGTGGACCAGATAATAGGGGATATGGACGCCGTCCTTGCCGCGCGCAAAATGCTGGCTGACCTTGATCCCGTCCAGTTCGACCTCGGGCGCGACGACGGTGCTAACCTCGCCGCTGTCCAGGTCGTAATGATAGATGCCGGCGGTCTTGGTGAAGCTTGCATAGTCGAAGGTCAGCGCGTCGGTGCGGTCGAAACGGTGGAAGGCACTGATCCAGCTCGCGCCCGCGTCTTCGAGCGGCACGAGCTGTTCGCTGCCGTCGACGGGATCGATGACGCGGAGGCGCAGCGAGACGTGCAGCAGTTCGGCGACGACGATCTTGCCGCGGATCGTGCCGACGGCGCGGATCACCGCCGCGCCTTGCGGCGCGATCTCTCGCCACGTGCTGCGGTCCTGCGAAGTCGCCACCGGAATGGCGACGATGCAGCCGCGCGGCGTGTCGTCGCCGTGCGCGCGCGCGACATAGGTGTCGGCGTCGAGCCAGCCGCCGGTCAGTTCGCCGTCATAGCCGTCGGGGATGAAGGGGCGCCATTCGCCCGTCGTCGTATCGCCGACGACATAGGCGGTGCGTTCGTGCGGGCCCGAATCCGCGATAACCCAGCGTTCGCCCGGCGAGACGTTGCAACTGAGGCCCGACATGTTGGCGGGCACCTCGGCATCGCCGAACACGACCTCGGGCCGGTCGGCAACGCCCTCGTCGAGCGCGACGAAGCCGATGCGGTGGCGCCCTTGCGCGTCGCGGCCGTGGAGATAGAAGCCGCTGCCGTCGGCGAGCCAACCCGGGATCGCGCCGCTGTAACCGATCGCCGGCAGCGGCGCGCGCAGCGCCTTGCCGGTCGCAGTATCGAAGATATGCCATTCGCCCATCATGTCGCCGCCGATGCAGACGATCGCCGCGACGCGGGCGCCGTCGGGCGACGGCTCCCACCACAATACCGCCGCGCTCGCCGCGTCTTCCCGCGCGACATGGTCGGCGAGGGCGAAGACCGGCTGCCCCGCGTCGGCGAGGCTGGTCGAGGTCCAGACCACGCGCCCGCCGCCGCCGGGGGGCGGCGCGATCCAGAACCAGCGATCGCCGCGAAGGCGCGGCGGTGTCCGCGAGACCATGAAATTGCCGGCGTCGTTGGCGCGGATCTGTTCCTTGAGCGCCTCGAAATGGGGCCAGGCGCGCGCTTCGCGCTGCGCGATCGCATCCTGTTCCCACTGCCACGCCAGCGCTTCGTCGCTGTCGTGCTGGAGCCAGTCATAGGGGTCGTCGAAGGTGACGCTGCCGATCGTCTTGGTGACCGGGCGGCGGGGTGTGGTGGTCATCTATTGTCTCCCGGTTGGGCGTGAGGCGCGGTTCAGCCCCGCGTTTCGAGTTTGGCCTTGATGCTTTCGAGATAGCCGGTCAGCGCGGCGTCGAATTGCGCGGTCATTTCCGCCACCGCGGCGGCGATTTCGGCGCGCCCGGCGCCCGCAGGCTGCGGTATGCCGAGCGTCGAATGGCAATCGAGACGGTAGCGGGTGCCACCGGGAGCCGCCTCGGCATGATAGGTCGCATAGACGATCATGCCGCCCGCGAGATAATCGGCGAACATGCTCAGCCGGTGCGCGATCTCGTCGCGTTCGGTGACATGGCAGAGGCGCTCGTCGACGACGGCGCCATCCTGTTCGAGGCGTATGCGGTAGCCGCCGAGACAGGCGGCGGGATCGTCGAGCGGTTCGATCGCGTAGCCGATCTCGCGGAACTTCTTCGCCTCGATATATTCGTCGAGGATCGTCTGCCACACCGCGGCGGGCGGCGCGGCGATGTCGACCGCGGCATGGTTGACGATCGTCACGCGGACATTCTGTTCGGTCATGGGCGGGCGCTTTCGAGGACGGGAAGTTCGAGGCGCGACGGCCGCGCTGCATCGTGAAAGACGGTGATCGTCGCGGTCTGCATCCGCGTCGCGGTGGCGATCGGTTCGCCGGTGTTCGGGTTGGGATCGACGAAGGGGAAGAAGTCGGGGCGCAGCAGCAGCGCGAGGCGATGCCCGGCGGTGAGTTCGTGCGCCGAGAGGGTGAGTTTCAGCCGCACCTCGACCGGCTCGCCGGGCACCATCGGCACCTCGCGGTCGAAGCCTTCACGGTAGCGGAGGCGCAGCGCGTGATAGGCAAGTTCGACCACTGATCCGTCGGGCCGGATCTCGGCGAGATGCGCGACGATATCGGCATCGGGCGTGTCGGTCGCGACGTGCAGCACGACTTCGGTTTCGCCGAGGATCGCGAGCGGCTGGGCGAGCGGTTCGGTGCGGAAGAGCAGGGTGTCGATATGGCGGACATGTTCGTCGAGGCTGCTGATCCGGCCGAGCGCTTCGGTGAGCGGCGCGGCGAAAGGCATCGCCGGGTCGGCGCGCATGCGGTCGGGATCGCCCTTGATCGCATCCGCGTCGGTGACGAGCGTGCCGCCGCCATATTCGCCGTTCGCGGCGCTGTCGCTGGCGAGGAAGAAGGACAGGCTGCGCACTTCGCGCGGCGGGAAGGCATCGAAGACTTCGTAGCGATTGCGTCCGGTGATGAAGATCTTCGCCTTGCCGCCGAGGTCGGGGCCGTTGCCCTTGCCCTTGAGATGCTTGTCGTAAAAGGCGAGGCGGATCGGGAAAGGATCGGCCGCGGCCGCGGCGTCGAATTCATGCGGGCCATAGCTGCTGCTACCGCCGGTATAGACCTGGCCATGGTCCCACGGGCCGAGCAGCAGCTGGCGGTCGTCGCGGTCGCGGGCGTTGGCGGCGACGCCGTGCCAGGCACCCATCGCGCCGAGGCTGGGGTCGAAATTGCCGGTGATGAACAAAGCCGGCAGGTCCATCGCGGCATAATCCTCGGCGCCGAGGGACCGCTCCCGCCACCAGTCGTCGAAGGTCGGATGTTCGAGCGCCTCACGGTAATGCGCGAGCTTGTCGCCCTTCAGCACGTCGTCGGCGGCGTCGATCGCCGGGCGCATCATCAGGCGGCGGAACCAGTCGGGCTGCGCGAGGATGGGCAGCGTCGAGACGAAGCCGCCGGTGAGTTCGGCGAGCGAGCCGATCGAGATCAGGTTCAGCCAGTTGATCGTGTGCTGGCGGGTGAAGGCGCCGCCGAAATAGGGGAGTTCGCGGAAATAATTGACCGCGGGTACCTGCGGGATGATGCATTTGAGGTGCGGCGGCCGTTCGGCGGCAGCGAGGAGTTGGGTGAGGCCGACATAAGAGCCGCCGTCCATCCCGACATTGCCATCGCACCATGGCTGCGCGGCGAGCCATTCGATCGTGTCATAGCCGTCGGTGCGCTCATAGGGCGAGCTGAAGCGGAATTCGCCCTCGGACTCGCCGGTGCCGCGGATGAGCTGGTTGACGACGATATAGCCGTGGTCGCGGTAACGGAGCTGGCGCAGCCGCGCCCAGCCGAGCACCTCCTCGCGGTACGGCGTGCGCCACAGGATCACCGGCGCCGGGGCGTCGCCGGCAGGGCGCCAGACATAGGTATCGAGCCGCACCCCGTCGCGCATCGGCAGCATCAGTCTGAGGTCGGGGTCGGGCATCATTTCGATCGCGGGCGTGTCGCTGCCGCCCGCGCGGCCGAGCAACGTCATCGAATCGTGCGGGGCTTCGTTGGCGGCTTCCGGGCCGTTGGGGGTAACCGTCTCTTTGCTCATTCCCGTCCCTTCCGGCTTTGACGATGCCGATTTGTCTTCCTGCGGGGAAACGAATCCTCAGTGGAAAATCTGATAGCGATATAGAAACATACAATACTGTACTGTCAAGCTTGGATGTGTCTGGCGGAGACTATATGCAGAAGAGGGCGGTGGCCATTGGCGGGTACGGAAGGGGAATTTGACTCTCTTCGTCATCCCGGACTTGATCCGGGATCCATTGCAGCGCCGAAATCGTGGACCCCGGATCAAGTCCGGGGTGACGGAGAAGGAAAGTTCGGTTTCAGTCGGACTGTCTGGCCAGCGATCAATCCGGCGCCGCATCGGCGTCGATCGGCCAGATCGGCCGTTGCAGCCTTTTGTATCGCGCAGGGTCGAGGTCGAGCGTCAGCGAGCCGGGAGTTTCGCAATAATAGATTTTGGCAGCGAGCGGGGCGAAGCGTTCGTAGAAATGCTGGGTCGATTTGACGACGATAACCCGCGCCGCCGACAGATCGACGCCGAGGGCGGTGAGGCAAACAGGATCATAGACCTGCTGGCGCACGCTGTTGACGACCACCTGCACGCCGCCGATCCGCAGCAGCGCCGCGCGGCCGATGCCGAACATCAGGCCGCCCGCCGGGTCTTCCTGTTCGATGTCGTCGGCGAGCGCGATCACGGTGGCTTCGCCATCTACCGGTAGCCCCGCGAAGGGGCCGGTCTTGCCGCCGAGGCGCAGGTTGAGCCGGTTGCCGACGCCCGCCTGATGCGCAAAATCGACCGCGACCGGATCCCAGATCATCGCGAGCGCCGCGTCCTCGACGCCGCGCTCGATCAGCCGGCGGAGGATGAAGGTCGAATCGGCGCCCGCGCCGCCGCCGGCGTTGTCGGCGACATCGGCGATGACAAACGGACCGGCTGCGGGCGACGCCGCGATCTCGTCGAGGATCGTGTCGATCGGCTTGCGCAGGCTGCGCGTTTCCTCGCGCGCCGCGAAGAAGCGGCGGCCGAGGTCACGCGCGAGGCCGGGCACGTCGGCCTGTCCGGGCTCGGCGACGACGACCACGGCGGCGCCGACTTCGGGATGGTCGGCCCACGGGAAGCCGTGCATGAGCGACACGGCGTGCACCCCGTCCTGCCGCTCGGCGGCGAGCACGGCAGCGTTGACCGCCTCCATCTGCGGCAGCGTCGTGTAGAAGAGACCGAGCATCGGCACGCGCCGGATATGGTTGCGGGTGCGGATCTCGCCGCGCACGAAGCGCTCGCCGATGTCGAAAAGCTGCTCGCCGCGTTCGTCGAAATCGGTGTGCGGGTAAAGGAGGCAGGCGACGAGCGCGTTCGATGCCTCGGCCATCCGCGCCGTCACATTGCCGTGCAGGTCGAGTTCGACCCCGATGAACACGTCGGGCCCGACAATTTCGCGGACCTTTTCGATGACGTCGCCTTCGCAATCGTCATAACCGTGCGCCATCTGCGCGCCGTGCAGCATCAGCAGCACCATATCGACCGGCATCGCGGCCCGGAGGTCGGCGAGGATTTCGTCGCGGAGGCCCTCATAATCCTCCTGCCGGCACGGCGCCGCAGGTTCGGCGAAGGCGTGGAGCGAGGCGTGGGCGGTATAGCCGCGCTCGCGCGCGAGCCGCAGGAAGGTGCGATAGCCGAACTGCTCGTAAGCCGCGGGCTCGGGGTCGGGTCCTGTGCGTTCGGGCCGGTAATACATCGGGTTCACGAAGGAATCGCGGGTGCAGGGGATGGCCGAAAAAGCGTTGGTTTCCATCATCATGCCGGCAACGAATATGTTCATGCATTTCCTCTTTCCGGGCATCGCGCCCTCGGGCCGGGCTCGCTCGCCATTTCTCGCGGCGGCCGCATTTTTTTGTCGACTCATATCCAAACACTTGTGTATCGTCGGGTCAATGGGCTTTAGCGAAGCCGAGGCCGGGAACGGGAGGAAAGCGTGAATCTGATGACGCCGCGGGCACTGCTCGACGACAGTCTGGTGTGGGACAATCACGGCTGCATGCCGCTGCGTCCGCTCGACGAGAGCTTCCTGCCGCAGCTTGCCCGTTACCGGGCAGGCGGCGTCAATGCGGTGACGATCAACATCGGCTTTGGCGATCAGGGCGTCGAGGAACATGTCCGGATGGTCGCGCAGTTCCGCCGCTGGCTGGCGCTGAACGGCGACGATTATATGCTGGCGACCTCGGTCGAGGATATCGAACGGGCGCGGCGCGAGGGCAAGCTGGCGGTGCTGTTCGACATCGAAGGCATGAACGCGATCGCCGACCAGCCGAGCCTCGTCCAGCTCTATTACGACCTTGGCGTCCGCTGGATGCTGATCGCCTACAACCGCAACAACCCGGTCGGCGGCGGCTGCCAGGACGAGGATCAGGGACTGACCGCGTTCGGCCGCACCATCCTCGACGAGATGGCGCGTGTCGGCATGGTCGCCTGCTGCTCGCACACCGGCGAGCGGACCGCGCTCGAGGTGATGGACTATAGTTCGCGGCCGGTGATCTTCTCGCACAGCAACGCGCGCGCGATCCACGATCATCCGCGCAACGTCCGCGATCATGTGCTGAAGGCCTGCGCCGCGACGGGCGGCGTCGTCGGGCTCAACGGCATCGGGCTGTTCCTCGGCAAGGGCGGCATCGATCTGGTCGATGCGCTGATCAACCACCTCGACCATATCGTCGGCGTGGTCGGGATCGAGCATGTCGGGCTGGGGCTCGATTATGTGTTCGACGCCGCCGAGCTCGAGGAATTCCTGGCCAATCCGGCGATCTTCCCGCCCGAACTCGGCTATGGGCCGACGCTCGAAATGGTGCCGCCAGAGGCGATGGAGGAGATTGTCGGCGGGCTCGGCAAGCTCGGCTATGCCGACGACGACATCCGCGCCATCCTCGGCGGCAATCTGATGCGCGTCGCAAAGCAGGTGTGGCGCCCGGCGTTCGGCTTTTCGGGCTGATCGCGGCCATGCTGGCGCTGCAGGACATTTGGGACAGCCTTGTCGACGATTGCACGAAGGGCATTCCGGCAGGCACGGGGCTGCCGCTCTGCGATATCGGCGGGCAGGGCTGGCGGTTGCTGGCGGGCGACACGCCCTTGCCGGCGGCGGTGCTGCGGCAATCGGCAATCGAGCATAATGTCGACTGGATGCGGCGCTTTACCGGGCTGACCGGCATGGTTCTCTGCCCGCACGGCAAGACCAGCATGAGCCCGCAATTGTTCGACCGCCAGCTCGAGGCGGGCGCGTGGGGGATGACCGCGGCGACGGTGTCGCACCTCCATGTCTATCGCCGCTTCGGCGTGCAGCGCATCCTGCTCGCCAACCAGCTCGTCGATCCCGCCGGTATCCGCTTCGTGCTGTCCGAACTGACACGCGATCCCGGGTTCGATTTCTATTGCCTCGTCGATTCGGTGGCGACGGTCGCCATGCTGCACGACGCCGCGGCGAAAAGCGGCTGTCCGCGCCCGATCCAGCTGCTCGTCGAAATCGGGCAGGCCGGCGGGCGCACCGGCGCGCGCAGCGTCCAACAGGCGATCGAGGTCGCGCGCGCCGTCCATGCGGCCGCCCCGCATCTCGCGCTGCGCGGCGTCGAGGGGTTCGAGGGGGTGCTCGAAGCGGCCGAGCCCGCCGAAACGCTTGCGCGGATCGAGAAAATGCTGGGCGATATGGCCGCGGTCGCGGTTGGCTGCGATGCCGAGGGGCTGTTCGCCGACGGGCCGGTCATCGTGTCGGCGGGCGGATCACAATATTACGACCTGCCGCCCTCGCTCGCCCGGCGGCTGGGCATGTCGCGCGAGACGCTGCTCGTCCTGCGCAGCGGCTGTTACATCACCCATGATTCGAGCTGGTTCAGCGAATATGCGAAGGCGATTGCGCAGCGTATGCCTGCGGTCGGCGAACTCGGCGAAGGCTTGCGCCCGGCGATCGAGGTGTGGGCCTATGTCCAGTCGCTGCCCGAACCGGGGCTGGCGATCGTGACGATGGGCAAGCGCGACGCCTCGTTCGACGTGCATCTGCCGACGCCGCTGAAATGGCACCGCGACAACATGGCCGCGCCGGCAGCGCTGGCGGGGCACCAGGTGCTGAAGTTGAACGACCAGCACGCCTATGTCGCGCTGCCCGACGACAGCCCGCTTGCCGTCGGCGACCGGATCTGCTTCGGTATCGCGCATCCGTGCACGACCTTCGACCGCTGGCCCGTGATGATGGTCGTCGATGACGATTACCGGGTCGTCGACGCGATCCGTACCTTCTTTTAATCGCCGCGCTGGAAGATCATCGCCATTTCCTCGATATCGAGGTCGCGTTCGAGTTCGTGGAGCACCTCGTCCTCGATCAGCCCCGCGCGGTGGATACGAATCAGTTCGGCGCGGCTCGCGGCAATCGCTTGCAGCAGCACGTCGAAATGCGAACGCAGCCCGTCCATCGCCGCCGCCGGTTCGGCGGTGTAGCGCTCCATGAAGCGCATGCGCTTGCGATGTTCCTCGAGCATCATCGGGTGGATCAGCGTGCCGTCTTCGTCATAGGCGAGCCGTTCGACGACCGCCGACCGGGCGTGCGCCATCGCGCCCTCGGCGGCGGGCAGCGCCATCTGCGCGGGCGGATCTGAGGATCAGCGTGCAATAGGCACCCCCTTCGTGGGGTGATCGGCGTGCAAAAAGGACCCCTTCATCCCGGGGATTTAGTCGGCCGACTGGTTTTGATCAGTTGGCGAGAACGGGATGTTGATCGTGGAGACAGTGGTTCGGATTCGGCGTGAGCATGCAGCGGGTAAGGCGATCAAGGCGATCGCTCGTGACCTTCGTTTGTCGCGGAAGGTCGTCCGCAAAGCGATCCGGTCGCCGGAGGCGGCGTTCAACTATCAGCGCAAAGTCCAGCCGCTGCCGCGGATCGGTCCTTATCAGGATCGTCTCGATGCGCTGCTTGAGGAGAACGAAGGTCGCGGCCGCCGCGATCGGCTACGGATGACGCGTATCCATGACCTGCTGGTGCGCGAGGGGTTCGATGGATCCTATGATGCGGTGCGCCGCTATGCGGCGCGCTGGCGTGCTGCGCGGCGGAAGGATGCTGGCGAAGGCGCACCGGCGTTCATCCCGATGACCTTCCAGCCGGGTGAGGCCTACCAGTTCGACTGGAGCCACGAGGATGTGGAGATCGCCGGCAAGCCGATGCGGGTGAAGGTGGCGCATATGCGTCTCTGCGACTCGCGCGCACCCTATGTCCGGGCCTATCCGCGCGAGGGCCAGGAGATGCTGTTCGATGCCCATGCCCGGGCGTTCGCGTTCTTCGGCGGTGTGCCGCGACGCGGTATCTACGATAATATGAAGACGGCGGTGACGGCCGTGTTCACCGGCAAGGAGCGTGTGTTCAACCGCCGCTTCCTGATCATGACCGATCATTACATGGTCGAGCCGACCGCCTGCTCGCCGGCGGCGGGATGGGAGAAGGGCCAGGTCGAGCAGCAGGTCCAGACGATCCGAGGCCGCTTCTTCCAGCCGCGACTCCGGTTCGCCAGCCTGGCCGAGCTCAACGGGTGGCTGGAGGCCGAGTGCCGGCGCTGGGCCGAGCATCATGCCCATCCCGAACGCGGGGATATTACCGTCGCCGAGGCGCTGGATATGGAGCGACCGGCCCTGCAGCCGATCCTGGCACCGTTCGACGGCTTCCATGAGAGCGAGCATGCCGTCACCGGCACCTGCCTCATCAGCTTCGATCGCAACCGCTACTCGGTCATGTCGACGGCCGCACGCCGGACCGTTCAGGTGCGCTCCTATGCCGATCGCATCGTCATACGCTGCGGCGATGCGATCGTCGGGGAGCATGAGCGCCACTTCGGTCGGAACCGCACGATATACGATCCCTGGCATTATCTGCCGGTCCTCGCGCACAAGCCCGGCGCGCTGCGTAACGGCGCACCGTTCCAGGACTGGGATCTGCCGCCCGCCCTGCACCGATTACGGCGAAGGCTCGGCACCGGGGACGAGGCCGATCGCAGGTTCGTGCGGGTCCTCTCGGCGGTGCTCACCGATGGCCTGGAGCCGGTAGAGGCTGCCGTGCGCGAAGCGTTGGCGAACGGAACGGCCAGCGACGAGCTGATCCTCAACATCCTCTCCCGGCGCCGCGAGCCGGCGACACCCCACAGCATCGTCACTTCGGAAGACCGGATGCTGCAGCATCCTCCGCTCGCCGACTGTGCCCGCTATGATCTGCTGCGAGGCTATGATGCAGCGGCATGATATGATCGACACGATGCGCGGCCTCGGACTCAAGGGCATGGCGGCGGCGTTCGACGAGGCGGTCACCACCGGCCTCCAGCGCAAGCGCACCACCATGGAGATACTGACCGACCTGCTCCGTGCTGAGGCGACCCACCGGGATGCAGCCTCCATCCGCTATCGGATGACGGCTGCGAGGCTGCCCGTGGTGAAGGACCTGGAGCGGTTCAGCTTCGAGGGCACACCGATCAATGAGGAGATGATCCGCTCCCTTCACGATGGCTCCTTCCTCCCGCCTCGCCGCAATATCGTGCTGGTCGGCGGCACGGGGACAGGCAAGACCCACCTCGCCATCGCGATCACCGCCAATGTCGTGCGAAGGGGCGCTCGCGCCCGCTACTTCAACACCGTCGATCTGGTGACACGCCTCGAAGAGGAGACCCGGATCGGCAAAGGCGGGACCCTGGCGGCGCAGCTGTCGCGGCTCGACCTGATCGTGCTCGACGAGCTCGGTTATCTGCCGTTCGCCCGCTCGGGAGGGCAGTTGCTGTTCCACCTCATCAGCAAGCTTTATGAGCGGACCAGCGTCATCATCACCACGAACCTCGCCTTCGGCGAATGGCCGACCGTGTTCGGCGATCCCAAGATGACCACGGCGCTGCTCGACCGCGTCACCCACCACTGCGATATCGTCGAGACGGGCAACGACAGCTGGCGCTTCAAAAACCGCAGCTGACAGCCACCTTCGGCGCCTTCAAAAATCTATCTTGCGCTGCGCGCGCCTCCGGTCGGGCTACGCCCGCCCTCCGCCGCACGCAGCGCAAGGCCATCTTCAACAAACCAGCATCATATTATCCGAAAAGGGGGTCCCTCTTCGACGCCGATCGGGGGTCCCTTTTGAACGCCGTTTGACACTTCTACGACTTTCGCGAGATAGATCGATCCGCCATCCACTGCCTTTGTTTTTGAGGCGCATTTAACTCGTACGCCTCCACGCACTCAGGTGACTGTCGGAACTATGGCCACGCGGACCAGAGGCGGGATTTTTCTGCCGGGCAGGGGCGAGGTCGCCGACGCAGGGCGGCCGGCATAGAGATCGGGGGCGCGGGAACGAGTCTCGCGTTCGCGAGGCATCACCGGCGAAAGTCAGGCCGCCGAGGCAGCGGGTGAAGCCGGGCGCGCCGGGATGGCGCGCCAACCCCACCACAGCGCGGCCGCCGCGATCATACCGGCACCGGTCGCATGCACCGGAGCCGAGATATCTCCAAATGCGATGTAGGCGGCGCTCCAGATCCGGGTGAAACCGATCGTCTCGAACAGTAGCGACTGCAGCATGATGAGAGCCGCCACGACCAGCCACGGCTGGCCGTTTCGACGGTGGCGGGACCATAGCCACAGCGCGATCATAATTGCGGTGAGGCCACCGAGATGGACACTCCAGCGGAATAGCGGGAAATCCTGGGGGCCGTTGATAATGAGACCGGGGAGGTGGGCATTGTACACGCGCCCCAGCGCAGGTCCGATCAGCAGCAACGGCGTCGCAAGCAGCCAGGCGGCATGCCGCCCGACATTGCGCCGTTCCTTCAGCGCCATCACGCCAAAAAGGAGAAAGGCGGCCGCGCCGATCAGATCGTAGATGCCCAGCGGCGAGACCCAGAGATTGTAAAAGGGATCCTGTCCGGACGCCGTCGCAATGGCCATGCTGTGCTCGACCCCGGCGGCACCGACCAGGAACAGCGGCACCAGTATAAAGATCGCCAGACCGAGACTGCGGTGCCGGGCGCGTTGTCCCCGATCGATCGACCAGCTCTGCGCTGCGAGCAGCAACAGCCAGGCCGTCGCGGTGATTGCGTGAACATGCCAGGCGATCTTCGCTGTGCCGAGCCGCGAGAAATATCCGGGCCAGAAGGCCAACACGGTCATCGCGATGATCGCGAGACAGTAAATCCACGCATTGCGATACGGCATCTTCATCGCCCCCCAATGTCAGCCATGGTCCATGACCGGTGCCCGCGTCCCCGTTCGCAAGTGACCACAAGAGAATGGGCAGGGCAAGATATAGCGAGGGGCGCTTTGGCTCCCTTCTCAACGCGAGCGATCGCGGCCCCACGGTTGTTCGGTCGCCTCGCGGTAAAGCGTGCGGCCCTCATCGCGCCAGAGGTTCCAGCCGGGCATTCCTACCTCAGCCTGCAGCCATGTCGAATAATGATCGGGCGGGACGATCGCGGGCATCGCGCGGGCTTCCACCGGGTCGGCACCGCTGACGAGGATACCGGCGAACCCGCGGTGGCGGCCGATCTGCCGCCAGACGCCTGCCCAAGCGAAGATCGGCATGTCGTCATAGCCATAGCTTGTTCGGGTACGCGCGCCCTTCGGGCCATCGGCGTGCGTAAAGCTGTCGAGAATGATGAGGCAGCGTTGCGCGGGTCCGAGCAGTGCAGGGTCGTACCGCCAGAGGTCGCGCTGCCAGATCGCCGTGGGGCGCGGTTCGTTCGCTTGCGGGCTCCCCGGTACGTGCGGCAAACCCCAGCGCATCGGGTCGCAGAAGCGGCCCATGCCATATTCGCGCACGACGAGGCCCTTCCTGCCAGGCCAGACTTCCGCGGACCATCGAGGAAAGAAGGACGGCCATAGCGGGAGCGGCGGAGCCGCGCCGGTCAGTCTTGCGACTTCGCTTTTGCTGGTTCGGCAGTAGTATAACTTGGGCACAGGAATCTCCCGGCGCATGCAGCAATGGCGAGGATGCCAATTGCTAAGACGCACGCGACGCGATTTTCAGGCGCGCAGCAGCTCACTACGAAGAAAATCAAAGCGTCCTTCCGCTCTATCGGTGGTGCTGTTCATCCATATCTTGAAGGTTGCTCCGCAGTTCAATGAGCATCGAAGCCTTCCCTCAACTCGGCTTTTGTTTGACCAAATTTGTCATGATTCTTGTCACGATTTTGATTCCATCGCTGTTCGCAATCCAGTATAAGGGAGAAATCCGCAGATTCCTGCGGCTTTCAGAGCGCTTGAGCGTAGGTCGAAATTCTCGATAGCGGCTTTTGATGCCGCCATTCGCAGGTTCGAATCCTGCCGCCCCAGCCAGCCGGTGTTTTCCCCTATCGCGCAGGTTTGCGGGCATAGACGCCGAAGGCAGCGATCACGGCATAACAGGCAGCCGGGAGCGCGAGGGCGATCGCCAGACTGCCCGTAACGTCGGCGAGCGCGCCGGTGGCAAGCGGCACGACGGCGCCGCCGAAGATAGCGACGTTGATGATCCCCGATCCGTCCGCGGCTCGGCTGCCCAGCCGCTCGCAGGCGAGGCTGAAGATCGTCGGGAACATGATCGCGTTCATCAGCCCGATCGCTAGCAGGCTGTAACCGGATAGCGCGCCTGTCGAGGCGGTCGAAACAAGGATCAGGGCGATCGCGCCGGCCGCCACACCGGCGAGGAGCTTGCCGGGGCTGACGATGCGCATCAGCCCCGACCCGATGAAGCGGCCGATCATCGCGCCGCCCCAATAAAGGCCGATCAGCTTGCCTGCCGCCTGCTCGGGCAGCGCCATGACGCCGGGCTGCATCAGGTAATTGACGATCAGCGAGCCGATCGACACTTCGGCGCCGACATAAAGGAAGATGCAGAGCGCGCCGAAGCCGAAGCGCGGTCGCCGCAGAAGGTCGAGCCCGGCGAGCCCGGCGCTTTCCCCATGCCGTTCGCCCTGCAGCCGGCCCCGGAACATCCAGACCGCTGCGGCGACGACCGCAAGCGCCGCCGCGATGCCGAGATAGCCGTGGACGATCGCCTGGGTTTCCGCGGTGCGATAGGCATCGAGTTCGACGCCCGAGAGCTGATCGGCGCTGATCGCCGCGAGGCTGCCGAGAATGAGCGTTGCGCCTACATAGGGAAAGACGGTGGTGCCGAGCGAATTGAAGGCCTGCGCAAAGGTCAGGCGGCTATGCGCCGTTTCGGGCTTGCCGAGGAGCGAGATCAGCGGATTGGAGACGACCTGCACGATCACCACCCCGCTGGCGAGCACGAACAGCGCGAACAGGAACAGTCCATAGGTCGCGCTCTGCGACGCGGGGATGAAGAGCAGGCAGCCGGCCATCATTGTCAGCAGCCCGGCGACGGCGCCGCGCATATAGCCGATCTTCTTGACCAGCTTCGCGCCGGGGATGCCGACCAGCAAATAGGCGGCGAAAAAGCAGAACTGGACCAGCATCGCCTGCGTATAGTTCAGCGTGAACAATTCCTTGAGCTTTGGGATGATCACGTCGTTGAGGCTGGTGATACCACCGAAGATGAAGAACAGGCCCATCACGAACAGGCGCAGTTCGGGCGCATCGATGGGGGCCGAAGGTTGATCGGATGCGTCGACGCCGGGGGATGCAATGGCCATATTGTGTTTCCTGACATGCGAAGAGGATCGGGGTCACGACCCGATCACCGATCGCGCGGCGTTTCCGCGAAGCTGTCGATGCCGAAGACCGATCGCCCGGGGCCATGCGGCAACCGGTCGAGCAGTCGGTCCAGCTTTTCCCGATCGGCGCGCCAAGGCGCGAAGTTTTCACCCAGTTCCATGATGTTGCGGGCCGTTCCGGTGAAAGCTGGCCAAGTCGGGAGGCCGGGGCCATTGGGGTCGCCGTGCTTGACGAAATTGGCCCAGTATTTCGACATGGATGCGGCGATGGCGCGATCGCGGTCGGTAAAGGGCCGGTCGGGGGCTGCTTTCAAATTGTTGAATGCATAAGGGATTTCGGCCGAATGGAAGGCGCCGAACAGGTCCGATCCGGGACCGGGTTCGGCATGGGTGAAATAATAGGCGAACGCGGGTGCGCGATGCGCACGCGCCCAGTCGGCGAGCGAGGCGAGCCCGTAGCGGCGCGTCAACTTGCGGCCCGTTGCCAAGATCGCGGCTTCGCTGTCGAGCGGATCGCCCGCGAGCAGGGTATCGGTGCCCGTTTCGCCTGCCATCCGCGTCGCACGGGCGCGCACCTCCGCGGCGGTGGTGCGGAAATAGGCGGGGTTGAGTACGCCTTCGTCAGCGTTCAGTCCGACGAGAACCGGCACGGCGCGGCGTCGGCCCGCTGCTTCCATCGCCGCGACCTGTGCGGGCAGGATCGATCCATCGACGACCGGGCCGAGAAGGGGCATGCCGCCGACCTCACCGGCCCCGGCCAGCGGGCCCGCATCGAGCAGCGCCGCCAGCCGATCGGCGGACAGCCGTCGCAGCGCCGCGACATGGGACACCCGCGCGCGCGTCAGCAGGTCGGCGCCGCGACGATCCGCTTCGCCGCGCTCGGGCAGCGGCACCTCGACGATCCCGCTCTGCGCGATTGCGCGCGCGAACAGCCCGTCGGCCTGTGGCGACAGGAGCAACATATGGACTGCCATGGCGCCCGCCGACTGGCCCGCAATCGTCACCTGCGCGGGGTCGCCGCCGAAGCGTCCGATATTGCGCCGCGTCCAGCGGAGCGCCGCGATCATGTCCTGCAGCCCGAAATTGGCGCCGCCGCCGGGGTCGCCCGCGAGATCATGAAAGGCGGCAAAGCCGAAGACGCCGAGGCGGTAGTTGATCGACACGACGATGATGCCTTGCCGCGCCAGTTCGGCACCATCGTAGATCGGTACGGCGTTCGACCCCGACATGAAGGCGCCGCCATGGATCCAGACCATCACCGGCAGCGGCTTGCCGTCGGAGTTGGCGGGCGCCCAGATGTTGAGGGTCAGGCAATCTTCGGAAACCGGCGGCGGCGCGACATATTCGCGCGTCCACGGACCGAAGCCGTCGGGAGTGATCGCCTGGACGCAGCCGGGGCCATGGCTGTTTGCCGTGCGCCGGCCGGTCCACGGCAGCGGTGCTTCTGGTGCGGCCCAGCGCCGGTCGCCGACCGGCGGCGCGGCATAGGGGATGCCTAGGAAGCGGACGACGCCATCGTTGACCGCGCCTGCGAGTTCGCCGCTTTCTATCGCGACCACCGGGACCTGCGCCCTCGCCGATGGTGCGGACAGGACCGAGCCGAGCAGGATCGCGAGCGAAGGCAAAAGGCGCATCGAGATAACTCCCGCTATTTGGTCAGGGGGCCTTGGCGGTCACGACCCGCTCGACAAAATCGAGCCGGGTGCGGATCGGATCAGCCGTTTCGTGCGCGCCCGTGGCGTCGAAGGTCATGACGTTGTCGGTCGCCGCAGTATAAGGCGACCAGGCCCCGCCGCCATTTGCGGAGGGCACGCCGTTCTTTGCGAAGTTGACCCAATAATCATGCGCCAGCCGGGCGGCGGTGCGATCGGCGGGTGTCGTCGCGGCGCCATGGCGGACGTCGACGGTGTCGAAGATGAAGGGCAGTTCGCTGGCGTGGAAGGCGCCCGGCACCTTGGCGCGCAGATATTCGGGGACATAGCCGAAGCGATAGGTGAATACGGGTTGTCCGCGCGCGGCGATGATCCGTGCGACATGCCGCGCGGGTTCGAGGAACATCATATCGGCCGAAACCGCGACCCCGACGCGCATTGCGTCCTTGCCGCCGGCGGGATCATAGACCTGTTCGGCGTCCGCCCGCACCGCCGCCAGCGGCGTATAGGCCTGATCAATCCCGCCGCCGAAGAAGAAGCCGTCGGCGTCGTTGGCGCCGATCATCATCGGGATCGCGGCGCCGTCGCCGGCGGCATAGGCCGCATCGACCGGCCGCTGTATGATCCGGCCGTCGGTATAGAGCGGGGTGAAATCCTTTGCGCCGAACAGGCACATCAGGTTGAGGCCGCTCATCACGCTGTCGGCGGGGAGAGCGCGGAGCGCCGCGGCGGCATCGGCGCCGTCGCCTGTGACTCCCTTCGCTTGCGCGAAGCCGGTGCCGATCGCTTCGGCCTCGGCCGCGGTCCTGAGCGGGCCCATCAGGTCGCGCCCGCCGCCCGACATGCTGATGGCCTTGTGGAACAGCCCCTTCGCGAGCAGGGTCGTGGACAGCGCATGCACCGACATGCCGCCCGCCGATTCGCCGAAGATGGTGACGTTGCCGGGATCGCCGCCGAACGCCGCGATATTGTCCTGCACCCATTTGAGCGCCGCAATCTGGTCGAGGATCGCATAATTCCCCGTCGGCGTCCCGGCGGCCTCTCGGCTGAGCGCTGGATGGGCAAAGAAGCCGAAGCGGCCGAGCCGGTAGTTGAAACTGACGAAGACGACCCCCGACTCGGCGAAGGCGCGGCCCGAATAGACCGGCGGCGAGCTGCCGCCGTTGACGAAGCCGCCGCCATAGATCCACACCATCACCGGCAATTTCGCGCGCGGCCGCTTAGCCGGGGTCCAGACGTTGAGATAAAGGCAATCCTCCGACGGCTTGACCCCCAGCGGCGCGGCATCGGCCTTGTAGGGGATTTGCATGCAATCGGGGCCGAAGCTGTCGGCAACGCGAAGCTTCTGCCAGGGCTCGGCTGGCTGGGGTGCGCGCCAGCGCAGGTCGCCGACCGGCGGCCGGGCATAGGGAATGCCGCGATATGCCGTGCTTTCGCCCTCGGCGATACCCTCGACAGCACCGCTGCGGGTTTCGACAACGGATTGATCCGCAGCGGCGACGGGCGATGCGATTGTCAGCGCGAGTGCGATGGCAGGGAATATGCGCATTTCTGTCCTTTCAAGGCTATCGCGAAGATACGGGCAAAGCGGGGCACGCCGAGCGCGGATCGGCGAGTTCGAGGCATTCGCCATCGACCGCATCGGTCGGCGCAACCCGCATCGCCCCGGCGAGGGTGGGCGCGACGTCGGCGACGCGCACCGGCAGCACACGTTCCTGATAAACGACGCCGGGCCACCAGAAGAGGATGGGGACGCGGCGGTTGAAGTCGCTCGGTCCCGAATGGCCCATCATGAACAGGCCGGGCAGCGGCGGCGCGGCGATTTTCAGCGGATCGGTCGCGAGCAGCACGTCGCCGCTGCGGTCGGGATAGAAGGATAGCGCCATGCGATCGGCAACCGGCATGAGGTCGGGCGACTGGTGCGCATCGGGTTTGCGCGTCCGCAACTCCGCCGCGGTCCATGCGCCTGCGATGCCCGGCTGGGTGAGCGCGCGCGCGGCTGTCGCCGCGGCAATGCGGTTCTTCAGTGCGGCGTCGCCGAGCGATCGCCCGCCGGCATCGACGACAACGAGCTGGGTCGGGTCGAAATAGGCGGGACGCAGCGGGTCCCAATCGATGCCCGTCGCGGTGCGCGCCGCGGCGTTGAGGTCGGTGAGCAGCGCTGCGGTGTCGATCCGCCCGGCATCGCGATAGCCTCGCGCCGCCAGCCGCTCGGGAATATCGCCGCCGCCATGATCGGCGGTCAGCGCGACGAGCACAGGAATGCGAAGGTCGCCGATCCGTTTGAGCAGCCGCCCGACTTCCTCGTCGACCCGCGCCATCTGGTCGCACATCTCTGGTCCCTGCGTGCCATAGGCGTGGCCGACCATGTCGGTCGCCGACAGGCCAACTGCGAGGAGGTCGGTTCCGGTCGACCGGCCGAGCTTCTGGCTGTCGATGAGGTCGATGGCGGCATCGACGGTGACTTGATCGTAGAACCACGGCGGTAGCGCCGGGCCGCTCGCGGGCGGCTGGCCGGGGATCGACGCCGCCGGATCGGGCGGCAGGTGGGCGTGGAAGCTTTTTCCGCCGGGCAGGGGAATGACGGCTTCGCGGGCAGCGCAGCTTTCGCGGTGATAGGTCCAGGCGGGCGGAGGCGTGCTCAGGCGTTTCGCGAGCGCTGCATTGGCCCCGGCGAGTGGCGACAGGCGGCGCTGCGCCTCTGCGGCATCCTTGCCCCAGCTGTCGAAGCCCTGCTTGCCGTCGAACCAGAAGGCGCCATCGGGGATATGACCACCCATCATGATCGCCGAACGGTCCTTGCCCGCGACCGAGAAGACGCGATTGGCGGGCGAGGCGGCTTTCAGCCAGTCGCCGAGGGTCGAAACCCGAAGCATCCCGGGCCCGACCCCGAGCTTGCGGGTCGCACGCGCCGCGACATGGACGCCGTCGTCGGTGCAATAGCGGTCGACTCCGCCGCGCTGGTCGAACCATTGGTTGGCGATGATCCCCGTCGCATTCGGGTGCCGGCCGCTCGCGATCACCGCGTGACCCGCGCAGGTTTCGGTCACGCCCTGCGCGTGGAAACCGTTCGCATAAACGATGCCCTGCGCCAGCGTCGCGAGCCCGGCGCGAAATTCGCCGCGGTAGGCGTTGAACAGATCGGCCGAGAACTGGTCGATCGAGATCAGGACGACGAGCTTCGCCGCCGGGCTTTCCTCGGCGACGGCGGGCGCCGAGCTCATCGCCGCCAGAGCGATGGTGGCGGCCGTCGCCGCGATCCACTTCTTCATCCTGCCCAAACTCCGGTTTTGGTGCCGGACCATCCCCCCGGTGGTCCGGCACCTGCTGCTGGCTCTTTAGAAACGGCCCTCGAGCGCGAGGCCGAGTGTCCGGAACGAGTTGAGGCCGAACATATGGTAATAGTCGCCGCGCGACTGCGAGTTGGAGTTGATGAAGGTCGGCTGGCGCTTGTCGAAGCAATTGCGGCAGAACAGGGTCAGCTTGTATTTGTCGTCGATCTGCTTGAGCCCGATGCTCGCGTCGAACAGCGCGTAGCCCGGCAAATTGGTGTTCGGGTCCTCGGTCGAGCTGAAGTTCGACTTGGTACGGGCATAGAGAGCGCCCTGCAGGAAGACCGCGAGGCTTTCGCTGACCGGCGTTTCATAGCGGCCGGTCAGGCTGACCGTCCATTTGGGCACGTTCGGCAGCCGGTTGCCCGATGAATCGACCGTGCCGTTGGCGCGGCAATCGGGCTGGAAGGGATAGCAGCGGTCGGCCTGGAAATCGGAGAAGAAGGCATCGACGTAGCTGACCCCGAGATTGAAGACCAGCCCTTCGGCAGGCAATGCCGACGCCTCGATCTCGAACCCGCGTGACTTGAGTTCGCCTGCGTTGAGCAGGACATAGCCGTTGCTGGCGGTATCGAACGCCTGCGCCTGGAAGTTCTTGAAGGTCGAGGTGTAGCCCGAGATGTTGAAAATCAGGTGGCGGTCGAGCAGCGTCGATTTGATCCCCGCTTCGTAGGAGGTCGGAATTTCGGGCATGATCAGCGGCGCGCGCGGATCGATCGTCAGGTTGAAGCCCGGCCCCTTGTAGCCGCGCGCGACCGAGGCATAGGCCATGACATCGTCGGTCAGGTCATATTGCGCGCCGACGCGCCACGAGAAATTCTCCTCGCTGATCCGCTGGTCGCGCGACCCCGCCGCGCCGAGCGGGATCACAAAGTCCGACGCATCGCTGACCGAGCGCAGCTTGAGCTTGTCGGAGGTGTAGCGTCCGCCGAAGGTGAAGCGGAAGCTGTCGCTGAGGTTGAGCGTGCCCTGCCCGAAGGCGGCATAGCTTTTCGACGTCATCGACCCAGTCGAGCGCGTCCCGACCCACGCTTCGAACCCGGCTGGCGGCGGGGTCGTCAGCCCGTTGGCGCCGGCGGCGGTGATGTCGGAATCGCTTTTCGAATCATAATAATAGAGGCCGAGCTGATATTCGAAGAATTGGCCGACCGACGACGCCAGCCGCAGCTCTTCGGTGAACTGGCTGATCTTCGAGAGCTGATGGTTGGTGTCGAGCAGGTTGATGCGGTGCTTGTCGGAGTCGAACAGATTGTCGGCGTCGAACTTTCGCCAGGCGGTGATGCTGGTGAGCGTGTGGCCGCTGGCGAATTCATAGTCGATATTCGCCTGCAACCCGCCGACGTCGAAGGTCGCGCGCGTCGGGGCGCCATAGCTCGAAAAGAAATTGTCGGGGCCGGCGACGATGCCGAGATCGTCGTTTTCGGCGGCGAAGCGGCTGGTCGGGCGGACGATGCGGTCGGCGCTGCCGCCCGAGCCGACGCCCGAGGAATGGGCATAGTCGCCGGCGATGAAGATGCTGAGCTGCGATGTCGGTTCCCAGAGCAGCTTGGCGCGCAGGCTGGTCTGGTCCTGCCCATATTGGCTACCGGGAACGGCGACGAGATTCTTGATCACCGGGTCGGTGTGGGTTTGCGAAGCGCTGACGCGCAGCGCCGCATTGTCGCCGAGCGGGACGTTGACGATACCCTGCAGGCGATAGAGCAAGCCGTCGCCCGGAACCTTCATCTGCGCGATCTCGCCCATCACCTGCCCGTCGAAGCGGCCGAGTTCGGGGCGCCGTGTCGTGATGTTGACGAGGCCAGCCGACGCGTTCTTGCCGAACAACATGCCCTGCGGCCCGTTGAGCACCTCGATCTGCGCGAGATCGAGATAATTCATGAAGCCGAGCGACGGATTGCCCATGACGACACCGTCGATCACCGAAGTGACGCTCGCTTCGATGGTGTTCGAAAAGCTCAATGTCCCGACGCCGCGCACCGAGAAATTCGAGGCGCCGAGCGCGGCGTTGAAGCTCTTGACCTGCAGGCTGGGCGCGACGAGCTGGAGTTGCGACGGATCGAAAATCTGGCGCGACGCAAGCTGGTCGGCGCTGAGGACGGTGGCCGAGATCGGCACGTCCTGCAAATTCTCGGCGCGTTTCTGCGCGGTGACGATGATTTCGCCGAAGCCGCCACTCTGTTCGTCGGCCGCCGCCGCATCCTGCGCCGCGGCGGGTGCGGCGGCTGCGAGCGCGGCGGTGAGCGCGATAGCGGAAGTCCAAATCTTCTTCATCTCAATCCCCCTGTCTTATCGTTTATTTGCGGTAACCCCAGGTCTTGCCGGCGAGCGTGACGGCGGTTTCCCCGATCAGTTCCTCGGCCGATGCGCCGAGCGCGAAGCGGTAGGTGCCGGGTGCGATCGTCCAGCCCTTCGGTCCCCATTCGGCGAGCAGGCGCGGATCGATCGGCACGTCGAGGGTGCGCGCTTCGCCGGGCTTCAGCTCGACCCGCGCAAAGGCGGCGAGCCGGCGCGTCTTCCCCTTGGGGGTTTCGATCAGATAGACCTGCCCGACATCGGCGCCGCCGCGCGCTCCGCTGTTGCGGATCGTGAAGGATGCGCTCGGGCTGGCGCCGCCCGATACGGCGAGGCCCGAACGTTCGAAGCTGGTGTAACTCAGCCCGTAGCCGAAGGGATAAAGCGGCTTTTCATCCTTGCGGGCGAACCAGCGATAACCGACGTCGGCGCCCTCGACATCATAGTCGATGTCGAGTGTCTGGCCGGGCTTGCCATGACCCGCAAAGCTCGGTTCGACCGTTTCGGCGCCGGGCAGGGCGGGGCGGGGCAGTTGCGCAACCGATGCCGGGAAGGTCACCGGCAGGCGCCCCGACGGATTGACGTCGCCGAACAGCACCGCGGCAATCGCTTCGCCGCCGCGCGCGCCGGGATACCAGGCTTCGACGATTGCGCCGACATCGTCCTTCCACGGCATTGCCACGGGCCCGCCGGTCTCGAGGACGACGACGGTGTTCGGATTGGCCCTGCCCACCGCGGCGATCACCGCATCCTGCCCCTGCGGCAGCGACAGGTCGGGGACGTCGAGTCCTTCGGTCATCCACTGGGTACCGAAGACGATGACGAGGTCGGCGTTCTTCGCCGCGAGCGCCGCTTCGGCGGGATAGCGGCCGTCGCGGAAGACGACCTCGGCCTGCGGCGCGCGGGCGCGAATGGCGTCGAGTGGCGAGGAGCGATGATAATTTTGCGCCATCAGCGCCGAAAATACCCCGTCCTTCATCGTCGGCAGCGACACGGCGGGGCCGCCTTCACCCTGCGTCTGCGACGATCCGGCGCCCGACAGCACCCCCGAATCGGCATAGCCGCCGACGACGAGGATCCGCTTTGCGGTGGCGGCGAGCGGTAGGATGTTGCCGCGGTTCTGGAGCAGGACGATGCCCTTCTCGGCGATCTCCTGCGCGACTGCGGCGCCCGCTGCGACGTCGATCGGAGCCTTGCGCGGCGGATTGCGATCGACCCCGACCGCGTAGATGGAACGCAGGATGCGGCGGCTCATGTCGGCGATGCGGAGCTGGTAGCGCTTGTCGCGATTGGCGGCGTCGAGCAGCGGCTGGCCGAAAAATACCGCGCCGTCGAGTTGCGACCCCGATTGCTGATCGAGCCCGGTGAGCGCGAAATCGGTCGCCCGCACCGAACCCCAGTCGGACATCACCCAGCCCTTGTAACCCCAGTCGCCCTTGAGGATGCCGTTCAGCATCCGGTCGTTGCCGCACGCCTGCGCGCCGTTGACCTTGTTATAGGCGCACATGACCGAACCGGGCTGTCCCTTTTCGATCGCGATTTCGAAGGCGAGCAGATCGCTCATCCGCAGCGCGCCTTCGTCGATGATGCCGTTGTGAAACTGGCGGCCGATTTCGGTCGGGTTGAGCACGAAATGCTTGATCGTCGAAATTACGTTACGTGACTGGATGCCGGCAACCGCCGCGCCGCCGAGCAGGCCCGAATGGAGCGGATCCTCGCCGAGATATTCGAAAGCGCGGCCGCCGCGCGGGTCGCGGACGAGGTTGATGCCGCCGGCGAGCAGCACGTTGAAGCCTTTCGCATGCGCTTCGCCGGCGATCTGCGCGCCGCCCTTCTGCATCAACTCGGGACTCCACGTCGACCCCATCGCCATGCCCGACGGCAGGGCGGTGGCGCCGTCGCCGCGCAGGCCGCCGATATAGGAAACGCCAAGGCTGGCGTCGGTTTCGGTCAGCGCGGGGACACCCAAGCGCTCGATGCCGGGAATATAGCCCGCGCCGAGCGGGGCCCCTTCGGGAATCTTCGTGTCGCCCAGCGGCATGGCGAGGATGCCGTTGAGAAGCGTCACCCGTTCTTCATTGGTCATCGCCGCTTCGGTCGTCGCGGCACGCCGGTCGGCGTCGTTGTTTGTATCGGCGGCATGCGCCTGCGAGGCGACGGCCAAAGGCGAACAGGCGGCAAAAAGCGCTGCGCGGCAAAGCCACGGTCCCATGAAACTCTCCCATTTATCTCTGTTCTCGAATCGCTAGCTATCTAATAATGTCAGCGCTGACAATCGAAAATGTCAGCGCTGACATAGGGACTGGACTGGATACGTATTCGGTGGCTAACAAGGCGCGATGAAACCTATCGTCACCGGCGTGAAAAAGCCTGCCACCCTCGATGATGTCGCGGCGATTGCCGGCGTGTCGGCAAAGACCGTGTCGCGCGTTGTCAATCGCAATGCCAACGTCAGCGCTGCAACGCGCGAGCGCATCGAGGCGGCGATCCGCGAGACCGGCTATCGCGTCAATCAGGCCGCGCGCTCGCTGGCGGCGTCGCGCTCCTTTCTGATCGGCGCGTTCATGCCGCACCTGTCGTCCTATTATTTCGCGGAGATTTTTCGGGGCGCCGCAAAGGCGTGCCGCCAATATGGCTATCACCTCGTCCTCGAGGAGTTCGACCATGGCGTCGACAGCATCGTCGACCGCTACGAACAGGGGCTGCGCGGCGCACATTGCGACGCGCTGATCCTGACGCCGCCGGTCTGCGACGACGAGAAGCTGCTCGACGCGCTCGATCGCGACGGCCTCCCCTATGTGCGGATCGCGCCCGGCAAGCAGGTAGGCCGCTCGATCGCGGTTGCGGCGAACGAGCGGCAGGGGGTGCGAGAACTAGCCAGGCATTTGTGGGACAGCGGGCGCCGCAGATTCGCCGTCGTTGCCGGACCCGCGCACCATGCGGCGGCGATGGTCCGCGAACAGGCCTTTTGCGAGGCGTTGGCCGAATTGGGGTGCGATCCGGCGAGCGTGTTGCTGACCCGCATCGACTTGCACGAAAGCATATCCGAGGCGGGGCGCGAGGCGAGCCTGGAACTGCTGCGGGGCGCGGCGACGCTGCCCGATGCGATCTTTGCCTTCAACGATGAAATCGCCGTCGGCACGATCGCCGCGATCCGCGAACTGGGGCTGTCGGTCCCCGGCGACATCTCGGTCGCCGGCTTCGACAACAGCAATATCGCCGAACTGATGTGGCCGCCGCTGACCACCGTACATCAACCGATTGCCGGTCTTGCCTTTCGCGCGGTCAGCATCATCGCCGATGCGAGCCGGCCGGAAGACCGAAACCTTCTGTTGCCGACGAACCTTGTCGTCAGGGGCACGTCATAAAGGCTGGGGGGCGTCGTCCGCCGCGCTTCGCGGCGCCAGTCCTGCCGTCAGGATATCGACCATGGCAATCGCGATGTCGTCCGCCGGCATCGGTCCGTCGGGGCGGTGCCAGCGCGCCGGCCAGTTGAGCGCGCCCGCCAATGTGAAGGCGGTGAGCTTGATGTCGGTCGCGGCGATCGAAC
Source organism: Sphingopyxis macrogoltabida (assembly GCF_001307295.1). NCBI lineage: Bacteria > Pseudomonadati > Pseudomonadota > Alphaproteobacteria > Sphingomonadales > Sphingopyxidaceae > Sphingopyxis > Sphingopyxis macrogoltabida. Next base: position 2,334,981 of record NZ_CP012700.1, on the reverse strand, counting down.
CGTCGGCGACAGCCTCTTCGATCAGGCTTCGCAAGGCGGCATCGATTCGCGACTTCAGCGCGCGAAAGCGCGCTGAACCCTCGGCCGACAGAACCTCGTCGCCGGTCCGGATCACGCAGCGGCCAAAATCGTCCATGTTGACCTCGGCATAGCTGCGAAGAAATTCGCGTAGCCTGTCGAGCCCGGTGCCGCTTTGGAGCCGCGCTCTCGCTGCCGCGGCGTCGAGCATCTCGAGTCCGCGGCTCACGCATTCGAGCAGCACCTGTTCCTTGTTGCCGAGATAATGGTAGATCGTCGGCTTGCTGACATTCAGGCTGGCGGCGACGTCGTCGAGCGAGGTGGCGTGGAACCCGCGCGCGTTGAACATGCGGACAGCGGCGCGCAGCACGGCTTCGCGTTTTTCCGCGCGCTCGGCGAGCTTCTCCTCGCGGCTGCGGAAAGGCGAGGGCCCGGACGCAATCGGGGTCATGCGACGGCTCGGCAAGGCGCGGACTCCCGTTGACAGGAAAGGGTGAAGCATTCCATATACTCGTGAGTATATAATTTACGCGTTGGTTTCAATGCGCGACATTGCGGCTCGATGAGCGGGCGACGGTCGCGGCGCAGCAGAAAATGGCGGGACAGGCATGAGCGAGCAGCCGGTAATTTTCCACGTTTCGGACGGAATCGCGTCGATTACGCTCAACCGTCCGGCGTCGGGGAACGCCATCGATCTCGCGATGGCGAATGCGCTGGTGGACGCCGCGATACGCTGCGAAACCGACCGATCGATTCGCTGCGTCGTGCTGACCGGGACAGGGCGGCTGTTCTGCGCCGGCGGCGATGTCGGCGGCTTTGCGACGGCCGGCGAGGGCGCGGGCGCCCACCTCAGCCTGCTCGCGGGAACCTTGCACATGGCGGTCGCGCGGTTCGCGCGCATGCCATGCCCGATGGTGGTGCTCGTCAACGGGCCCGCGGCGGGCGCAGGGCTGAGCCTGGTCCTGGCCGGCGATATCGTCCTCGCCGCGCGCTCGGCGCATTTCACCGCCGCCTATTCGGCGATCGGGTTGACCCCCGACGGCGGAATGAGCTGGCTGCTGCCGCGGCTCGTCGGGCTGCGCAAGGCGCAGGAGATCATTCTGACCAACCGGCGTATCAAGGCCGAAGAGGCCGAGGCGATCGGAATCGTGACGCGGCTCGTCGATGATGAGGCGCTAGCAGGAGAAGGCGCCGAAACGGCCGGGCGTCTAGCGGCCTCGGCCGTCGATGCGCTCGGGACGGCGCGCCGCCTTTTGCAGCGGAGTTTCACCAACGGTCTCGAAACCCAGCTCGAAGACGAGGCGCGTGGGATAGCGGAGGCCGGCGCGGGGCCGGAAAGCCGCGAAGGGATTGCCGCCTTTCTTGCCAAGCGCGCGCCCGATTTCCGGGGTGCCGGTCGATGACGGGGCCCTTCGCGGCCCGACGCAGATATTGTAAATTGAGGAGCTGAAAATGAAGATCGAAGGATTGGCGGCCGTCGTGACCGGTGGCGCGTCGGGGCTGGGCGGCGCGACCGCTGCGATGCTCGCGGAGCTTGGCGCCAAGGTCGCGATACTCGACCTCAATGAAGAGGTCGGTGCCGCCCATGCCGAGGCGATCGGAGGCCTGTTCGTGGCCGCCAACGTTGCCGACGAGGCAAGCGTCGCTGCGGCGCTGGACGCCGCCGAGGCTGCGCATGGTCCGGCGCGCATCCTCGTCAACTGCGCCGGCGTCGCGCCGGCGATCAAGACCGTCGGCAAGGAAAACAAGGCGCATCCGCTCGATGCGTTTCGCCGCACCGTCGAGGTCAATCTGATCGGCAGTTTCAACCTGATCGCCCAGTTTGCGGCGCGCCTCGCCGCGGCGGAGCCGGTCGGCGAAGAGCGCGGCGTGATCGTCAATACGGCGTCGGTCGCGGCCTTCGACGGGCAGATCGGGCAGGCGGCGTACTCGGCGTCGAAGGGCGGGGTGGTCGGCATGACATTGCCGATCGCGCGCGATCTTGCCCAGCACCGGATCCGCGTCGTCACCATCGCGCCCGGCATCTTCCTGACCCCGATGCTGATGGGGCTGCCGCAGGCGGCGCAGGACAGCCTCGGCACGCAGGTCCCGCATCCCAGCCGTCTCGGCAAGCCCGAGGAATATGCGCAGATGGTGCGCAGCATCGTCGAGAACCCGATGCTCAACGGCGAAACGATCCGTCTCGACGGCGCGATCCGGATGGCGCCGCGATGAGCGCGTCGGACCGGGCCCGCGCGATCGGCGAGCGCGTCGAAGCGTTCGTTCGCGACATCGTCGTTCCCTATGAGAGCGATCCGCGCCGCGACCATCATGGCGCGCCGACCGACGCGCTCGTCGACGAGCTGAAGGAGAAGGCGCGCGCCGCCGGGGTGTTGACGCCGCATATCTTGGCGGATGGCGATCATCTGACGCAGGTCGAAACGGCTTATGTGCTGCAGAAGACCGGGCTGTCGCCGCTCGGACCGCTCGCCTGCAACACCGCGGCGCCCGACGAGGGCAATATGTATCTGCTCGGCAAGGTCGGCAGCCCCGAACTGAAAGCGCGCTTCCTCGACAAGCTGGTGCGGGGCGAGGCCCGTTCGGCCTTCTTCATGACCGAGCCCGCCGAAGAGGGCGGGGCGGGATCCGACCCGTCGATGATGAAGACGACCTGCCGGATGGACGGCAACCACTGGGTGGTGAATGGCCGCAAATGCTTCATCACCGGCGCCGACGGCGCCAGGGTCGGCATCGTCATGGCAAAGGCCGAGGATGTCGCGGCCGGCGGCGGCGCGTGCATGTTCCTCGTCGACCTGCCCGATCCGGCGATCCGCATCGAACATGTGCCCAATACGATCGACAGCTCGATGCCCGGCGGTCATGCGACCGTCGTCATCGACAATCTGCGCATTCCCGCCGACCAGATGCTGGGCGAAGCGGGCGAGGGGTTCAAATATGCGCAGGTGCGCCTGAGCCCCGCGCGCCTGTCGCACTGCATGCGCTGGCACGGCGCCTGCCAGCGCGCGCACGAGATCGCGACCGATTATGCCAACCGGCGTCATGCCTTCGGCAAGCCGCTGGTCGATCATGAGGGCGTCGGTTTCATGCTCGCCGAAAATCTGATCGACCTGAAGCAGGCCGAACTGATGATCCGCTGGTGCGCCGAAATCCTCGACACCGGCGATCTCGGCACCGCCGAAAGCTCGATGGCGAAGGTTGCGGTGTCGGAAGCGCTGATGCGCATCGCCGACCGCTGCGTCCAGGTGATGGGCGGTACCGGGGTCACCGACAAGACGATCGTCGAGCAGGTGTTCCGCGAGGTTCGCGCCTTCCGCATCTATGACGGTCCGACCGAGGTCCACAAGTGGAGCCTCGCCAAGAAGATCAAGCGCGACTGGAAGAATGCGCATGGCCACTGACGCATCGGCGAATATCGGCGCGGGCGAAGTGCGCGTTGCGCTCGACGCGGCGGCGCTCGAGACCTGGCTGGAGGCGAATGTCGCCGGCTATCGGGGGCCGCTGACGATCGAGCAGTTCAAGGGCGGCCAGTCGAACCCGACCTACCGTCTGACGACACCGGGTGCACAATATGTGATGCGGCGCAAGCCGCCGGGGGAGTTGGTGAAGGGCGCCCACGACGTGCTTCGCGAAGCGCGCGTCCTGTCGGCGCTGGCGCCAACCGCGGTGCCGGTGCCCGAGGTGCTGGGGATTTGCGACGACGATGCGGTCGTCGGTAGCGCCTTCTATGTGATGGCGCTGGTCGAAGGGCGCATCTTCTGGGACGCGTCCTTCGGCGAGGTGCCGGTCGGCGAGCGCGCGGCCTATTTCGACGCGATGAACGCGGTGATCGCTGCGCTGCATCAGGTCGTTCCGGAGGCCGTCGGGCTCGGCGACTTCGGGCGGCCGGGCAATTTCTTCGCGCGCCAGATCGGGCGCTGGTCGAAACAATATCTGGAGGACGAGGCGGCGGGCCGCAATGCCGATATGGACGCGCTCGTCGAGTGGCTGCCGCAAAATATTCCCGCCGATGAAGACAGCGGCATCGTCCACGGCGATTTCCGGTGCGACAATATGATCTTCCATCCCACCGAGCCGCGTGTCGTCGCGGTGCTCGACTGGGAGTTGTCGACGCTCGGCAGCCCGGTTTCGGATTTTGCCTATCACGCGCTGATGTACCGCATGCCGCCGGATATCGTCGCGGGGCTTGGCGGCGCCGACCCGGTGCCGCTCGGCCTGCCGAGCGAGGCCGCCTATGTCGATGCCTATTGCCGGCGGACCGGACGCAGCGAAATTCCCGGCTGGGATTTCTACGTCGCGTTCAACTTCTTCCGCCTCGCGGCGATCTTTCACGGCATCAAGGGGCGGGTGATCCGCGGCAGCGCGAACAGCGCCCACGCCCGCGAGCGCGCCGAAGCCTTTCCCCGGCTCGCGTCGCTGGCGCGTCAGGCGATCGAGGCCTGCGGCTGAAGGACGCTCGATGACGGTTTTCAGCCGGGAACTGCCGTCTCTTTCATCGTCATGCTGAACTTGTTTCAGGATCCATGGTCTGCCGTTTACTTCGGCGCTGCGCCAAATTCGAGTTCAGGCCATGGATGCTGAAACGAGTTCAGCATGACGAGATTTGAAGGGCAGCTTCCCATCCAAATTGTCGCTCGTCGATCAGCCCGCCGCCGCGTCCGCATCGGCAAACAGCGCGGCGATCTCCGGCACCACCGCATGCGCGGTCATTTCGAGTTGCAGCGGCGTCACCGACACCTTGTTGTCGAGCACCGCATGCAGGTCGTTGCCGTCGTCGTCGCCGCCTTCGGGGAAGCCGATCTTGATCCAGTAATAGGGGACGTGGCGCTCGTCGACGCGGCGGACGGGGCGGAAGCATCCCGAGGGGCGCTGGCCCTGCGTCGTCGCGCGGATGCCGGTGACCTCGTCGACCGGGCAGTTGGGGAAGTTGACGTTGACGAACAGCCCGGGCGTCCAGTCGAGTTCGAGCAATTGCCGGATCACGATCGGCGCATATTTGCGCGCCGTGTCCCAATGGATCGGGCTCTGGTAACGGATGATCTGGCTGAGCGCGATCGCGGGAATGCCGAGCACCGCGCCCTCCATCGCCGCCGACGCGGTGCCTGAATAGGTGATGTCCTCGGCGAGGTTCGGCCCGCGGTTGATCCCCGACAGGATCAGGTCGGGCGCCTTGTCGGTCATGAACTCATAGATGCCGAGCAGCGCGCAATCGGTCGGGGTGCCGCGTACCGCCCAATGGCGTTCGTCGCGCTGCACGACGCGCACCGGGTGGCTGATCGACATCGAATGGCCCGCGCCCGATCGTTCCTCGTCGGGTGCGACGACCCAGACGTCGTCGCTGAACTGGCGCGCGATCTCTTCGAGCAGCACGATTCCCGGCGCGTCGATGCCGTCGTCGTTGACCACCAAAATGCGCGGATTCGCCGTCAGGCCCATGTCGTCATCCTTCCCCGATGCTGCTTGTCGAAGCTTCATAGGGGAAAGAGCATTCATTGGTCAATATCGTTCGACGATTTTGCCCAATGCTTATTGACATCAGGGCGCGCTTCGGTCACCTAGCGGACAAAGAAACGACGTCAGGGGATGAGGATTGGCCAAGCTGCCTATCGACAATGCACTTCATGTGAAGCCGCCGGCATCGCCGCTGGTCGAGGCGACGCTGGGGCTGGTGCAGCAACTGGTGCGCGACCGGTTTCGCGAATCGGGGCGGGACTGGGATGCCTTCACCATGGCGGGTGCCGACGACCTGCTGACCAAGGAGGATTTTGCGGCGATCGAGGCGCGCTTGCTGGCGAGCGGGCACCGCTTCGACTGGTCGGCCAGCATTTCGGTCGCTGAGCGGCCCGAAGCCTATAAATCGGCGGGCGACGATGCGGCGACCGATGCCGGTTTCGCGCATCCCGAAGCACCGTCGAGCGAGGCCGATGGCGAGGGTCGCGCGCTACGCGGGGTCGGCGACAATGTCGTCCAGCATCCGCAGGATATTAGCGGCACGGCACGCTATATCCGCTCGAACGACCGCGTGCTCGCCTATCTGACCGACGGCGTGCCGCCCGGAACGATCGCGGTGATCGACGACAGCGGCGGGACGCTGACCGCGCCGATTATCGAGCAGTTTGCGGGCGTCATCTGCGCCGGCGGCACGGTGCGCTCGCACCTCGGCATCCTGACCCGCGAATATAATATTCCGTGCCTGATGAACGCGAAGATCGCGGGGATTCGCGACGGCGACACGGTGATGATCGAGGCGAGCGCGCCCGCAAAGACAACCGAGGATTATCAGGACGGGGTCGAACGTGTCGGCCGCGTCTGGTTGCTGGAAGGAGAGGGGGCGTGAACGACCGCGACCTGGCGCTGCACGGCGCCGCGATCAAGCGCCACGCGCCCGCCAAGGCGATCGGCGAACTCGTCGGCCTGAGCGAGGAGCGCGCCGCCGCGTTGCTGGCCGACGCCGTCGCGACCGGCCGCGCGATCGAGGCGAAGGGGGCGTATGCGCTGACCCCGCTCGCGGGCGTCGCACTGCAGTCGCGCTATGGCCTGCATTTCCAGCATTTGCGCGACGATGCGGGGTTTCGTTCGGCCTATGACGGGTTCGAGCGAATCAACCGGACGCTGAAGCAGATCATCACCGACTGGCAGACGCTCGACGTCGGTGGACAGAAGGTCGCGAACGATCATCGCGACAAGGACTATGACGCGAAGATCGTCGACCGGCTGGGCGCCTTGCACGAACAGGCCGAACGGATCCTTGCCGGACTTGCGCGCGGATTGCCGCGGCTGAAGATTTATGGCGACAAGTTGATCGAGGCGCTCGAGGCGGCCGAGGATGGCGATATCGAATGGGTCAGCGATATCCGCCGCGACAGCTATCACACCGTCTGGTTCGAATTGCACGAGGAGCTGCTGCGCATCATGGGCACGGAGCGCGACGAATGAGCGGCTGGACGATCCGGCTGGACGGCAGCGAATCGCCGACGAAGGAAGCGGCGGGCGGCAAGGCCTGGTCGATCGCGCGGATGCGCGGGCTCGGCCTGCCCGTGCCGCCGGCGTTCGTGATCGGCACGAAGGCATGCCTTGCCTTTCTCGACAGCGGCGATTTTCCGGCCGGGCTGGCGGAGGAGATCGACGCCGGGCTGGCATGGCTCGAAAGCGAAACCGGTCGCAGCTTCGGCGCGGGCGAGAAGCGCCTGTTGCTTTCGGTGCGGTCGGGCGCCGCCATATCGATGCCCGGAATGATGGACACGGTGCTCAACCTCGGCATCGACGATGCCGGCGAAGCAGCGCTGGCGGCGGAAACGGGGCTCGCCGGTTTCGCGCGCGACACGCACCGGCGCTTCCTCGAGCTTTATGCCTCGATCGTGCTCAAGGCGCCGGTCGAACTGGAGGGCAATGCCGCGCCCGGCGACTGGCGCGCGGCGGTCGAGGCGGCGGGCGGGCCGGTGCCGGCAAGCGTTCGCGACCAGTTGCTCGCGACGGTGCGCGCGGTGTTCGAAAGCTGGAACACGCGGCGCGCGCGGCGCTACCGCGAGCATAACAATATCCCGCACGACCTCGGCACCGCGGTGACGATCCAAGCGATGGTGTTCGGCAATCTCGACGAACGCAGCGGCACCGGGGTGCTGTTCAGTCGCAATCCGCTGACCGGCGAGGCCGAGCCCTACGGCGAATATCTGCCGCGCGCGCAGGGCGAGGATGTCGTGTCGGGGAAATTCACCCCGCTGCCGCTCGATGCCATGGCGACGGCCGAGCCCGAGGCGCATGCCGCGCTGCTCGCCGCGAGCGACCGGCTCGAACGCGAGCATGGCGACGTGCAGGATATCGAATTCACCGTCCAGTCGGGGCAGCTCTACCTGCTGCAATCGCGCGCCGCCAAGCGTGCGCCGGCGGCTGCAGTGCGCTTTGCGGTGGACATGGTTGCCGAGGGTCGCATCGACCCCGCCACCGCGCTGTCGCGGGTCAGCGCCGAACAGGTGCGGACGCTGCTGCTGCCGCGGCTCAGCGACGGCGCGACCGATGGTGCGGCGGTGCTTGCGACGGGCGAGGGAGCTTGTCCGGGCGCTGCGACCGGCGTGCTGGTCGCCGACGCCGACGAAGCCGAACGCCGCGCGGCGGCAGGCGAGGATGTGATCCTCGTGCGCAAGACGACGAGCCCAGACGACGTCCATGGCATGATCGCGGCGCGGGCGGTGGTGACAGAGCAAGGCGGGTCGACCTCGCACGCCGCGGTGGTCAGTCGCGCGCTTGGGCGGCCGTGCGTCGTCGGGGTTGGCGACGGTGCCGTCGCGAAATCGGGAACGGTGGTGACGGTCGATGGCGCGGGCGGGCTGGTCTATGCTGGCACGCTTGCGACCGAAGCGCCGAACGAACAGGCCGACGCCCGGCTCCGCCAGCTTATCGAATGGGCGCGTGCGGCGAGCCCCGTTGCGGTGGTCGATTTCGCGGCCGGGCCCGACGGGTTCGACGTCGACCGCGCGCTTGCGGCCGGCGATGCCGAGGCGCTGGCGGGGGCAATCGGCGGCGCCAGCGTCGTGCGCGGCCATGCGCTCGCCAATGACGATATCGCGCGGATCGCCCGCGGCGCGGGGGCGACGACGATCGTTACCGAACCGATACTGCCGGTCTTGCTGACGATGATCGGGGATGCTGCATGAGCTCGACGATCGAGGAGGTCCGCGCGCTGCTCGCCAGCTTTACCGCCTCACCGTGGCGCGACCTGCATTTTCGCAGCGGCGGCTGGTCGCTGTTCATGGCGAAGGCCGATGGCGGCGCCAATCCGATGCTGACGCGTGCGGGCCAGGCGGTCGCCGCGGCGGTTGCGGCGCTGCGCGACGTCACCGCACCGCATCTCGGCATCTTCTCGGCGCGGGTCGCCCCGGGGACGATGGTCGAGGCCGGGACGGTGGTCGGGCAGGTCGACAAGCTCGGCGAGGCGACCGACATCGTCAGCGACACTGCGGGCCGCGTCGCGGCAATCCTGCCGAACGACGGCGATCTCGTCGAATATGGCGCACCGCTGGTGCGATTGGAGACGGGCTGAGTCCTCTCGTCATTGCGAGCGAAGCGAAGCAATTCGCTCGCAATGACGAAGTCTTTCACCCTGCCGCCATCGCGCGCTTCTCCAGCAGCGCCACATAGGCGGGGAGCACCCCGGCAAAAGCCTGAAAACGCGGATCGGCGATACGGCCGCTGTTGAAGAGATAGGCTCCGACAGAGATGATCGCGGCGACCTTCGCCTGTCCCAGCACCGCATAGCGCGCGACGTCGACGGCGGTGCGGCCGGTGCCCTTTTCCCACTCGGCGATCATCCGCTCGGCCGACCACCAGCCGGGCAGGGCAAAGCCCGCGTCGGCAAGCGAGGCCTCGCCCTGATCATGGAACATCAGCACATAGCCGAGATCGAGCAAAGGATCCGAAATTTGGGCCATTTCCCAGTCGAGCAGCGCGGTCAGGCGGCCTTCGTGCCACAGGCAATTGCCATGCTTCGGGTCGCCGTGCACCGGGGTCGGCGCACCGCTGGTGCGCGGCGGGCGCTTGGCCAGATCCTCGAGGATATCGACCAGCACCGGCATCGACTCCGCCCCGCGCGCGACGTCGAGCCAGTGCTGCGCCTCCTGCTGCACCGTTCGTTCGCCCGGCGGCATCGCGCCGGCGGGCATGTTATGCAGCGCGATCAGCGCGTCGAACCACTGGCGGCAGACGCTGTCGGCGCCGGCGTCCGGATCGGCGGCGAGCCAGTCGGGCACCGCATATTCGAACGCCTCGCCCGGCACCTGTCCCATCAAGAAAAATTCGTCGCCGAGGACGGACGGGTCGGTGCAGAGTTCGAGGACGGGCGGCAGCGGGACATCGGGAGCGGAGTTTGCGACCGCCGACAGGACGGCGTGCTGCCGCGCCATATCATAGGGCGGCAGCAGGCCTTCCTCGGACGGTGGCATGCGCAGCACCTCGCCGATACCGTCGACCAGATAGGTCTCGTTCGAGTGCCCCGCCGACAGCGTGGTCACCCCGGTGATGCCGGCGCCGCGCGGCAGGAAGTCGCGCAGGCCGGCGGCGAGCTGGTCGGTATCGCGCACCATCGGGTCAGACGATCGAGTTCGCTGCGGTCAGCCCGAGTTCGGGATGCGCGCCGTGGATGATCGTTTCCATGATGCCGTAGCCGACCGCGTCGCCCTGCCGCACGCGGATCGGGCAGTCGCGAAGCTGGCGGATGCGCTTCAGCGTCTCGACGTCCATCGTGTCGGGGAAATATTCGCCCTCGATCGTCAGCGGGCCGTGCCAGCTGCCATGCTTGCGCCCGTCGAAGCCCAGATAGAGGCCGGGGCCGAGGTGGACGCCGGCGGTGCCCATCACTTCGACCTCGACGCTGTGGGTGCCGCCCTGCAGCATGTCGAAATGAACCGTCCCGCCGAGCAGGCGCCGGGTCTTGTCGTCGTAGCGCAGTTCGGGGCGCACGCGCGCGACCTTTTCCTGCGTGCCGTCGGGCAGGTTGCGATAGCCCGACGAGTAGAAGATGTGGCCCTGTTTCGACATGTGATAGAAATGGAAGGAGGAGCGTTCGCCGTTCGGGCTTTCGAGCATGAACGGGCTCCAGACGAGCACGAACTCGCCTTCGCCAAACTTGACGTCGCCGAAGTCCGACGAGGGGCGGACGTCGGCGTTGTGCGCGCCGACGTCGAGCCGGGTGCCCCAGCTATGGTCGCGATATTCGGTCCATTCCTCGGGGTTGACCTCGAACCGCTCGCCCTCGATCTCGACCCAGCCCGACGGCACGCCGATCTGGTGGTAGCGGACAACGTCGGAGCCAACGCGGAAGCCGTCGCGTTCGCGCTGTTTGTGGCGATCCTCGAAGAACGGCGGCATTTCGGCGGAGAAGGTTATGTCGTAGCTGATCGGCTGCGCGTCGTTTTTCGCGAGTGCGTAACGGACCTTCTTGAGCGGTTCGATGATCTCGTAGGTCAGCGGGCCGACCTCGGTAATCGAGGGATCGTCGCGCAGTTCGCGGTTGGCGCGTACCGTCCATTGCTCCGACCCGCGCGACACCGCCGCCCAGCCGTCGAGCACGCCGCGGTTATGATAGCGGCCGAGCCCGAAATCGATCCCCATCGTGCCGTCCTTGCGGACGATCGCCGACCAGATCTTCTCGGTCCAGCTCTGTTCGGAGGTCGAGACGGTCGAAAAGGTATCGACGATCTGGTGATTCAGTACCTCGTCGAGCGCGGTGATATAGCCGATGTCGCTCATCGCGTTGCGGACATAGGGGGTGTTGGGATTGTAACCGGACATCGTCGCTCTCCTGGGTGGGTTTGGGTCCGTACTCAATGACCACGCCGTCGAGGCGCCCAAATGGCGAACAGGTCGGGCCGAAAGACGCGCGGGGAAGGCTGGTTGCCTTTCCAAGTGGCGTTCGGCCCGAGATGGAAGCCATTTGGGCGTCCCGCAGGGATTTGATCAAAATGGCCCATCACAGCGTCGAGAAGTCTTGAAATATCGACATATTCCTTCGCCTTTTCTCCTCGTGCTGAGCCATTTTGCTTCAAACCTCGACGGCGTGGTCATTGAGTACGGTCCCATGGGCTGCGGCCAGTTTGCTGACCTGCAGGATGGGGGTGACATTGGTGTAATTGGGAATGTCGGCGAACAGCGTCGCGCCCTCGGCGGCGATGCCGGCGTCGAACGCGGCGCGCGACGTGAAATGCATCTCGCTGACGGCCCAGAAGGGCGGCGGCGATCCGTCGAGCGCGGCGGCGCCGATGGTGGTGCGAATCGCCTTCAGCCCGTGCGGCGCCAGCAGCGCCTGCGCGGTCCTGGCATGCGACATTTGGTAATAGCCGGCGTCGAACCGGCTACCCGGCTCGTTCGGATAAATGGCTGTGATGCACAGCATGACCCACCTCTACCGCGGCGCGCGATTCGTCGCGGCTCGTTGAGAGGGAACTAAACGTGTCGGACGATTTCGTCCAGTGATTTTAACGGACGCATTGCGGGCGTGTGCGACTGTTAAGCTTGAAAATCCCTAGATTTCCAACGATGGGAAGGCGTGAGACGGCAATTCGTGGATCGTTTTTCGCGTGCCGTCGAAGTGCTTTTTAACCGCGCGATCGGCTCCGGCGGGGTCGTTTTCGACGATCGCCTTGGTGATTTTCGCATAGCCCGAGGCGTGCAGCATCCGCTGCCGTTCGGTCTGGATCGTCTCGACCTGCGCGCGGAACAGGTCGGTGCGGCTGAGCGGCATCGCGCGCGCGAGTTCCATATTGCCGCCGATGTCGATCATCGCGTCATAGAATTGCCGCCGGCGATCGAGGTAGAGCCCGCGATTGCGCTCCCTCGTCGCGGTATCAATGTTTGCGGCTGCGGCCAGCATGCGGCGGCGCTGCGCCTCGGTGCCGCAATTTTCGGCAGCGAGTCGCGCGCCCAAGCGCGCCAGCGGTTCGAGCGTGTCGAGCAGGTCGAGCACCGATTTGCGGTCGAGCGTGCTGATATAGGCGCCGCGAAAGCGGTTGAGGGTGACGATCCCGGCCGCCGCGAGATGCTTGAGCGCTTCGCGCAAGGACCCCCGGCTGATGCCGAGCCGGCGCGTCAGATCGGGTTCCAGCAGGTGCTGTCCGGGCACGAATGACCCCGACCTTATGCCCTGCAAGATCGATTCCGAAACGCGGTCGGCGGCGCTGGCGACCGATCCGTCGCTTGCCGTCTTTGCCTCCGCCGCTTCGTCCGCTGTCGCACTTTTCCGTGCCGTTTTCATATTTGTCGCCATTTCGGTTCCTGCCCCTGAATGTCCCGCATGTAACTTATGCGGCACCCGGCGTCCATCATCTGTCTTCGAAACCGTCTTACACTGTCATCACACGAAATCGTCGAACGATATTGACGGATGTCCGTCAATGTGAAATGAAGACGTCCGGCGGGGCGTCCTCGCCGGGACATGGACTCGCGAAAATGCGGGCCACAACGGGAGGAGAGGATCGATGGGTTCCATGCGTGTCGCCATTTCAATCGGCTGTTCGATGCTGGCATTGGGGGCTGCGCCGGCCGCCGCCTATGGCCAGGAAGCAGGGCCGGCCGCGCCCGCGGCGAGCGGGTTCGACGGCAACGAGATCATCGTCACCGCGAACAAGCGCGAGGAATCGATCAACCGCGTCGGGCTGACGATCAAGGCGGTCGGCGCGGAAGACCTCAGCGAACGCCAGATCACCTCCGCCGCCGATATTGCACAGGCGGTCCCCGGCCTCAGCTACACCAACAGCGCCAACAACACGCCGGTGTTCACGCTGCGCGGTGTCGGCTTCTACGACACCTCGCTCGGCTCCTATCCGACCGCCAGCGTCTATCTCGACCAGGTTCCGCTGCCGTTCCCGGTGCTGACCACGCTGACCGCATTCGACCTCGAGCGCATCGAGGTGCTGAAGGGGCCGCAGGGCACGCTGTTCGGGCAGAATTCCACCGGCGGTGCGATCAACTATATCGCCGCCAAACCCACTGCCGATTTCGAGGCGGGGGTCGAGGCGAGCTATGGCCGCTTCAACCATTTTATCGGCAATGCCTATATCAGCGGTCCGCTGAGCGAGACGCTTCGCGCCCGCGTCGCCATTCGCGGCGCGCGCAGCGGGCCCTGGCAGAAAAGCTATACCCGCGACGACGAAAACGGCCGCGTCCGCGAACTCGCGGGCCGCTTCCTGCTCGACTGGGAGCCGAGCGACACGATGAGCTTCCAGCTCAACATCAACGGCTGGCAGGACAAGAGCGACCCGCTCGCGGTGCAATATCTCGCCTTCAACGAACAGGCGGTGTCGAACACCCAGATCGTCCGCGACTATCCGCGATCGCCGCTGACGTCGCGGGCCGCCGACTGGTCGACCGACAACGGCATGTTCATCAACCGCAAGTTCGCGCAGGCTTCGCTGCGCGGCGATATCGAATTGGGCGGCGGTCTGACGCTGACCTCGATTTCGGCGTATAGCCGGTTCAATCAGCGCGGCGCTCTCGATCAGGACGGGATGAACCTGCAGGACATCGACCTGCGCGCTTTTGCCGGGCGCATCCGCAGCCTTTCGCAGGAATTGCGGATCGCCAACGATCCGGCCAGCCGCGTCCGGTTCATCGTCGGCGGTAACTACAGCCGCGACAAGGTCTATTATATCGAGAACCTGCTCTATGGAGACTCGTCGGCCTTTTACAATTTCGGGATCACGACCAGCGAAAATTACAGCGACCAGCGGATGCGCAATCTTGCCGCGTTCGGCAATGTCGAGTTCGACATCGGCGATAAGCTGACCGTCAAGGGCGGCATCCGCTATACCGATGCGCGGCGCAGTGCGACCATCTGTAACCGCGACGGCGGCGACGGCCTGACCTCGGCGCTGTTCACCTTCTTCTCGCGCCTGCTGTCGGGCGACCCGACCCGGCCGGCGCTGGGTCCGACCGACTGTTTCGTGCTCGACGAGAATTTCTTCAACGGGCCGGAGTTCAAGAGCCAGCTCAACGAGGACAATATCTCGTGGCGCGCGGGCGTCGATTTCAAGCCGTCGAGCGACCTGCTCATCTATGCCAATGTGTCGAAGGGCTACAAGGCGGGGACGTTCGGGAACATCAACGCCTCGTCGACCGCGCAGTTCAATCCCGCGGTGCAGGAATCGATCCTCAATTACGAGGGTGGTTTCAAGGCGCAGTTCGCCGATCGCCGCGTGTCGCTGAACGGTGCGGTCTTCTATATGGACTATCGCAACAAGCAGCTTCGCTCGAAACTGATCGATGCGACCTTCGGAATTCTCGATGCGATCATCAACATCCCAAAATCGCATCTTCAGGGCTTCGAACTGGAGTTGCAGGCGCGGCCGACAGAGGGGCTGAGCGTCGGCGCGGCGCTGACCTATGTCGACTCCGAGATCGACCGTTATGTCGGCGTCAATGCGGGCGGCGTGCAGGCGGACTTTGCCGGGACGCGGGTGCCCTTCACCCCGAAGTGGCAGGCCGCCACCAATATGCGCGCCGACATTCCACTGAGCAGCGGACTCAATCTGTTCGGCGGCGCCCAACTGACCTATCGCAGCGCCACCAACGCGATCGTCGGCGAAACGCCGCTGTACAAGATCGACGATTATGCGCTGCTCGACCTGCAACTGGGGATCGAGGAACCCGACGGCCGCTGGAAAGCGACGCTGTGGGGCAAGAATGTCACCGGCACCTATTATTGGACCAACGTCGTTGCGGGGCAGGACACCGTCGTCCGCTATGCGGCAAAACCGGCGACCTATGGCGTGACGCTCGGCTACCGCTTCTGACGGTCCGTCGCGGCGGGCGCCAAGGGGAGGCCGGGTTTCCTTTGCGTCCGTCGCCCGCCAGCCTGTGGACTCCTGTCGCGCGGTCATGGTAGGACGAAATCGTTCAAAGAAGCTTTGAACGGGACGACGCGGCAAAAGCCGTGCGTGAAGGGAGAGGAGCGAGGAAACATGCTGGTTTCACGCGATATTGCGGCCCGGGCCGACCAGATGATCGCATCGTGCGGTCTCGACAGTCTGTCGATCTTCTTTTCGGCGCAGTCACAGGGTGCGACCGACCTGACCTATTTGTTCCACCATGGCGTCTCCGAAGAGGCGCAGCATGCGTACAAGGACGGCCGGGTGTTCGAGGAAGACCCCTTCACACGGGTGATCGATCGCACCGACCGCTGCGGCCGGATGATCCGCTGGGGCGAGGACCGGCTCGACCGCGTCGCCGACGGTGCGACCGAATATCGCCAGTTCATCAACTGCCATTCGGTCGATGTCGTCGGCGCGTGGGTGCAGCAGGTGCTGCCCGATTTCTACCTGCTGATCGGCGCACATTGCCACCCGGACGGGCACCGCAAATCGGACGTCGCGCACGGGTTGCTCGAACGGGAAAGCGCGGCGATTTCGCAGATGGTGGTCAGCCAGTTGTTCGAGGAGATCCTGGCGGGTACCGGGGGCCGCGGCACGTTGCAGGCGGCGCTCTCCGACAGCGGACCCGCCGCCGGCGGGGTCGCGGCGAAACTGTCGTCGCGCGAGTTGCAGATCGCCCAGCTCATCGGTGCGGGAAAGCAGAACAAGCAGGTCGCCTTCATCGCCGGCATCTCCGAATTCACCGTCGAAAACCATTTGCGGCGCATCTATCGCAAGCTGGATGTCCATAATCGCGCAGCGATGACCGCCAAGATTTTCGGCAGTCATTAGGACCCGTGCTCGATTGCAGCGCGGTCGAGGTTTGAAGCAAAATGGCTCAGTGCAAGGAGGGAAGGCGAAGACATATGTCGATATGTCGAGACTTCTCGACGAAGCAATGGGCCATTTTGATCAAATCCCTACGGGACGCCCAAATGGCTTCCCTCCCGGCCTGAAAGCCGCTTGGAAAGGCAACCAGCCTTTCCGGCGCGTCTTTCCGGCCGAGATGTTCGCCATTTGGGCGCCTCGACCGCGCTGCAATCGAGCACGGGTCCCAGGCAATAGCGGGTTTCCGTCACTGGCGATGACGCGCGCCGGACCATAGCCTCTTTCCATGATCCGCAGCGCCTTTCGGGAATGCGGACGATTGGGAATGGAAGTCTATGAAGGCCATGGTCCTCGATGGCGGCACGCTCGCCCTGACCGATATCGCCGAGCCGGTGCCCGGCGCCGGGCAATTGCTGACCCGGCCGCTGGTGTGCGGTGTGTGCGGCAGTGACCTGCATGCCAAGGATCATAGCGATCATCTGTGCAACCTGCTCCACCGTGCGGGTTTTCGCGGCTTCATGGACCCCGCGAAGCCGGTCGTGATGGGGCATGAATATTGCTGCGAGGTCCTCGAAGCCTCGAACGGGTTCGAGCGCGGCCAGCGTGTCGTTGCGCAGCCGTTCATCGCCGGGCCGGACGGCGTCGAACTGATCGGCTATTCGAACCGCTTCAACGGCGCTTTTGCCGAACAGATGCTGCTCCAGGCCGATACGGCCTTCGCGGTGCCCGATCATGTGCCGACCGATATCGCGGCGCTGACCGAACCGCTCTCGGTTGCCGTCCACGCGGTTGCCGAAAGCGGCGCCGATGCGAGCTGTGCCTTTGCCGTCTTCGGTTGCGGCCCGGTGGGATTGTTCGTGATCAGGCGGCTGAAGGCACGCGGCTTCGGGCCGGTGCTCGCGATCGAACCCAATGCGGCGCGGCGCGAGATGGCGGCGCGGCTGGGTGCCGACGCCGTGCTCGCGCCCGGCGATGCGGCGGGCGAGGGGTGGTGGAACGACCTTGGCCTGCCGCTTGGCCTGTCGGATGCGATGGCGCGGGCACCCGAGCTGAAGAAGCGCGAGCGGGCGATCCTGTTCGACTGCGTTGGCAAGCCCGGCATGCTGATGGCGATCGGCGCGGCGGCGCCGGTCGGTGCGACGATCACCGTGGTCGGCACCTGTATGGAAACCGATCCGATCGAGCCTGCCTTCTTCCTGCAAAAGGCGCTGCAACTGCGTTTCGTCTTTGCCTATTCGCCCGCCGATTTCGCCGATGCCTTTGCAATGATCTCGGCCGATCCCGACAGCCTCGCGCCGATGGTCACTGGAACGGTCGGCCTTGCCGACGTCGATCGCGCCTTCGCATCGCTGTCGGGGGGCGGGTCCGACATCAAGCTGATGGTGACCCCGACATGAAAGCGCTGACCGAAGCCGATATGACCGCCTATCTGCAGGCGCGCT
This sequence comes from Sphingopyxis macrogoltabida, assembly GCF_001307295.1. Taxonomy (NCBI): domain Bacteria; kingdom Pseudomonadati; phylum Pseudomonadota; class Alphaproteobacteria; order Sphingomonadales; family Sphingopyxidaceae; genus Sphingopyxis; species Sphingopyxis macrogoltabida. The sequence continues at coordinate 2,317,301 of NZ_CP012700.1, read as the reverse complement.
TTCCGGATTGGCGCGATGTGCGGATTGACGGGCTGCACCGGCTGCCGCTCGGCGCTTCGCGCGAGACCTACCGGTTCGACCTTTCCTATGCGGATGCCGAGGGGCCCCACCGCGACCGGCTGATCCTGCGCCGCGACCCGCCGGTCAGCAACGTCGATAGCGACCGCCACCACGAATATAGTTCGTACCGCGCGATCCATGGCCATGGCATTCCGGTGCCGCGGATGATCTTGCTCGAGGAAGACCCCGGCCCGATGGGCGGCGCGATCTCGATCGCCGAGGATCTGCGCGGTTATCACAACAGCGAATATCAGCTTCAGGAACCGGATTGGCAGGACAAGCTGCCGCATATCGCCGAGCAGATGTGGGGCACGATGGGGCGCCTCGCCGCGGTGCCGGTCGAAAAACTCGATCTGGAGTTCATGGTCCCCGCGACGCCCGAGAGCACGGCGATGCAGGAACTCGATTTCTGGGAAGCGACGCTCGACAAGAATGACGTCGGCCCCGAACCGGTCACCCGCGCCGCGATCCGCTGGCTGCGCCGCAACCCGCCGCCGCCGGCGCAGAAGCTGGCGATGGTGCATGGCGATTTCCGCGCCGGGAATTTCCTTTACGACGACGGCGGCAATCTGGTCGCGGTGCTCGACTGGGAAATGGCGCATCGCGGCGATCCCTTGGAGGATCTCGCGTGGAGCCTCGCGCGCGTCTTTTCCTTTGGCAAGGACGAGCGGCGCAGCGGCATCGCGCCGCGCGAGGATGCGATCCGCATCTGGGAGGCGGCGAGCGGGCTCAACGCCGATCCCGAGGCCTTGCACTGGTGGGAGTTGCTCAATTGCGTGAAGGGGCAGGGCATCTGGAATAGCTGCGCCCACGCGTGGACGACGACGAGCGGCGAGCGCGAGGTGATCCATGCCTATGCCGCCTGGTGGCTGCGCAATGCGCAGGACCGCGCGATACTCGAACTGATGGGGCATTTATGAAACCGTCGATCCCGGTCGCCGCGCGTGACCTTGCCGCGCGTTTGCGCGCCGAAATCGTCCCCGAACTCACCGGCTTTCGCGCCAATAATGTCGCGATGGGATCGGCGATGATCGACATGATCGCCGAAGAGTTCGACCGCGCCGCGGCGCGATTGTTCGAAGAGAATGCGGCGGTGCGCGCGCTGTTGCAGCGTGGGGGCGTCGCGATCGCGACCCCCGCGGCGCCCGACCTCCGTGTATCGGCGCTCGAAGCCGAGAATGACCGGCTGCGCGCTGCGCTCATCGACTTGCAGGCGGCGCTCGAAGACCGCGACGATGACGAAGCGCGCGCGCTCGATGCCGATATCTGGCGCGAACTCGCACGCTCGGTCGAGCGACGCCGCGTCGCCTCCGCCAATTTCTGATCCCTCCCCATATTGGAGATAAACATGCTGACCGCCGCCGACGATTTCGCGATCCACCAGACTCCCGAGCCGATCGCCTATTCGGGCACCGACCGCAATTTCTATGACCGTTACTGGTTCAACGGCTACGAGCCCGACGGGTCGCTGTTCTTCCTGGCCGGCATGGGCATCTATCCGCACCTCAACATCATCGACTGCGGCATTTCGATTCAGGTCGACGGGGTGCAGCATTGCCTGCGCGGCAGCCGCGTCCTGACCGATCGCATGGACACGTCGGTCGGCCCGATCCGCATCGAGGTGGTCGAGCCGCTCCAGAAGCTGCGGATCGTCGTCGACGAGCATGACGGTATCGCCGCCGACATCACGATCACCGGCCGCGCCTTTCCGATCGAGGAACCGCGCTTCATGCGCCGCGTCGGTACCAAGGGTTTCCTCGACTATACGCGCCTGACCCAGAACGGCCACTGGACCGGCTGGATCAGCATCGACGGCAAACGCATCGATTTGAGCCCGCTGTGCACCGGCACCCGCGACCGGTCGTGGGGGACGCGTCCGATCGGCATGTCGGACCCGCAGCCCAATCCACTGGCGGGCGAGCAGGGCTATTTCTGGCAATGGACCCCGCTCAATTTCAAGGACAAGAGCTTCTTCTTCCACATCGCCGCCGAGCCGAGCGGGCATGTGTGGAACAAAAGGTCGGTGCTCTGCCCCGACGGTACCGGCCCCGAATCCTTCCTCGAAACCGAAAATGCGGAGATGGAAACGGTGCTCGAACCCGGTACGCTGTGGCCGAAGAGCGGCGTGCTGACCGTCGATTACGGCACCGGTCCCTACCGGCTGGAGTTCGAACCGTTCCATCGGATGCAGATGAAGGGCATCGGCTATTTCCACAGCGAATGGTTCCACGGCAATTACCATGGTGCGCTGCGCGTCGAGCGCGAGGATTTCGCGGTCGCCGATCTCGACCCGACAAAGCTTGAGAATTTGCACGTCCAGCGGCTGTCACGGGTCCGGATGACCGAGCCCGACGGCACGGTCGAGGAAACGATCGGCACGTTCGAACAGGCGATACTTGGTGCTTATGCGCCGCTGGGCGTCGAGAGCGCGATGGACATCACGCGCTGGGACAAGGACTGATCCGATGGGAAAATTGAGCGGTAGGGCGGCGATCGTCACCGGCGGCACCGACGGGATCGGCTACGCCATCGTCAGCCGGCTGCTCGACGACGGGGCGCAGGTGCTGTTCTGCGGCCGGACGCAGGCGCGGGGCGACGAGGCGCTGCGGCGCCTCGCCAACCCGGACGCGCATTTCATGGCGACCGACGTCGGCGAAGAGGGCGACGTCGAGGCGCTGATCGCGCATGCGGTCGAACTGTTCGGCGGTCTCGACATCCTTGTCAACAATGCGGCGGTTGCCGCGGTGGCATTGATCCACGAGCATAGCACCGAGGACTGGCGGCGCAGCAATGCGGTGAATTATGACTCGGTCTTCTTCTCCTCGCGCGCCGCGATCCCGCACCTGCGCAAGACCAAGGGCACGATCATCAACATCGCGTCGATTTCGGGGCTGGGCGGCGAGGGGGCCTATCCCTCCTATTCGGCCCAGAAGGGGGCGGTCATCCAGCTGACGCGGGCGATGGCGGTCTATCATGCGCGCGAGGGCGTGCGGATCAACGCCATCTGTCCGGGGTTCATCGAGACCCCGGCCACCGACGCGTTCAAGGCGTTGCCCGACCTGCTCGACCGCTGGATCAAGGAAATCCCGGCGCAGCGCCCGGGGCGGCCGGAAGAGATCGCGAACCTGACCGCCTTCCTCGCTTCCGACGAGGCAGGTTTCATGTTCGGGTCGATCGTCGTCGCCGACGGCGGCGTCAGCGCCGGTTCGGGTCAGCCGACGCAGGTTCCGCTCGGGTGACGGCCGGTCCGGTCGCCGTGGTCGAGGCACTGGTGGCGGCGTTCAATCGCCGCGATGCCACGGCCATCGCCGGATTGCTGGCCGACGATGTCGTGTGCGCGGGTATCCCGCTCGAACCGGCGCATGGCCGCGCGGCGACGATGGACATGCTGGCGCCGTTTCTGGCTGCGGAGGCGATCGACTGGCGCATTCTCGCCATCGCGGCGAACGGCAATATCGTCTTCACCGAGCGCGAGGATCGTTTCCGTTTTGCGGGACAGGGCTGGACATCGGTGCGCGCCGCCGGGATTTTCGAGATCGACGGCAGCGGCCGTATCGCTGCCTGGCGCGATTATTTCGACCTTGCCGAGCTCGAGCGCGCGATGCCCTGACGCCGGTCAGGCGGCGGTATAGCCGCCGTCGGCGATAAATTCGGAACCGGTGATGAAGGCGGCGGCGTCGCTTGCGAGGAAGGCGATCAGCGGCGCGATGTCGTTGGCATCGCCGAGCCGGCCCATCGGGATTAGTTTTGTCCATGCCGCCAGCGCGGCCTCTGGGGTGAGGGGGGTGCCTTCGGCATCGGTGGGCGGGTCCCAACTGGCGCCAAGGTTCGTTGCCACCGGCCCGGGCAGGACGGCATTGACCCGGATGCCCGTGCCGGCCAGCTCGATCGCCACCGCCTTGCTGAGTCCGCGCACCGCACCCTTGGACGCGCTGTAGGCCGCGAACTGCGCGCCGCCGACCTTGCCATAGACCGAAGAGATGTTGACGATCGAGGTGGTCCCAGCGCCTGCGGCGATCGCGGCGCGCATCAGCGGCAACGCGCCCTGCATCCCCATATAGATGCCCTCGACATTGATCGCCATCTGCCGCCGCAGAATGTCGATCCCGGCTTCGGCAAAGGGTTTGGACATCATGATGCCGGCGTTGTTGACGAGGATATCGAGCCGGCCGAATGCCGCGCCCGCCTGCCCGAACACCGCGTGCCATGCGTCGGCGCTGGTGACGTCATGCGTCGCTGTCAGTACGTCGCCGTCGAGCTCGGCAGCAAACGCCTCCAGCCCGGCGGTATCGATGTCGGTCAGCAGCAGCCGCGCGCCCAGCGCATGAAACAGCGTCGCCGTCTGGCGGCCGATGCCCGACGCGGCCCCGGTGATGACGGCGACCTTGCCGTCCAGATTCAGGATTGCGCTCATTCGATTGTCCTAGATGTTCGATCCGGCGTGGCGTTCGGTTCCGGCCAGTGCGGGCAGGAAGGGCAGGGCGCGGTCGCAATAGACCTCGATCGCGGGATGGAGCCCGGTCGGGTCATCGAGCGTGCCCGCCTTGATCAGCATGATGCCCGGCATCGGTTCGATCGTCGACAGGATCGGCGATCCGCAGGCGGGGCAAAAGACGCGCGCGACCGTCCGGCCGCTGTCGCTGCTGTCGTGGAATGTCCGGGTTTCGCCCTGCAGGTCGAAATCCGCTTCGGGCACCGCCGCGACAATCCCGAAGGCGCTGCCCGACTGGCGCTGGCAGTGGCGGCAATGACAGATGGCGGTGAGCAAAGGCGCACCGCCGAAGCTGTAACGCACACTGCCGCAGAGGCAGCCGCCGGTGGTGCGTTCGGATGTCGGCTTGTCGGTCGTCCTATTCATCGGTCGTTGTACGGGAACGGCAACCGGCGGGACCCGAAGACCCCGCCGGCCACTCTCCTTTTTCCTAGAATTTGTAGCGCGCGGTCACGCCATACATGCGCGGCGGTGCGTGGAGCAGATAGTCGTAACCAAAGGCATCGCGCAGGTTGAGGCCGTACATGAAGTATTTCTTGTTGAAGATATTGGTCGCCCACAGCCGGACGGACAATTGCTCGCCTTCCCAGCCCAGCGTCGCGTCGGCGAGCACATGGCCGGGCGAGTTGAGGAACTGGTTGCCGGCCTCGTTGTTGAACGGCGAGAAGAACTGCTTGCTGGTGTAGACGAGGTTCGGCGAGAAGACGACTTCGCCCGATCCGATCGACCCGATCGTCCAGTCGGCACCGGCGTTGATCGTCCATGTCGGCGCATTCGGCAGGTTGTTGCCGTCGAGATTGACCCCCGAAAGCGTCAATTTGTCATAGGTGGCGTCGAGCCAGGTGACCGACAGGTTCGCGGTCAGCGACGACACCGGCCGGATATTGAGTTCGGCCTCGACCCCCTTGATCGTCGACCCCGGTGCCGAGCGGATGAAACCGGTGGTACCGATGACCTCGTTGAGCTGCTGGTTCTTGTATTTGGTCAGGAACGCTGCGGTGGTGAAGGTCGCCATCCCGTCGAACAACCGTGTCTTGGCGCCGATTTCATAGGCATCGACCTGTTCGGGCGGCACGAAATCGATCGGGTTGCCGCCGTAGAACTGGCTGGCGAACGACCCCGCGCGATAGCCGCGGCTATAGTTGGCGTAGAGCATCGATCCGCTGTCGAAAGTGTAGTCGATGCCGACCTTGCCCGTGACGCGGCTGCTCTTGCGGCGCTTCGACGCTTCGGGGGTGATCACCCCGGTCGGCGAGATGCTGCCGTGGGTGAAGGTGATCGCCGCGGCGTCGGGATCGGTCGGATCGAAATCATAGGTGCCGAACGCCGGCGACGTGGTTGGGTCGGCAAAGGCGGTCAGGAAGGAATAGGCATCGTAATGATGGTTGCTGTCCTTCGTATAGCGCACGCCGAGGGTGAAGCCGAAATGGTCGCCGATGTCCTGGTCAAGCTGTGCGAAGGCGGCGTAGCTGTTCCGCTCCTGCCGGTAGTGCTGGTAGAAATAGAGCGTGCTGACGAGACGATATTTGTCGACGTTGTTGATGCTGTCCCAACCGTAATAGACGCCGGCCTGCACATTGGTGCTGTCGCCGCTGTACGCCAGCTTCACTTCCTGGTTGAACTGCTTGTAGACGTCGCCGTAGTTGGTCTGCAGGAAGCCGACGACGGGCGTGCCCGATCCTTCTTGTGACAGCGCCTGCTTCGACCAATCATAGGCGGTCAGCGTCTGGAGCGAGAGGCTGTCGGTCAGTTCGTAATTGATGTTGAACTGGACGCCCGCATTCTTGACGTCGTTGAAGCCGAGGTCGGGCTGGTTGGTCTCGAAGAAGCTGAGATTGTCGTTCGAGCGGAAATAGGTCGAGGTGCCGGTGCCGTCGTTGCGGTGGAAGGCGGCGGCCTGCGTCGGCTTGCCCTTGCTGCCCGTGAACTTCAGCATCATGTCCAGCTTTTCGCTGGGCTTGGCGCGGATGATCAGGCGGCCGGCGATCGAATCCTTGGAATTGGCGTCGGGCTGGCCGGGGAAGATATTCTTCACATAACCGTCGGCCTCGACATAATTGACCGCAGCGCGAAAGCCGAGAACGTCGTCGATCAGCGTGCCTTCGATCGCGCCCTGGCCGCGGACTTCATTGAAGCGGCCATAGCCTGCCTCGACATAACCGCGCGCACCCGGTTCGAGGTTCGGCTTGTTCGAGATGAAGTTGATCGCGCCACCGGTGGTGTTGCGGCCGTAGAGCGTGCCCTGCGGCCCGCGCAGCGCCTCGACGCGTTCGAGGTCGTAAAGCTGCAACCCGTGCATCGTGCGGGCGCTGAGGTAATTGTCGTCGGTATAGACGCCGACCGGCGACACCTGGTTGGCGCCATATTCATTGCCCACGCCGATGCCGCGCATCGTGAAATTGGGCTGCGCCTCGCCGAACGCGCTCGTCACCTGGAGCGAGGGAACCGAGCCGCTGAGGTCGAAGCTGGACGTGATCCCCTGGCGCGTCAGGTCTTCGGTGTTGAGCGCCGAGACGGCGACCGGGACCTTCATCAGCGATTCCGAGCGGCGCTGCGCGGTGACGACGATATCGACGATGCCGCCCGAAGCTTCGGCTTCGGCGGGCGTTTCACCGCCGCTGTCCTGCGCCCATGCCGGCGTCGAAGCCAGCGCGGTCGCGCCGAGCAGAGCAGCCGAAAATACGCGAAATGCTGTCATAAGGTCCTCCATCCCATCTATTTTGTCACCGCGGCTTCGTGGCCGCGGGTCTTGTTGACTGTGTCCCACCCACACCCATGTCCTGTCCAATCGAGACTGTTCGCCGATCCATTGGAAAAAGGCATGGAAAGCCTGCTATTATCTGCCTCTCTCTAGCCAAGATCGCGCAGCGGATAGCGTGACTGATTTCCGTCATCCACCGGTGACGGACGCTGCTCCCTCGCAGCGATAGCGGATCGGCAAGCGTTTGAGCCCCGACACGAAATTGGCCTTCACCCATGCCGGCTCGCCGGCGAGCTCGATGTCATCGATGCGCGCGAGCAGTTCGGTGAAGAGAATCCGGATTTCCATCTTGGCGAGAAACTGGCCGAGGCAGACGTGCGGGCCGTAGCCAAACGCGAGTTGACGGTTCGGTTTGCGGTCTATGCGAAATTCCATCGGATCGTCGAATGCCGCCTCGTCGCGGTTCGCCGAGGGATAGCACATCATCAGGCTGTCGCCGGCCTTCACCGATTGTCCGCCGACCTCGCAATCCGCCACCGCAGTGCGGAAGAAATGTTTTACCGGTGTCGTCCAGCGGATGAACTCGTCAACCGCTTGGGGCATCAGATCGGGGTTGGCGCGCAGCTTCGCCATCTGGTCGGGATTGCGGATCAGCGCCAGCAGGCCGCCCGAGATCGCCGAACTGGTGGTGTCGTGTCCCGCCGCCGCGATGATCAGGAAATAGGCGTTGCGCTCGGCCTCGCCGATCGGCGCGCCGTCGATCGTCGCGGTCGACAACAGCGTCGCGACATCGTCCTGCGGATTCACCAGCCGGTCGGCGACGACGCGGCCGAAATAGTCGTTGAACGCGGCAAAGGCCTCGAGCATCGATGCCATGCCTTCGCCGCCGCCGGTGTCGGCATCGCTGCCGCCGAACACTTTCTGGGACAGTTCGAGCATCAAGGGCTCGTCTTCGCGCGGCACGCCGAGGACGATCATGATCGTGCGCAGCGGATACCAGGCGGCGATCTCCTTCGCAAAGTCGCAGGTGCCGCCCATCGCGACCATGCGGTCGACGGTTTCGCGGGCCAGTTCGGTGATCTTCTCCTCGAGCGCGCGGACGCTCTTGGCGCCGAACCAGTCGGCGGTCAGCGCGCGATAGGCCTTGTGATCGGGGTTATCCATCGCGACGAGGTTGCGCGCGAAATTGCTTTCGCCGGTCTGTTCCTCCATCATCTGCTGGTCGTCGATGGTGACGAGGAACTGGCGCGGCTCGTTGCGGAAATTGGCGGCATCCAGTTCCACCCGCATGATGTCGGCGTGCCGGGTCACCGCCCAGAAGGGGTGATATTGGGCCGGCGCGCACCAATGCACCGGATCGGCGCTGCGCAGTTCGGCGAAGATCTGGTGATACAGCGCTTCGTCCGCGTAAGTCGCCGGATCGGTGATGATCTCGTCGATATTGTCCGCGAGCATATGGGGCACGTCGGTTCTCCTCTCGGCGCCTTGGTAGGGAGCCGGGGCGGGCTGCGTCCAATCGGGTTTCGCGGTGAATCGATAGACCCCGCCAATCGATCTGTTATGCTTGGCGGCAATTGCCGACAGAGCGATTGGGTTAGAGGATATGCAGCATCTCGATTTCAAGCTGCTGCGCAGCTTTGCCGCGGTTGCCCGCGAAAGCTCGGTCACCCGGGCGGCCGAACGGCTGCACCTGACCCAGCCGACGGTGTCGGGGCAGATCAAGGAACTCGAACAGATATTGGGGTTCGTGCTGTTCCACCGCACCTCGCGTAGCGTGACGCTCAGCGAACAGGGGGCGCGGCTGTTGCCCAAGGTCGAAGCGTTGCTGGAGGGCGCCGAAGCGGTGCGCCGCGACGCCGAGGAAATGCAGCATGCGACGACAACGCAATTCCGGCTGGGCGCGGCGATGTACACGATGGACTTCACCGATCGTATCGACCTGCTCGACGCCTTTGCCGCGGCGCGCCCCGAAATCCGGCATACGATCGACAACCGTTTGCAGTCGGACCAGATCCGCGACCTGCTGACCGACCGGCTCGACGCCGCGCTGTTGCTCGGCATCGCGACGGACACACCGGCGAGTGAATTCACTCGCGACGTGCCCTTCGGCCATATCGTCAACGAGGTGCAATATCCCGACGCGCTCGAACGTGTCGTGCTGTGCCGCCGCAAGATCGGGCTGCTGGTTCCGGAAGAGAGCGAACTCGCGGTGATGGACATGATCCCCGGCGCCGCGCTCGCCGGACGTCGGGTCGCGATGCTGAGCGGCGAGCATGGCGATGCCTTTATCAACCCGATGGTCAGTTTCATGCTGTCGCACGGCGCGATTCCGCTCGCACCGTCCGAAGGCAATGCGCTGGCGATCGAACGCTATGCGCTGCGCAGCGGCAATTGCTGTATCGGCATCGGCTGGTTTCCGACCCCGGCCGGGCTGGTGCTGCGGCCCGTCGAGGGCATGAATTTCTTCATGGATTTCTCGGTCGTGCTGGGCACGGCGCCGAACAAGGCGGCGCGGCGCTTCTTCGAATTTGCGGAGCGCTGGCAGGCCGGGCGCGAGGCCGCGGGCGAAAGCGTCGAGCGGCTGCCGATCGCGTCGTTCGGCTGATCAAGCTGCAAGATCGAACGTCGCGTTGACGTGCGCGCTGTCGCTATATTCGCGCACCTCGCATATGGCGTCGCCGCGAAAGTGGAACAGGAAGATATAGCGATTGTCATAGATGCGGCCGTTGATCAGCCGTGCCGCCGATGTCGCTTCGATCATGACGCTGTCGTCCTGCGCCATGATCAGGCCGGTCGTGATGGCGATGCCGCTTTCGGTTTGCGTGTGCAGTGTGGCGAGGAGTGCGGCAAACTCCGCCACCGGCAGATCGAGCCCGCCGTTCCACCACCAGCGTGCGTCGGACGTGAACGGATCGAGCGGGACTGTTCCCGTGCCGATCGCGGCCAATATGGCGAGCGCGTGCTGCGTGCGGTCGTTGGTCATGGCTTTCCTCTCCCGGCGAGGACGTCATCTTCCCGCCGGCGGGGCGGCGATACCAATTGTTTCGGCGGCGCCATCCATCGGAGCCGCCAATAGGTCGGCGGCAAAGGCCGATTGGACTTTGATCCGGTGGCTCCGCATCCTTGCCGCCGGACATGCCGGAACAGGTCCAGAAACCGGCGTCGGGAGAGAATGAGTGAACCTTGCCAACGCGCCCGCGGGTCTTGTCGCGGACCGCCCGGTTCCGCGACCGGAGAATGTCGACGCCGCCTGGATCGAAACCATGCTGGCGGGGGCGGGATATAGCGTTGCGGTTGCCGCGCTCTCGGTCGAACGGATCGGCACCGGACAGCTTGGCGATACGGCGCGCTTCCGCCTGACCTATGCACCCGGCAGCGATGCCGCGCCTGCGACGCTGATCGGCAAGTTTTCGTCGACCGACCCGACCAGCCTCGACGTCGCCGCCACATGGTCGCTCTACACGCGCGAGGTGCGTTTCTATCGCGAACTTGCCGCGAAGGCGCGGATCGTGGTGCCTGTTTGCTATGGTGCACAAATCGACGCGGCGGGCGGTTTTGCCCTCCTGCTCGAAGACCTCGCCCCCGCTGCGCCGGGCGATCAGTTCAAGGGGTTGTCGGACCGCCATGCCGAGCGTGCGGTGCGCGAAGCGGCCCGGCTCCACGCTGCCTTCTGGGAGCAGGGCGAGAGCGCCGAATATAGCTGGCTTGACACCGAGGCGGGCGCGCAGCCCTTTTATACGCCGGGGATATTCCGGTCGACCTGGCCCGGTTTTCGCGATCGCTATGACGCGCTGCTCAGCGACCGGCAAAGAGAGGTCTGCGACGCTCTGGCCGAGGGGTACGATGTTTATGATCGTCCGCGCCCGCGCCCCCGCTGCATCACGCACAATGATTTCCGGCCCGATAACATGCTGTTCGACGACGACCGGCTGGTGGTCGTCGACTGGCAGTCGGTGGCGCTGGGCGCCGGCGCGGTCGACGTCGCCTATCTGATCGGTGGCGGTTATGCGCCCGAAGCGCGGCGCGCCGTCGAACCGGTGCTGATCGACGCCTATCTCGACGAATTGGGCGGGCAGGGGGTGACCGGCTATTCGCGCGCGGAATTCGAAGCCGATTACCGCCACTTCACCTTCGCCGGCATCAATGTCGCGGTCGGCGCCGCGATGCTGGTCCAGCGCACCGAGCGCGGCGACCAGATGTTCCTGACCATGCTCGATCGCCACGTCAGCCACGTGCTCGACCACGACGCCCTGTCCCTGCTCCGGGAGTGAATGATGATCAACACCGCCTTTAACATGACCATCGACGGTCGCCCCGAAAATGCGTCCGACCAGATTGCGGTAGTCAACCCCGCGACCGAAGCGGTGGTCGCGACGATCCCCGACTGTTCGCAGGCGCAACTCGACCGGGCGGTCGCCGCGGCGCGTGCCGCATTTCCCGGCTGGCGCGCGACGTCCTACGCCGACCGGCAGGCGGCGCTGCGGGCGATCGGGGCGCTGGTGGCGGAACATGCCGAGGAACTGAAACAGTTGCTCACCGCCGAACAGGGCAAGCCGCACGCCGCGGCGTTGGCGGAGATCCAGGCGGCGGCGTGGTGGATCGGCGTGGTCGCCGACCAGCAGCTCCCCGAAACGATCAGCGACGCCATGCCCGGGCAGCGCAGCGTGACGCGGCACGTTCCGCTCGGCGTCGTCGGTGCGATCGTGCCGTGGAATTTCCCCGTCCTGCTTGCGATCTGGAAGATCGGCCCGGCATTGCTCACCGGCAATACGATGGTGCTCAAACCCTCGCCCTTCACGCCGCTTGCGACGCTGCGGCTCGGCGAACTGCTGCAGAGCGTGTTGCCGCCGGGGGTGCTCAATATCGTATCGGGCGGCGATGCGCTGGGCCCGATGATGTCGGAGCATGGCGACATCGACAAGATCAGCTTTACCGGATCGACCGCGACGGGGCGGCGGGTGATGGCCAGCGCGGCGGCGAACCTCAAGCGGCTGACGCTCGAACTCGGCGGCAACGACGCCGCGATCGTCCTGCCGGATGCGAAGGTCGCCGATATTGCCGAACCGCTGTTCTGGGCCGCCTTCACCAACAGCGGGCAGGTGTGCGTCGCGGCGAAGCGGATGTTCGTCCACGACAGCATTTATGACGAACTGTCGGCGGCGTTGGTCGAGATCGCGGGTCGCGTCCGCATCGGCGACGGCGCGGACCCCGACAGCGCGTTGGGCCCGGTCCAGAACCGCGCACAATATGAGCGTGTCAAGGCGATGATCGCCGACAGCCGCAATGCGGGGCACCGCTTCATGACCGGCGGCGAGCCGGGCGAGGGGCCGGGTTATTTCGTGCCGGTGACGCTGGTCGACAATCCACCCGACGAGGCGCGGGTCGTCGCCGAAGAGGCGTTCGGGCCGGTGTTGCCGCTGCTGCGCTATCACGATATCGACGAAGCCGTCGCGCGCGCCAATGCGTCCGAATATGGGCTCGGCGGGTCGGTGTGGTCGTCGGATCCCGCCGCCGCCGCCGCGGTTGCTGCGCGGCTGGAAACCGGCACGGTCTGGATCAATTCGGCGCAAGGGCTGACCCCGTTCGCGGCCTTTGCCGGACACAAGCAATCGGGCATCGGCGCCGAAAACGGCATGGACGGCCTGCTCGAATTCACCGTTCCCCAGACGATCCATCACCCGGCATGAGCGGCACGTCCCCCCTTCTCGACGGCAAGGTCGTCATCGTCACCGGCGCCGGGTCGGGCATCGGCCGCGCCGCCGCACGCGTTTTTGCCGAGGACGGTGCGCAGCTGGCGTTGTTCGACCGCGATCCGCGTGGAAACGAAGAGACGCGCGACCTGATCGGCGGCAGCGCGCGGGCGTGGACCTGCAACGTGGCGGACGAAGCCTCGGTTGCGGAGGCGGTTGCCGGGGTGGTCGCGACGTTCGGCCGGCTCGACGGTGCGTTCAACAATGCCGGGATCGAGATGGCGAACAAGCTGGTGCCCGATCTCGACGCCGCCGAATGGGCGCGGATCATGGACATCAACCTGACCGGCGTTTTCCTGTGCATGAAATATCAGACGCGGGCGATGCAGGGGGCCGGCGGCGCGATCGTAAACAATTCGTCGGGCGACGGCATCATCGGCGCGCCCTACGCCAGCGATTATGTCGCGACGAAACATGGCGTGGTCGGCCTGACCCGCGCCGCGGCGTGCGAGACGCGTTATACGGGGGTGCGGGTCAATGCGGTGCTCCCCGGGCTGATCCTGACCCCGATGGTCGAGGAACGGTTGCTCGGCAATCCGGCGTTCGAGGCGCAGGTCGCGCCGATGGTCGAGCGCCATTCGATCGGCCGCTTCGGCCAGCCCGAGGAGGTCGGACAGGCGGCATGCTGGCTGCTCAGCGACCGTGCCTCCTTCGTCAACGGCGCGCTGCTGACTGTCGACGGCGGATATACTGCGCGATGAGTGGACGGTTCGACGGCAAGGTCGCGATCGTCACCGGCGGTGCGTCCGGGATCGGCGAAGCGACGGTACGGCGCCTGCACGGGGAAGGGGCGACGGTGGTCGTCGCCGACATTCGTCAGGAGGCGATCGATACTCTGGCCGCATCGCTGAACAGCGGCCGGATCATCGGCCACCGCGTCGACATGATCGACGCCGCCGATATCGAGGCGATGATCGCCGCGGCCGTCGCCCGCTGCGGCCGGCTCGACATTCTCGTCAACAATGCCGGGATCGGTTCGTTCGGCAAGATCACCGACATCGATCTGGCCCACTGGCGCGAGGTGATGGGGGTCGACGTCGAAGGCGTGATGTGGGCGAGCCGGACGGCGATGCCGCACCTCGAACGCACCGGGGGCAATATTGTCAACGTCGCGTCGATCGCCGGGATTGGCGGCGATTACGGCTTTGCTGCCTATAATGCGGCGAAGGCAGCGGCGATCAACCTGACGCGGGCGATGGCGCTCGACCATGCACCGCGGGTGCGGGTGAATGTCGTCAGCCCGGGACTGACGCGCACCCCGCTCGCGACCGGCCTCACCGAGAATCCCGCGATCATGGCGGCGTGGACCGACGGCCTGCCGCTCGGGCGGCCGGCGGAACCCGCCGAGGTTGCGGCGGCGATCGCTTTCCTTGCCTCGGGCGACGCCAGCTATGTCAACGGCCACAATCTGGTCGTCGACGGGGGCGGGGTTGCGCACACCGGCATGCCCAATTTTACCCGCATCCTCGATGGCGCCAGCCATCTCGACGGGGCCGAGACACTGGTGAAACGCTGATGACGGATATGAGAAACTTCATCGGGCTGACCGAACGGCCGAGCCTCGACAATATCGCGGTCACACAGGGACCGGTTCCGGTTCCGGGGCCGGGCGAGGTGCTGGTCCGCGTTCGTGCGACGTCGCTCAACTATCATGACTATCTGGTGGTCGCCGGTTTTATCCCGCAGCCCGCGGGGCGCATTCCGATGTCCGACGGCGCCGGCGAAATCGCCGCGCTCGACCCCGGGGTCAAGGGCTGGCGGGTCGGCGACCGCGTCATGGGCGCCTTCTTCCCCGACTGGGTCGACGGCCCGCCGACCGACGCGAACAATGCGGCGATTTCGGGTGAGACCGTCGATGGTTTTGCCGCCGATCATGTCGTCGTGCCCGCGCATTCGCTGTCGGCGATGCCTGCGGGATGGTCGTTCGCCGAGGCGGCGACGCTGCCGTGCGCCGGGCTGACGGCCTGGCGCGCGCTCCGTGTCGAGGGACGCCTTGAGGCGGGGGCGACGGTGCTGCTGCCGGGATCGGGCGGGCTGTCGGTGTTCATGCTCCAGATCGCAAAAGCGATCGGCATCCGCACCGTCATGATCTCTTCGTCCGACGACAAGCTGGCGCGCCTGAAAGAACTCGGCGCCGATCATGGCATCAATTACCGCAGCCTACCCGACTGGGCGCCCGCGGTGCGCGAGCTGACCGGGGGAAGGGGCGTCGACCTGGCGCTCGACATCGGCGGCCAGTCGACCTTTGCGCACTCGGTCGCCGCGTGCCGCATGGGCGGGCATCTGCTCGTCGTCGGGTCGACCTCGAACGGCGCGCCCGAACTGCCGCTGCGTGATGTGGTGATGCGGCATATCCGGATCGGGGGTATGGCGGTCGGCAGCGTCGCGCATCTCGCCGATCTGGTCCGTTTCGTCGAAGCGCACGCGATTCGTCCGGTGATCGACCGCGACTTTCCCCTGGCCGAACTCGGCGCCGCCTTCCGTCACCAGCTCTCGGGTGCGCACATGGGCAAGATCACAGTTTCGCTCTGACGCGTCCGCGTCAGGGAATGTGCGTCAACTCCGCGATGCGGATGGCTTTCGATGCGAGCAGCGGGTCGATGATGCGCTGGATGCGCGGCGCGCGGGGGGACCCGATCACGGTGTTGAACAGGCTGTTCGCGATGACGTCGGCGATCTGGACGCCGTCGCTGCGGCGGCTGTCGGCGAGCGACGCGCGGCCCCACTGGCCGAGCCCTGCCTGGATTTCTTCGCGGACGTGCGAAAGGATATTGGGGTCGTAGCGGCCGTCGTCGATCACGACATCGGTGCACACGCCGCCGGTTTCGGGAAGCCAGTGCCCGATCGCGCTGTTGAGCAGGGCTGCGTAGAGCGCAAGGTCGCTGGGCAATGTGCCGCCCGGATTCTGCGCCAGCGTTTCGCGCCGTGCCACCGCGACCCATGCGCGGCCGCCGGCGCGGTCGAACAGTTCGAGCAGGTACGCGCGCTCGACGATGCTGATCCGGCTGCCCTTGAGTTCGCCGCGCAGCCCGGTCACGCTGCGGAAACGACTATGGATGTCGGCGGCCGCCTGCGGGGTCAGCATCACCGCCGAAAAGGTCATGACGCCGGTGTTGAGTCCCCCCGATTCGTCGCAATAGATCGTCATGGGCGCTATTTGACCCGCCCGAAGAAAGCGACCGAACGGCTGCCGCCGACGGGAATGGCATCGGGCCATAGCCAACGGACATGGGTCACATCAGCATTGGCAGCGGCGCGCGGCGCGGCGCCCTCGACCGGGACGCTCAGGGCATCCAGCGAGCCGAATGCCTTGGCGCCGTCGACCGAAACGCTGAACGCGGCAGGATCGTTGGCCCCGTCGAAAACGAGCCCCTCGGGGATCGGGTTGACGATATTGACGCCGGACGCGGGCGCCGTGCCGTTGTTGGTAAAGGTCAGCGTGACGCGGATGCGGTCGCCGGGGACGACGACATCTGGTGCGACAAAAGTGTAAAGTTCCGCATGTCTATCGGTGCCTGTTCCCGGCACCACCTTTTGAAGTTCGATTTTCGAGGTCAGCGCGCCGCCGCCCTGTGCTGCGGCCGGCTGGACGGTCGCCAACAACGCCGCCGCCAATGTCATCGCGCCAGAAAGGCCAATCCTCATCGCCCCATCTCCTTCGGTCCGTCCCTTGTCTGGCGCATCAATTGCGGCACGGATAGCGTTTCTTCATCAGCGCGTCGAAGGCCGAATAGACCGAGACCGACCGGCGCTGGCTGGCCGGATAGTTGCGCAGGTGCGCAAGCCATTCGTCGGGCGAGAGGTCGCCCGATTCGGGCGGGCAGCTTGTCGTTCTGAGCCCCGCCTTGCGCTGCGCGTCGATGCGCGCCTTGTAGCGCTTGCCGGCCGCGATGACTTCGCCCTTCAGCCGGTTGCCTTCGGGCGTCGCCAGCGCGAGCGGGCCGAGCCGCGAAACCGCATCGGCGCGGGCGAGGAAAGCGGCGATGTTCATGTCGCCCGGCGCCATGCCGCAAAGCAGGGCGCCGGCGCCGGCCGCGAGCGCGGCGGTTGCGGCGCGTCTGGATATCCCCCTGATCATGCGAGGGAAATCGCGTCCGGCCGCTGAACCTGTGCTGAATCGCCGGTGCGGATCAGAGCCTACGCACCCTGCGGATTGGCGTCGCCGAACGGGCGCGGCTTGCGCTTGATCTGCGGCATGCCGCCGGCATGACCCGATACGGGACCCCCCGACTTGTCGTGATCGTTTTCGCGGCCGATATCCTCGCCCTTGATCGCGCGCTTCGCTTCCTCGCCCGACAGCGTCTCATATTCGAGCAGCGCGCCGGCGAGCAGGTGGAGTTCGTCGATATTGTCGGTGAGCACCTTGCGCGCGACCTTTTCGCCTTCCTCGACGAGGCGGCGGACTTCGGCGTCGATCAGCTTGGCGGTTTCCTCAGACATATTCTGGGCGCGCGATACGCTGTGGCCGAGGAATACCTCGTCCTGATTGTCGCGATAGCGCAGCCAGCCGAGCTTTTCCGACATGCCATATTCCATGACCATAGCGCGGGCCATGTCGGTCGCCTGCTGGATGTCGTTCGACGCGCCGGTGTTAAGCTCGTCCTTGCCGTAGATAAGCTGCTCGGCGATGCGGCCGCCGAAGCAGAGCGCGAGGCGCGCCTTCATCTGCTTCATATTCTGCGAATAGCGGTCGCGCTCGGGCAGGTTCCAAGTGACGCCCAGCGCGCGGCCGCGCGGGATGATCGTCACCTTGTGCAGCGGATCATTATGCTCGACGTGGAGCGAGACGAGCGCGTGGCCGGCCTCGTGATAGGCGGTCGCCTTCTTCTCGTCCTCGGTCATCACCATCGACCGGCGCTCGGCGCCCATCATGACCTTGTCCTTGGCTTCCTCGAATTCGTTTGAGGCAATGAGGCGCTTGCCCTTGCGCGCCGCGAGCAGTGCCGCTTCGTTGCAAAGATTAGCCAGATCGGCGCCCGAGAAGCCGGGGGTGCCGCGCGCGATGCGGCGGAGATCGACGTCGGGTGCGAGCGGCTTTTTGCGCGTGTGCACCTCGAGAATCTTCTGGCGGCCCTCGATGTCGGGGCGCGGCACGACGACCTGGCGGTCGAAACGGCCCGGACGGAGCAGCGCGGGGTCGAGCACGTCGGGGCGGTTCGTCGCCGCGACGATGATGATGCCCTCGTTCGCCTCGAAGCCGTCCATTTCGACGAGCAGCTGGTTCAGCGTCTGCTCGCGCTCGTCGTTGCCGTTGCCGAGGCCCGCGCCGCGATGGCGGCCGACCGCATCGATTTCGTCGATGAAGACGATGCACGGCGCGTTGCGCTTTGCCTGTTCGAACATGTCGCGGACGCGCGATGCGCCGACGCCGACGAACATTTCGACGAAGTCCGAGCCCGAAATAGTGAAGAAGGGGACGCCTGCTTCACCCGCGATCGCGCGGGCGAGCAGCGTCTTGCCGGTACCCGGCGAGCCGACGAGCAGCGCGCCCTTCGGAATCTGGCCGCCCAGCTTCGAGAATTTGGTCGGGTCCTTCAGGAATTCGACGATTTCCTCCAGCTCCTCGCGCGCCTCGTCGATGCCCGCGACATCGTCGAAGGTGACGCGGCCCTGCTTTTCGGTGAGCATCTTGGCGCGCGACTTGCCGAAACCCATCGCGCCCGAGCCGTTGTTCTTCTGGACCTGGCGGAAGACGAAGAAGGCGATGCCGAGGATCAGCAGGAAGGGCAGCGACTGGACGATCAGATACATCCAGAAATTGGGAACCTCGGTCGGCTTGCCGTCATATTTGACGCCATTGTCGTTGAGCATCTTGAGGAGATCGGGATCGCGCACGACATTGGCGGTGAAGCGGTCGCCGTTCGACAACGTGCCGGTGACCTTGTCCTCCGACAGCACGACGTCCTTGACGCTGCCTTCCTCGACCTTCTGGCGGAACTCGGAATAGGCAAGCGGATTGCCCGCGGGCTGCGAAGCGCCGCCGAACATCGAGGCGACGAGGAGCATGGCAAGCAGGATGCCGCTCCAGATCATCACGCTCTTCATCCAGGGGTTGCCCTGCGGTTCCTTGTCGTCCTGCATGCGGAATCTTTCCCAATCGCCGCGCGAGCGCGCGGCCTTACCCGGACAAGATAGGATAATCCGGTTAAATGACAATGAGCCAATGGCGGCTATTTACGCGGTTTTCGCCTCGGGGCAGCGCCGGATTTCACCGGACTTCCCTTTTCATCCCCGTTGCCGGGGAACCTGAGGTCACGGGGCGGGCCGCTAGCAAAAGCGTGGCGTGGCGGCAATCGCAAATGCTGTCGCGGTTACAACACCTCTTCGCCGCGCTGCGCCGGTGCGGTCCTGGCAAAGGGACTGAGACCGAGCCATGCCTCGATGCTCGCGGCGAGGCCGGCGTCGCCGGTGAGCAGAAAGCGCTGCTCCTCGATCGCCGCCGTCACGTCGTCATAGCCCATCCAGATCGCGGTCATCGTGCCAGGTCGGTCGAGGCGTAAAGATCGATATCCCAGCCGGGGTCGACCGAGCAAAGTTCGGTCTCGGCGCCGGGTTCGACGACCAGCCACCAGGAACGGCGATCGGCGGCGAGTTCGGGATAGCGGAACTGGACGACCACCTTGCGGTCGGGCATCGGGTCGAGATCGACGCCGCGGCGCATGTCCCACATCAAGAGCTGGACATCGAGCCGGGTGAGCGACAGGTCGCCGTCGATCCAGCGCTTTCCCCATATGCCGAACGCCTCGACGACGGGAGCCAGCTCTTGTCCGGCGCGGGTCAGCCGATAGTCGAACACCCCCGATTCCCGCGCAACCGGGGCGCGATAGACGATGCCCGCCGCTTCGAGATCCTTCAGCCGCTGCGAGAGGAGGGCCGGCGACATGCGCGGCACGCCGCGGCGCAAGTCATTGAAACGGGTCGATCCTGCCGCGAGTTCGCGGACGAGGACGATGGTCCAGCGCGTGCAGAGTATCTCGGCCGCCATCGCGACGGGGCAGAATTGGCCGTAACTGGCGTTCGCCATGATATGATCCTCCCGGACTATATATACCGCATGAGTCGCGGACGGCGCGAGTTCAGTTTCTGTATCGGGTCGATTCAGTTCCTGAACTATCCGCCGCCACAGCGGATCGACATGAGCATCGCCAGCATCATTGCTCAGGAGATGACCACATGCTTATCGCTACCAAGACGAAGACGATGCAGGATTGGCTTGATATCGCCGACCGGATTGGCGAACAGATCGGCGCCCGCGCGGCCGCCCATGACCGCGAAGGGCGCTTCGTCGCCGAAAATTTCGCATTGCTCCGCGAAGCCGGACTGATCGGCGCGGCGGTGCCCGTCGACCTTGGCGGCGACGGGCTCGACTATCGGACGCTTTGCGCCATCGTGCGCCGGATCGGTACCCGCTGCGGCTCGACCGCGCTCGCCTTCTCGATGCATTGCCACCTCGTCGCAGCGGCCGTGTGGCGCTGGGAGCGCCAGCAGGCGCCGACCGACGGGTTGCTCCGCCGCGTCGCGGCCGAGAATCTCGTCCTCGTGTCGAGCGGCGGGTCCGACTGGCTGCAAAGCGCGGGCACGGCAACAAGGGTCGATGGCGGTTTCCGCATCGATGCGCGCAAGATTTTCTCGAGCGGTTCGCCAGCGGGCGACCTGTTGATGTCGAGCGCGGTCTACGACGACCCTGAGGCCGGCCCGACGGTGCTGCATTTCGCACTGCCTTTCGCGGCCGAGGGGGTCACCGTCCTCGATACTTGGGATGCGATGGGGATGCGCGGGACGGGCTCGCACGATGTCGAGATCAAGGGTGCTTTCCTCGCCGATGCCGCGGTTTCGGGGCGGCGGCCACAGGGCAAATGGCACCCGCTGTTCCACATCATCAGCATGATCGCCTTTCCGCTGATCTATTCGGCCTATGTCGGCGTCGCCGAAGCGGCGCGCGATGCGGCGCTGGCGGTGGCGCGGCGGAAGCCCGCGAATGCGGGACTCATCGCGCTTGCGGGCGAGATGCAGAACAGCTTGTGGACCGCCGAAACCGCGCTCGATGCGATGATCGCAGCAGCGGAAACGGCCGAGCCGGGGCCGGCCACGACGAGCTATGTGATGACCGGGCGGACGGTTGTCGGCCGTGCCGCGACCCGCACCGTCGAACTGGCGATGGAGCTTGCCGGCGGCGGCGCCTTCTACAAAAGTTCGCCGATCGAACGCGCGTTCCGCGATATCCAGGGTGCCCGTTTTCATCCGCTTCAGGAACCGGCGCAGCGTGACCTCAGCGGTCGCCTCGCGTTGGAACTCGATATCGACGGATAGGATTGCGGCGTCGCCTCTGTCCGCGGAGGCGACGCCCGCCTGCGACCTTGCATAAATGGCGTCGAGGCTCGACAAGGCGCCATGAATTTTGCCTTCGACAACAGCTTTCACGACGCGATGGAAGGTTTTTATGCGCCGGCCGAGGCTGCGAAACCTTCCGCTCCCGCGCTGCTGATCTTCAACCACGCGCTCGCGCACAGGCTGGGGCTCGATGTCGCGCGGGAGAGTGACGCCCTGCTCGCCGGGATCTTCTCGGGGCAGGATATTCCCGGCGGCGCCAACCCGCTCGCCTTTGCCTATGCCGGGCACCAGTTCGGTCATTTCTCGTCGCAGCTCGGCGACGGGCGCGCGCTGCTGCTCGGCGAGATCGTGGCGCCGGACGGGGCGCGATTCGATGTCCAGCTCAAGGGATCGGGCCCGACGCCTTTCTCGCGCAACGGCGACGGCAAGGCGGCGATCGGCCCGGTGCTGCGCGAATATCTGGTGTCGGAGGCGATGGCGGCGATGGGCGTGCCGACGACACGTTCGCTCGCGGCCGTCGCGACCGGCGACCGGGTGCAGCGCGAGCGCGCCCACCCCGGCGCGGTGCTGACGCGCATCGCGAGCAGCCATATCCGCGTGGGCACTTTCCAGTTCTTTGCCGCACATTTCGGCGCCGATCATGTCGTCCAGCTTTCGGATTACTGCATCCGCCGCCATTTTCCCGAGCTCGCTGGCGCGCCGAACCCGCATCTGGCGCTACTCGACCGCGTCGTCGGCCTGCAATGCAAGCTGGTCGCGCACTGGCTGGGGCTCGGCTTCATCCACGGCGTGATGAACACCGACAATGTCGCGATCAGCGGTGAGACGATCGACTATGGCCCCTGTGCCTTCATGGACCGCTTTGCACTCGATACGGTGTTCAGTTCGATCGACGCCAACGGCCGCTATGCCTATGGGCGCCAGCCGCAGATCATGCACTGGAACATGGCGCGCTTCGCCGAGGCACTGCTGCCCGCGATCCATGCGGTCGATCCGGAGGATGTCGAACGCGCAAAGGAGTTGGTGACGGCGATCCCCGAGCGGTTCCGCGCCGCGTGGTTCGCGCGGATGCGCCTGAAGCTCGGCCTCGCCAGCGCCGAGGATGCCGACGCCGATCTGATCGACGGGCTGTTCGGCGAACTTGAACGGTTGCACGTCGATTTCACTTCCTTCTTCCGCGCCCTCGCGATGCTGCTGCGCGGCGACGCGGCGATGATGGAAGCGTTGTTGCCCGAGCCCGATGCGATGGCGGGGTGGATCGCGGACTGGTGGGCCGGGCTGGAGCACGAGGCCACGGGACCGGTCGAGCGGGCGGCCGCCATGGATGCGGTCAACCCGCTCTATATCCCGCGCAACCACCTTGTCGAGGCGGCGCTCGTTGCGGCCGAGGGTGGCGACATGGCGCTGTGGACGAAACTGCTCGAGGTCGTGCGCCATCCCTATGTCGCGCGCGCCGGGTGGGAGGCGTTTGCCGAGCCAGCGCCAAAAGATTCTGCGCCTTATACAACCTTTTGCGGAACCTGATCGCGTCCCGCGTCGTTGGGAGAAGGGGCATGGGCCGGGCAGGGGCGGATCGGGCGACATGAGTAGTTTTCGGGACAAGTCCCTTTCAAAATCCGGTTGCGCCGCGGCGCTGCCGAGGCCACAAGTGCGCCATCGGCTGTGGACAGATGCAAATTTCTGAAAAATCTCGTCAATTGCACCCGCGCCGATTTTCGCGCCTGCGCGGTCTGTTGATCATCTCGACCTCGCTTTTTTCGGCCGGCTGGACGGCATCGACTGCGGCACAGAACGTCGAACCGCCAAAGGTCGTCCCGACCCTCGAGGCGCCGGCGACCGGCCCGATCGCGGTGCCGAGCCCGCCGCCGCCCGAGGCCGTGCTGCCCGAAGTCGCGCCGATCATCGAGGATGACGAGTTCGAAAAGGCGATCCCGCCGATCGGCGCCGAAGACGACCCCGAACTCGACCGCCCGCTCGAATCGATCGCCGAGTTCGAGCAGCGCCAGGCGGCCGAGGCCGCGAAGAAGCCGGCCGACGCGGCCGCCACGTCGACCGTCGAGGCGCAGCCGCCCGTCGTCGACGGCGTTCCCTTGCCGGCCCTGGCCGATGGCGACACCGTCGAGCCCATCGGCGACGCGCCGATCACCGACACTGAACTCGCCGCGCCGCTGCCGCCGCTCGAGAATTTCAACGTCGAGCCGGTCGTTTTTGCCGAGGCCGAGGACCCCGACGCCAACCGTGAGGTTGCGTATACGGTACAGGTCAACGGCCTTGCGCCCGCCGATGACAGCACCGACGTCGACCTTGCCGATCTGTTCGGCGACCTGTCGGCGCTCTACGACGGCGATGGCAAGGCCGACAATGCGGCGATGGTTCGTGCCCGGCTGAGCGCCGATGGCGAACTGATGCAGCGCATCCTGTCGTCCGAGGGCTATTATGACGCCACGGTCAATACGCGGATCGATCGCACCGCGCGCGCCGACGGAGAGGGCGGCAATGCGCAGGCGGGCGCAGGAGGCAATCGCGGCAACCGCGGGCCGCTGGTCGCGGTCATCGATGTGGTCCCCGGCAAACGTTACACATTCTCGGACGTCATCATCAAAGCCGCGGCGACGGTGCCGCCGGGACTGATCAAGGATAATTTCCCGATTGCCGTCGGCGAACCGATCGTCGCCGACCGCGTTCAGGGCGCCGAGGCGGCGATCGCGCTCAAGCTCCCCGAGGAAGGTTATCCTTTCGCCAAGGTCGGGCAGCGCGACATATTGCTCGACGGCGCGACCGGCGACGCGGCCTACACGCTGCCGGTCGATATCGGGAAGCGGTCGCGCTTCGGCGGCATCGAGACGACGGGCGACCTCGCCTTCGATGCCGAGCATGTCGAGGTGCTGGCGCGCTTCAAGCGCGGCGATCTCTACGACAGCCGCAAGGTCGACGACCTGCGGCAGGCGCTCGTCGCAACCGGCCTCTTTTCGAGTATCGCCGCCGAACCGCAGCCGACGGGCGAAAGCGCGGGCGACGATACCGAATATGTGACGATGCTGGTAACGCAGGATGCGGGGCCGCCGCGGACACTCGCCGCCAGCGCCGGTTACGGCACGGGCGAGGGGATCCGGATCGAGGGAAGCTGGACCCACCGCAATCTCTTCCCGCCCGAAGGCGCGCTGATCGGCCGCGCCGTGCTGGGAACGCAGGAGCAAGGCATCGGCGCGACCTTCCGCCGCTCGAACGCGGGCAAGCGCGACCGCACCTTCGAACTCGTCGCCGAAGCGACGCGCAGCAATTACAACGCGTTCGAGGCGTTGACCGGCCGGGTCGGTTTCCGCGTCAGCCGCGATTCGACGCCGATCTGGCAAAAGAAGCTGACCTATGCCTATGGCGCCGAACTGATCGCGACGAGCGAGGACGATTATGATTTTGACCTCGGCCGGCGCAATCGCGATTTCTACATGATCCTTGGCCTGACCGGACAGGTCGGCATCGACCGCACCGACAGCCTGCTCGATCCGACCAAGGGCTTCCGCGTCACCACGCTGATCCAGCCCGAAGGCTCGCTCGCCGGCCGCTTCTCGCCCTATGGACGGCTGCGCATCGATGCGAGCGGCTATTATCCGGTGACCGACAGCATTGTGCTCGCCGGGCGCGTCCGGGTCGGCTCGATCCTCGGCGCCGCGCGCGAACGGCTCGCGCCGTCGCGGCGCTTCTATGCCGGCGGCGGCGGGTCGGTGCGCGGCTTCGGTTACCAGCAACTTGGGCCCAAGGATCCGAACAACGATCCGATCGGCGGGCGCAGCGTCAACGAAGCGGCCTTCGAAGCGCGCTATCGCTTTGGCAATTTCGGCATCGTCGGTTTCGTCGACGCGGGGCAGGTCTATCGCGGATCGACGCCGACTTTCTCCGATCTCCGCTTCGGTG
Source organism: Sphingopyxis macrogoltabida (assembly GCF_001307295.1). NCBI lineage: Bacteria > Pseudomonadati > Pseudomonadota > Alphaproteobacteria > Sphingomonadales > Sphingopyxidaceae > Sphingopyxis > Sphingopyxis macrogoltabida. The sequence continues at coordinate 2,292,055 of NZ_CP012700.1, read as the reverse complement.
CCGGCATCGGCGCGCGCTACTATACCAATTTCGGGCCGATGCGGCTCGACGTCGCGACGCCGATCGGCCGCAAGCCAGGCGAGGCGCTCGTCGCCGTCTATGTCTCGATCGGGCAGGCGTTCTGATGGCCGACGACGACGCGCCCGAAATCGCGACAAGCGACAAGGCGCCGCCGCAATCCTGGCCGCTCCGCATCCTGCGCTGGATCGGGCTTGCGCTGCTCGGCATCGTCCTGCTCTTTGCGCTGTTCCTTGTGGGTCTCAACAGCGACGCCGGACGGCGGTTCGTCGTCACCCAGATCGAGAAATATGAATTCGAAAACGGGATGAAGATCGGCATCGGCCGGCTCGACGGTTCGCTGTTCAGCGCGATGACGATCCGCGATTTCACCCTGTCCGATCCCAAGGGCGTCTTCCTCGCGTCGCCCGAGGTCAAGGTCGACTGGCGGCCGCTGCGCTATCTTGCCAACCATATCGACGTCCGCTCGGCGACCGCGCAGACGATCACGCTGCGCAAACTGCCCGAATTCAAACCCGTGCCCGATACCGGCGAGCCGTTGCTTCCCGACATCGACATCGACGTCGGCAAATTGCGGGTCGACCGCTTTGTCTTCGAGCCCGGCGTGGCGGGCGAGCGGCAGGAAGCGCGCCTGAACGGCAAGATTGCGATCGCCGACCGGCGTGCGCAGGTGACCGCCGACGCCGAGACGATCGGCGCGAAGGCCAAGGGCGATACGCTGAAGCTGCTGCTCGACGCGGTGCCCGAGGCGAACCGGCTTGCAATGACGCTCGACGTCAACGCCCCGCAAGGCGGCGTGCTCGCGGCGATGGGCGGCTTCAAGGAACCGCTGACCGCCAAGCTCGACGGGCGCGGCGACTGGAAGGTGTGGAACGGCAACCTCACCGCCAATCTCGGCGCAGCGCCGCTCGCGCGGCTGGCGCTGACGGCGCGCGACGGCACCTTCGCGATCAAGGGTACGGCGCAGGCATCGCGGCTGCTCACCGGTCCGGCGGCGGAGATATTGGGCACCGAAACCGCGATCGACCTCACCGCGCGGCTCGCCGAGCGCAAGGCTGCGATCGACGGGCGCCTGTCGTCGGATGCGGCGCGGCTCGGGATCAGTGGCGGCATCGACCTCGCGACCAACCGCTACGACGGCCTGCAGCTGGCCGTGAACATCCTGCGCCCCGGTGCGATCGCGCCTGCGGTACGCGCGAACGGCCTGCGCGCGACCGCGAAGCTCGACGGCGCTTTTGCCCTGCCGACGGTCGAATATCAGGCGAACGCCAACAGCCTTGCGGTCAACGATATCGTCGTCGAAACATTGAGCCTTGCGGGCAAGGCGCGGGTCGATGCCGACCAGATCGTCATCCCCGTCGCCGGGCGCGCAGCGCGCATCCGCGGGCTCGATACCGTCGCGGGCGGCACGCTGGTGCAGGTGCGGCTCGACGGCGACCTTGCCTACAGCAACGGCCGGATTCTCAGCGACAATCTGCGGCTGCGTTCGCCGCGTATCGACGCCAAGGCGATCGTCATCGCCGATCTCAACAAGGGCTTCTACACCGGCGCGATCGATGGACGGATCAACGATTACCGGATCGAAAGCGTCGGCATCTTCGACGTAGACACCGACGCCGATCTAAAGACCGCGCCGCGCGGCGGCTTCGAGATCGTCGGACGCGTCCGCGCGCGCTCGACGCGACTGTTCAATTCGGGGGTGCGCGATTTCCTCGGCGGCAATGCTACCGCGTCGAGCGACGTGCGTTACGGCACCGACGGGATCATCCGTTTCTCGGGTCTGCGGTTGACCGCGCCGCGCCTGCGCGTCACCGGCGGGCAGGGGAGCTATTCGCCGAATGGCCAGATCCAGCTCGCGGCGCGCGCCAATTCGACCGACTATGGCCCCGTCGGCGTCCAGCTTGCGGGGACGATCAGCGATCCGCGCGCGGTGGTCACCGCCGAAAGGCCGGGGCTCGGTATCGGGCTCGCCAATCTCGTCGCACGGATCAACGGCGCCCCCAATGGCTACCGCCTCGCGGCGACGGGGGACACCGATTATGGGCCGCTGTCCGCCGACGTCGTGCTGCTCACCGCGGCCGGACCGCTCACGATCGATATCGAGCGCGGCGACTTGTCGGGAATCGGCTTCGACGGCCGGCTCGTCCAGAGCGCCGCAGGGCCCTTCACCGGGCAACTCAATGCGTCGGGGCAGGGGCTCGGCGGGCTTGCCCGCCTGAGCGCCGCGGGCAAATATCAGGCGGCGGCGATCAATGTCCGGGCCAACAATGTCGTGCTGCCGGGGCCGGCACAGCTCGCGGTCGGATCGGCGATCGTCGATGCCGACGTTACGCTCTACGAGCAGCCGCACATCGTCGCCGATATCCAGATCGCCGACACGCGGATTCGCGACTACGATATCGCGGTCGGGCGCGTGAAGATCGACTATCGCGACGGCAGCGGCAAGGCGCAAGCGCTGGTCGAGGGGACGAGCGGTGTCCCCTTCCGGATCGCCGCCAACGCCGACCTGCAACCGAAGCTGTGGCGCGCATCGGTGCAGGGCCGCGCGACCGGCATCAATTTCCGCACCACATCGCCCGCGCGCATCATCCCCGGCGCCGACGGATACGAGCTGCTGCCGACCAACATCAACCTCGGCCGCGGCAGCAACGCGCGCGTCGCGGGGCGCTTCGGCGACGGGATCATGATCCAGAGCCGCCTCGACCGGGTCAATATGGCGATCCTCAACGCCGTCTATCCCGACATGGGGCTCGGCGGACGAGCGACGGGCAGCCTCGATTTCGAACAGACGAATTCGGATGCCTTCCCGCGCGCCGACGCGCGGCTGACCATCGACGATTTCACCCGTACCACCGCGGCCTCGGTCAGCCAGCCGGTCGACGTCAATTTTGTTGGCAAGCTGCTCAGCGACGGCGGCGAGGCGCGTGCCGTGATGCGCAAGCGCGGCAGCGTGATCGGGCGCATGCAGGCCTCGCTACGGCCGCTCGGTCCCGGCGCCGGCAGCTGGATGGAACGGCTGCAGGCCGCGCCGCTCGGCGGCGGCATCCGCTACAACGGCCCCGCCGATACGCTCTATTCCTTCTTCGGCCCCGCCGACCAGCATGTGACGGGGCCGATCGCGGTCGCCGCCGACTTCAGTTGCAGCGTCGTCGATCCGTGCCTGAACGGTGTCGTGCGCGGCAAGGACATGGCTTATGAAAACCAGACCTTTGGCACGCGCCTGACGAACATGGTCGTGAACGGCCGCTTCACCGGCAACCGGCTGGAGATCGAACAACTTACCGCGACCGCCGGCGACGGTAGCATTCAGGCAAAAGGCTATATCAGCCTCGCCTCGGCCGATGGTTATCCGATGAACATCTCGGCGACCCTCGACAACGCCCGCCTGGCGCGGAGCGAGAATATCGCGGCGCGCGCGACGGGGACGCTGACCCTCGAAAAGGTCGCGGGGCAGGCGGCGCTGCTGTCGGGCGACCTCCGGCTTCCCGAAACGCGCTACAAGGTCGTGCTCGAAGGCGCGGCAAAAGTTCCCGTCCTCACCGGCGTGCGGCGCAAGCCACCCACGGGGCGGCGACGGGTCAGCGGCGACGGGCTTGCGGCGGTCGGCGGCAGCCTGTTCGATCTTATCCGGCTCAATGTCCGCCTCCGTGCCCCCGACGAAATCTATGTAAGCGGCATGGGGCTCGAATCCGAATGGCAGGCCGACGTGACGCTGACCGGAACGACGCAGGCGCCGCGTGTCGCCGGCGAGGTCGAACTGGTGCGCGGCACGCTGGGATTTGCCGGACGTTCGTTTGAATTGCAGGAAGGCCGCGTAACCTTCCCGACCGGCGATGCCTTCGATCCGTCGATCCGCCTCGTCGCGAGCGAGACGATCGAGACGGTGACGGTGAACGTCAATGTCTCCGGCCGTGCGATGAACCCGCAGATCACCTTCTCGAGTGTTCCGGGCCTGCCGCAGGACGAGATCGTCTCGCGCATCCTGTTCGGCGATTCGATCACCTCGCTGTCGCCGTTGCAGGCGGTGCAGCTCGCTTCGTCGCTCAACACGCTGCGCGGCGGGGGCGGGGGACTGAGCCCGCTCGGCGCGCTCCAGTCGGCCACCGGGATCGACCGGCTGCGGGTCCTTGGCCCCGACGATGCCGTCGGGCGCGGCACTGCGCTGGCCGCCGGTCAATATATATCCAAGGACATCTATCTCGAGGTGATCACCGACGCGCGCGGCTACACCGCGACGCAGCTCGAAATCAGCCTGTCGAAAGCCCTTTCGATCCTCAGTCAGGCTGGCGGGTCGGGGCAATCGAACCTCAGTATCCGCTATCGAAAGGATTATTGATGCATCGTATCTTGATCCTCGCCCCCTTGCTGCTGCTCGCTGCCTGCGAGCGCGAGCCCGCCTTCGACGATCGCTACGACGCGACCGCAAAGGAAATCGAGGCGCGCGCCAAGGCGATGGACGCCGAAATTACCGCCGCCGAAAAGGCGAACAGGGCCAACGCCGCGGCGGGCGAGGCCGAACCTGCCTACGACTGACGGCACCGCGTGGTCGGCCGCATGGAATGGCTGGTCAGTGGCCGGCTTTTGCACTAGTCGCCCGGCATGACCGATACAGCATTGCCGGCGAAGGGGCTGGAAAGCCGGGCCTCCGCTGCGAAAGCGGCACTCCACCTCAATAATTTCGATATTGCGCGACTGCTTGCCGCGGCGCAGGTCGCGATCCATCATGCGACCACCCATCTCGGCATGCGGCTGCCGTTCCACGAGGTCACGGCGCCGTTTCTGGACAGCTTCCCCGGCGTCCCGGTCTTCTTCGTGATCAGCGGGTTCCTGATCACGCAATCCTACGTCCGGTCGAAGTCGCTGTGGGATTATGGCCGCAATCGCGCTCTCCGCCTGTTTCCCGCGCTATGGCTCTGCTTTCTCGTCAGTATCGTTCTGATCGCCGTCAGCGGATATTTCGCGAGCAATCCGCCGCCGGCGGGAAATTTCGCGCTCTGGGCGGCCGCCCAGCTATCCTTCGTCCAGTTCTACAATCCGGATTTCATGCGCGAATGGGGTGTCGGCGTCGTCAACGGCAGCTTGTGGACCATTCCCATCGAGATGCAATTCTATGTCCTCGCGCCGATCTTCGTCCTGCTCTTCATGCGCGTGCGATGGCTGTTCTATGTGGCGTTCGTCGCGTTCGCGGCCATCAACGCCGCCCTTCCGTTCGCCGATGAATCCAGCCTGCCCGAAGTGGTGATCAAGCTTGTGGAAGTCACCTTCCTGCCGTGGTTCTACATGTTCATTCTCGGTGCCGTGATCAGCCTTCACTGGGACAGGTTGCGGAGCTTGTTCGAAGGCCGCTTCGCGTGGTGGCTGGCGGCCTATGTGCTCGTCGCGCTTGTCGACATGACTTGGGATATCGGGGCGCATGGCAACACGATCGCCTTCCCGTGGGTCGTCATGATCGCTGGGCTTGTCCTGTCCGGCGCCTTTACCGCGCCCTCGCTCGCCGATCGCCTTTTGCGGCGGAACGACATTTCCTACGGTCTCTATATCTATCACATGCCGGTGTTCAATTTCGTGCTGGTGATGTGGCCGGACCGCGGCGCAGCAGCGAATTGGCTCGCCATCGCGGCCGTGGCCGTCTTTGCGCTCATGTCATGGCGGTTCGTCGAAAAGCCTGCCCTCGCGCTGAAACACAGCACGTTGATGCGGCGTCAGGCGGCGTGACCGAAGACGATGCGGCAATGCTTGCCATGGGCCGCCTTCGCGTCTAACCAGCCTGCGTCATCTGGGGAGTAGCCAGCCGTCCATCAGGACGGGCCGCCGCGTCAACATACTCGGTCGAGAGGCCGTGGTGCGGTGGAAGCGGGATTACCGCTTGGGCGAGACTAATGGCATCGCACCTTTCGCCCGGGCCGGGCGGCGGGGAGCGATGACCGTTGGAACTTGCTCGCCGCCTGGCCCCGGAGAAAATTTGTGGACGCTATCCTGACTTCGACCGCGGTCGTCGCGCTCGCCGAGATCGGCGACAAGACGCAGCTGCTCGCGATCCTGCTCGCGACGCGTTTCAACCGGCCGGTCCCGATCATCCTCGGCATCCTTGTCGCGACGCTTGCCAACCATGCGCTCGCGGCATTGCTCGGCGCGCAGGCGGCGGCCTTCCTCGACAGCCCCGTGTTTCGCTATGCGATCGGCCTGTCGTTCGTCGCGATGGCGGCGTGGACGTTGATCCCCGACAAGTTCGAGGACGATGAGGCGCCGAAGCCGCGTTTCGGCGCTTTCCTGACGACGCTGGTCGCCTTTTTCCTCGTCGAGATGGGCGACAAGACGCAGGTCGCGACGATCGCACTCGGCGCGCAATATCACGACGTCCTCGCGGTCACGACCGGCACGACGCTGGGGATGATGATCGCCAACGTCCCGGCGATTTTCCTCGGCCACGAACTGCTGAAGCGCGTCGACCTTGCCAAGGTGCGGATGGTCGCGGCGGCACTGTTCCTCGTAATCGGCCTCTGGGTGCTGGCGCAGACCGCGGGCTTGATCGGCTAGCGCCGAAGTCAGGCGTTGCGCATCGCGGCGGTTCGTTCGAACCGCCAGGTCGATGCGCACATGTCGTCGAGCCCGCGTTTTGCTTCCCAGCCCAGTTCGTCGCGTGCGCGTGCGGGGCTCGCGTAGCAACTGGCAACGTCACCGGGGCGGCGCGGTTCGATGCGGTGGGGGACGGGAACGTCGTTCACTCGTTCGAAGGCCGAAATCATCTCGAGTACCGAATATCCCTGGCCGGTGCCGAGATTCCAGACCGATAACGGGTCGGTCGCGGCGCCGATGCGGCTGAGCGCGGCGACATGGCCGTCGGCGAGGTCGCCGACATGGATATAATCGCGCACGCCCGTGCCGTCGGGCGTCGCATAATCGTTTCCGAACACGGGAAGCTCGGGCAGGCGGCCCGCCGCAACCCGGCTGATATAAGGCATCAGGTTGTTGGGGGTACCGCCCGGATCTTCGCCGATCAGACCGCTGTCGTGCGCGCCGACCGGGTTGAAGTAACGCAGCACCGCAATGCGCCACGCGGGGTCGGCGGCGGCGATGTCGCCCAGCATTTCCTCGATCATCAGCTTCGTGCGTCCATAGGGGTTGGTCGCCGAGGTCGGATGGGCTTCGTCGAGCGGCAGATACTGCGGTTCGCCATAGACCGTCGCGCTGGATGAAAAGACCAGCGTGCGGACGTCGCAATCGCGCATCGCTTCGATCAGCGACAGCGTTCCGCGGACGTTGTTGTCGTAATATCTGACCGGATCGGTCACCGATTCGCCAACTGCCTTCAGCCCGGCGAAATGGATCACGGCGTCGGCGCCGTGGCTTGCGATCGCTTCGCGCACCCCGTCGCGGTCACGGATATCGCCGACGACGAGCGGCACCAGTTTGCCGGTGATCGACTCGATCCGGTCGATCACATCGGCGCGGCTGTTCGAAAGATTGTCGAAACAGACGATCTCGTGCCCGGCCGCCGCCAGCGATACCGCGACGTGGCTGCCGATATATCCTGCGCCGCCTGTCAGTAGAACCTTCATCATTCCCGCCGCGATTGTTGCTGGAGCCCGAGTGGAGACGCTCTAGCCGATAGTGATATGAATGCCACCCCGAGGTTTCGGCCGCCGACCTCGCTTCTTATTCACGCGGCGAGCCGCCGGGGCTTGCCTTTGCGGGCAAAAACGCTATAGCCGCGCCCGATCCGGCACCCGACACCATCTGGCGTTGAGGCACCTTCCGGCGGAAGATTTTCCGGCCTTTTCGGGCAGGAAACATGCTTCGGCACGGCGGGCGGGCCAGTCATTTCCGGCAACGGAAGCGACAAGTCCGGGTTCGCCGATTCGTATGAACATTTGATAATGCAGGAAATATCATGGCCGTCCCCAAGCGAAAAACCTCGCCCTCGAAGCGCGGCATGCGTCGTAGCCACGACAGCCTGAAGGTCGAAGCCTTCCAGGAATGCCCGAACTGCGGCGAGCTGAAGCGCCCGCACAACCTCTGCAACGCCTGCGGCCATTACAATGGCCGCGAAGTGGTGTCGGTCGGCGCGTAATCATTAGCCGGAGGGCGTCATCATGAGCCTGACACCGCGAATCGCAATCGATGCGATGGGCGGTGACGTCGGCGTGCGCGTGATGTGCGCCGGCGCCGCGATGGCGCGCCACCAGCATGACGGCCTCCGCTTCCTCCTCGTCGGCGACGAGACGCGGATCAAGGCGGCGCTGGAAAACCACCCGAACCTGCGCGCCGCGTCGGATATCATCCACACCGACGGCGTGGTGACCGGTGAGGACAAGCCCAGTCAGGCGCTCCGCAAGGCCCGCAACAGTTCGATGGGGCTCGCGATCGATGCGGTGAAGCGCGGCGATGCCGGCGGCGCCGTGTCGGCAGGCAACACCGGTGCGCTGATGGCGATGGCCAAGCTCGCGTTGCGCACGATGCCGGGGATCGACCGGCCCGCGCTCGCGGCACTGCTGCCGTCGCTTGGCGACAATGACGTCGTCATGCTCGACCTCGGTGCCAACACCGAATGCGACGCCAATAACCTGACCCAGTTCGCGGTGATGGGCGCCGCCTATGCGCGCACCGCGCTCGGCCTCGATCGCCCGCGCGTCGCGCTGCTCAATATCGGCACCGAGGAACTGAAGGGCACCGACGAGATTCGCGATGCCGCGGCGATGCTGCGCGAGACGCAGGGCCTGCCGATGGAGTTCGTCGGCTTCATCGAGGGCGACAAATTGTCGCGCGGCGATGTCGATGTGATCGTCCACGACGGCTTTTCGGGCAACATCGCCTTGAAGACGATCGAGGGGACGGCGCGCTTCGTCACCGACCTGCTCCGCCGCGCCTTCACCTCGTCGGTGCGCTCGAAGATCGGTTTCCTGATCTCGCGCCCGGCGACCGAACTGTTGCGCCATCACCTCGACCCCAACAACCACAACGGTGCGGTGTTCCTCGGCCTCAATGGCGTGGTGCTCAAGAGCCATGGCAGCGCCGATGCGAAGGGCGTGGCGAAGGCCGTGCACCTTTGCGCCGAGCTGATCGAAAAGGATATCACGCGTCAGGTGACCGAGGATCTCGCGAATTTCGGCAACGGGGCGGCGAAGTGACGTTGCGCGCAATATTGGCGGGCACCGGCTCGGCGCTGCCGCGCACCCGCGTTTCGAACGCCGAACTCGCCGACCGCGTCGACACCAGCGACGAATGGATCGTCGAGCGGACCGGTATCCGGTTCCGCCATATCGCCGAACCCGACGAGACGACCGCGACGCTGGGCGCGGCTGCGGCGAAGGAAGCGCTGGCGGCTGCGGGGCTTGACCCTGCCGACATCGGCCTGATCATCGTCGCGACCGCGACCCCCGACAATACCTTCCCGGCCAGCGCGACCAAGGTGCAGGCGCTCCTCGGTGCGCCCGACTGCATCGCCTTCGACGTCGCGGCGGTCTGTTCGGGCTTCCTCTACGCCGTGTCGGTCGCCGATTCGATGCTGCGCACGGGCGCCGCGAAGCATGCGCTGGTGATCGGCAGCGAGACGTTCAGCCGCATCCTCGACTGGGAAGACCGCACGACCTGCGTGCTGTTCGGTGACGGCGCCGGCGCTGTCGTCCTGTCGGCGAAAGACGTCGAAGACGACCAGGGCATCCTTGCGACGCGGCTCCATGCCGAAGGCAAATATACCGACATGCTCTATGTCGACGGCGGCCCGTCGACCACGGGGACGGTCGGCCATGTCCGCATGCAGGGGCGCGAAGTGTTCCGCCATGCCGTCACCAACCTTGCGTCGGTGCTGGGCGAGGTGATGGGCGACGTCGGTCTGTCGGCCGAGGATATCGACTGGGTCGTCCCGCATCAGGCGAACAAGCGGATCATCGACGCGACCGCCAAGAAGCTGGGCCTGCCCGCCGAACGCGTGGTGCTGACGGTCGATCAGCATGCGAATACGTCAGCCGCGTCGGTGCCGCTGGCGCTCGACCTCGCGGTGCGCGACGGGCGGATCAAGCGCGGCGACCTGGTCGTGCTCGAAGCGATGGGCGGCGGTTTTACCTGGGGCGCGGCGGTTCTTCGCGTCTAGAGTCTGGCGCGGCCAAATTCGTCGCGTCAACTTCTCGCTCCATCCGTTTCAGTTTGGCGGATTAATTCGCTTTTGTTACAACACGCATCAGGGACTCGTGACGGTGGGGGCTGTCGGGGGCTTCCCGCATGCATCCGCTTCAGGAGGGGGAAGGGAAGATCATGGCTGCAGGGACATTGACGCGCGCCGATATCGCGACCCGGATCAACCAGCAGATCGGGCTGTCGCGCAACGAATCGGCGACAATCGTCGAATCGATTCTCGATCATATGTCGGACGCGCTGGCGGACGGTCAGAATGTGAAGATTTCGGGCTTCGGCACCTTCGTTCTGCGCGACAAGGCGCAGCGGATCGGCCGCAACCCCAAGACCGGCATCGAGGTGCCGATCCTGCCGCGGCGGGTGATGACCTTTCGCGCCAGCCAGACGATGCGTGCCCGCGTCGCCGGCAAATAGGCGGGGCTCCGGCCATGGCTGAGTTCGACAATCCCGGGGATGGTGGCGGTAAGAGCGCCGGCGCCATGCTCGCCATCGGCGAACTTGCCGACCGCATTGGCGTTCCGACGCATGTGCTGCGCTATTGGGAAACGCGCTTTCCGCAGTTGAAGCCGCTCCAGCGTTCGGGACGCCGCCGCTATTATCGTGCCGAGGATGTCGCGCTCGCCGAGCGGATACACCATCTGCTGCACGTCCAGGGCTTCACGGTCGAGGGCGCGCGCAAGGCGCTTTCGGACGGGAAGGCGCAGCCGGCCGTAGAGGCTACTCCGGCCCGTGCGCCGGAACCGGGGAACGATCCTGTCACGCAGGGCGGCGGCGGGGTATCAGTCGAAGCGCTGGTTGCGCTTCGTGAGCGGCTCGCGGCGGCGCTCGGTTAATCCCGACCGCGCTTAATCCTCGTCCATCGCCGGCGACAGGGCCGGGTCGAGATCGCGCGGGCGGATGAACGCGGCGAAACGGGCGCTGCCGGTGTCGAGCGCGTGCCAGTCGTCGATGTCGAGTTCGAGCCGGGCGAGCGCCGAGGTCGGCAGCTTCTGTTCGACCTGCGCGCGCAGTTCATCGTCCGCCGATTCGGGAACGAGCATCAGGATCAGGTCTTCCAGCCCCGGGTTATGCCCCGAAATCAGCAGGTGCGCCGCATCGCCGCCGATGTCGCGGATGACGTCGATCAGCGTCGCCGCCGACGCGAGGTAGATACGCCGGTCCCACTGCGGTTCGAGCGCGTCGAGGTCGGCGGCGGGCTGGAAGATGTCGAGCGTCTGCGTCACGCGCACCGCAGGCGAGGCGATGATGCGGTCGACGGGCAGCTTCTGGCGCTTCAGCCATTGCCCGATCAATTCGGCGCCGCGCTGGCCGCGAACGTTGATCGGCCGGTCGAAATCGCGCTCCACGGTGGCGTCCCAGCCCGACTTGGCATGGCGCAGGATCGTCAAACTCTTCAAAATCTTCCCCACCGCTCTACTTGATGCTTTGTAATTCGCCGCCTTGTGCCGGAAACTTATGACGGTGAAAAGGCGGCAAAAGCGCTTTTTCGCCGTTCGACGTTGGCGGCGGCGACATGATTGACCACCTCGTCGAGCGGCAGGCGGCGGATCGGCGTGCCCTCGGGAAAGGCACCGAGCAGGCGCGACGGGAAGCTGGGCGAGAGCATCACGAACTGCCCGAAATCGTCGCTGCGCCGGATCAGCCGCCCGAAGGCCTGCGCGATGCGGCCGCGGATCACCATATCGTCATAGGCGCTGCCGCCCTGCGCCGCGCGCCGCGCAGCGTGGAGGATCGTCGGGCGCGGCCAGGGCACCCCCTCCATCACGACGAGCCGCAGCGAATCGCCGGGCACATCGACGCCGTCGCGCAGGGCATCGGTGCCGAGCAGCGAGGCGTGCGGATCGGCGCGGAAAATGTCGACCAGCGTCCCGGTGTCGAGCGGATCGACATGTTGCGCATAGAGCGGCAGCCCGGCACGCGCGAGCCGGTCGGCGATGCGCGCATGGACGATGCGCAGCCGCCGGATCGCGCTGAACAGCCCCAGCGCGCCGCCGCCCGATGCTTCGATCAGCCGGCTGTACGCACCCGCCAGCGCGGGCAGGTCGCCGCGCGCGATATCGGTGACGATCAGCACCTCGGACTGGCGCGCATAATCGAACGGGCTCGGCACCGCGAAATGATGCACCGGCCCGTCCATGTGCCGCGCCCCAGTGCGGATGTCGGCCTCGGTCCAGCCCCCGGGCCCGTTGGCGCCCGCATGACCGCCGCTACGCAGCGTCGCCGACGTCACCAGCACGCCCTGCGCGGGGCGGTAGACGACCTCGGCCACCGGGCGTGCGGGGTCGAGCCAGTGGCGGTGCAGGCCGCAATCATATTCGCGCCCGTCGAAGCGGTCGACCGCCAGCCAGTCAACGAAATCGGGGTCGGCGGGGCCGCCGACGCGCCCGAGCAGCGACAGCCAGCCGCCCAGCGTGTCGATCCGCGTGCCGAGGCTGTGGCGCGCGCCGTCGATGCGGGCGCGCGCTTGCCCGTCGAGCCAGTCGGGCGGATCCTCGATCAGCGCGTCGAGCCGATTGCCGAGCGTCATCAACGGGCGCAGCAGCGCTTCGAGCGCATCGCTCGCGCCCGCGGCCGCCGTCACGAGCGATGCGTCGGGGTCGGCGAGTTCGGTTTCGAGGCCATAGCCGCTGTCGGCGGTCCGCGTGTCGACTGCGCGGGCATAGACCTGCCCGCGCACCTCGGCGAGCAGCTGTTCGATCGCGCCCCACGGGGCATTCTCGCCGAGCCGGCCCAGCCAGCCGTCACCGGGCAGTTCTCCGGCAGCGGCGATCGCCGCCTGGATCGCGCGATCGCCCGCCTCGTCATAGCTCGCGACATCGGCGAGCCGCGCCGCAAGCCCGCGCCGCCGTCCGCGCGACTTGCCCTCGGGGCCCAGCACCCAGCGGCGGATCTCGACCGCTTCCTGCCCGGTCAGCGCCGCCGCGAACATGCTGTCGGCGGCATCCCACAGATGATGCCCCTCGTCGAAGATCAGCCGCGTCGCCGCCGCCCCGGCATCACGCGGGCGCGCCGCCTGCACCATCGTCAGCGCGTGGTTGGCGATGACGATGTCGGCCTGCGTCGCGGCGCGCGCCGAGCGTTCGATGAAGCATTTGCGGAAATGCGGACAGCCGGCATAGATGCACTCGCCGCGCCGGTCGGTCAGCGCGGTGGTGCCGTTGCGGCGGAACAATGCGGGGAGCCAGCCCGGCAGGTCGCCGCCGATCATGTCGCCGTCGCGCGTATAGGCGGCCCAGCGCGCGACAAGCTGCGCGAGGATCGCGGCGCGGCCTGAAAAGCCGCCCTGCAGCGCGTCCTCCAGATTGAGCAGGCAGAGGTAATTTTCGCGCCCCTTGCGCACGACCACCTTTTCTCGGTGCGTTGCGGCGTTGGGATAAAGCTTTTCGGTCTCGCGTGCCAATTGCCGCTGCAGGGCCTTGGTGAAGGTCGAAATGCAGACCGCGCCCGCCGACTGGTCGATCCATTGCTTCGCGGGGGCGAGATAGCCCAGCGTCTTGCCGATCCCCGTGCCCGCTTCGGCCACCAGCATCTGCGGCGCATCCTTGCGCTCGCGCGGTTCGAAGATCGCGGCGGTCGCGCGCGCATAATCCTGTTGCCCCGGCCGCCGTTCGGCCCCGTCGCCGGTCAGGCGGTCGAGCCGCGCCGCGACATCGGCCTCGGCGATGCGCACCTGCCGCGGTTGCGCGCGCGGCGGAACTTCTTCCCACTCGGGCAGGCGGGCGAACAGCCAGCGGTCGGCCTTGTCGGGCGCCGCGAGCGCCGGCTGGACCAGCGGCGTCCATGGCCAGCGCTGGCGGGCCAGCGCCTGCAGCCCGTGCCACGCCCCCTCGCGCTCGGGCCAGCCGGGATCGCCGAGGCTTTCGAGCATCGCCGCGGTCGCGAGCGGCAGGAATGCGGCGATCTCCTCCTCTGCCTTCGGCGCCGCGATGCCAACCGCCGCCGCAATACCGGCGGGGGTCGGAACCGCGAAGCGGGCGGGGTAGAGGAACGCGAAGAGTTCGAGCAGGTCGAGCCCCGAAAGCTCGGGGTAGCCAAGCCGATCGCCGGTCAGCGTCGCATTGATGAACAGGTGCGGCGTTGCTGCGACCGCGGCGATCGCTTCGCCCCGGCCGACCCGCTGGACGCGCCCGCCGGCATCGGCGATCCAGATGCCGACATGGCTGGCGTGGATGGCGGGTAGGGGAAGCGGAGCGGGAGGCACCGCACCAAGCTAGGGACAAAAGGCGAACGCGGCAAGCGTGCCGCGACGAAAGGTTCAGCTCAATCCGCGACGCCCGAAGCTGGCCTGTCGATTGTTGAGGAAGACCTGTCCCGGCGGCAAGGCCGCCGGCCCGCGCGCGCGTTCGAGCGCATTGTACAGCGGGCCGCTGGTCAGTTCATAGGGGAACCGCACGCCCATGCGGTCGAATTCCGACCACATGACGACGGCATAGACCGTCTGCCCCGCATAATGGATTTCGCAGCGCGTCCGCTCGGGCAGGCTCGCGCCGTCGATCCGTGCGCCCCCTTCCGACAGGTCGCGGATGCAGCCTTCGACATGGTTGAGGACGCCATTGACGGTGACGTCGATGGCGACGGCGGTGCGGGCATGGCGGCGGGCGCGGGGTGGGGGCGGAAACGGCATGGCCCCTTGCTACGGCGAAGATGGTAAATTTCGGGTAACCATGATGGCGTCGCAGTTCGGCCGGTGTGGCTCGTTTTGAATATCGACCGCGATCGGCAGGAAACGACCGGTTTTTGCCATCAATGCTGTGTACCCCGGCGAAAGCCGGGGCCCAGAGCGCCATAGCGCAATCTTTGCTTTCCGACGCCCTGGGCCCCGGCTTTCGCCGGGGTACACTGTAAGCGGAACGTCCGCTTCCCACCCCAAAACCGACGTCCACGCGAACTGCCGACAAGTCTTTCCTACATTATCCGGCTGTGCCCAAGCTATTCCGATGCAACTGGCGTTTATCCCAAAAGCCACAAAGGACAGAAAACCGCTGCGCGCGCGCGGGGCGTTTGTGGCTCCAAGCGCCGCCAATCCCATGGCGAACAGGCTATTCCAGTGTAAAGTTACGCAGTTTTCCGCCCTTCTTCCCATCCCGCCTTCTTCCCGCTATGGGCGCTGGCATGACTGACTTGCACCTTCATCCTTCGCTGCGCGAACCTGCGCAAACGTCCAAGGCCTGGCCGTTCGAGGAAGCGCGCAAGCTGGTCAAACGCTATCCAGAGGGCAAGCCCGGCGGTGAGCCGGTGCTGTTCGAGACCGGCTATGGTCCGTCGGGCCTGCCGCATATCGGCACCTTCAATGAAGTGTTGCGCACGACGATGGTTCGCCGCGCCTATGAGACGATCACCGCCAATGAATCCGGGGTGCCTGCGGCGACGCGCCTCGTCGCGTTCAGCGACGACATGGACGGGCTGCGCAAGGTTCCCGACAATGTGCCGCAGCAGGATATGCTGCGCGAATATCTCGGCAAGCCGCTCACCGCGATCCCCGATCCGTTCGGCAAGTATGAAAGTTTCGCGCATCATAACAATGCGATGCTGCGCGAATTTCTCGATCGTTTTGGCTTCGAATATGAATTCGTCAGTTCGACCGAACGCTACACTTCGGGTGCGTTCGACGAGGCGCTGAAGAATGTTCTGCGCCACAATCAGGACATTCTCGACATCATGCTGCCGACGCTCCGCGCCGAGCGCGCGGCGACCTATTCGCCGGTCCTGCCAGTCAGCCCGAAGTCTGGGATCGTGCTGCAGGTGCCGGTGACCGTGGTCGATGCCGATGCGGGGCTGGTGTCGTTCGAGGATGAGGGCGAGACGATCACCCATTCGATCCTCGGCGGCGGCGCCAAGCTGCAATGGAAGGTCGACTGGGCGATGCGCTGGGTCGCGCTCGGCGTCGATTATGAAATGTACGGTAAGGATCTGACCGACAGCGGCATCCAGTCGGGCAAGATCGCGCGCGCGCTCGGCGGGCAAAAGCCCGAGGGGTTGATCTACGAAATGTTCCTCGACGAAAAGGGCGAGAAAATTTCGAAGTCGAAGGGCAATGGCCTCAGCCTCGAGCAATGGCTCGACTATGGCAGCGAGGAAAGCCTGGCCTTTTTCGCCTATCGCGAGCCCAAGGCGGCGAAGCAGCTTCATATCGGCGTGATCCCGAAGGCGGTCGACGAATATCTGCAGATGCGCGGCAATTATCCCGCGCAAGAGGCCGACAAGCGCCTCGGCAACCCCGCGCACCATGTCCATGTCGCGCGCGGCGAGCAGGTTCCGGCCGCCGAACTGCCGGTGACCTTCGGTCTGCTGCTCAACCTCGTCGGGGTGATGGGCGCCGACGCGTCGAAGGATCAGATCTGGGGCTATCTCGGCCAATATGTCGCGGGCGCGAATGCACAGGCTTATCCCGAGCTCGACCGGCTGATCGACAATGCGATGGCGTATAACCGCGACTATGTCGCGCCGACGCTGCAGCGCCGCAAGCCAGCGGGCGGCGAGGGTGCGGCGCTCGCGGAACTCGACGCGAAACTTGCGGCATTGCCCGCCGATGCCTCGGCAGACGATATCCAGAATATCGTGTACGAGATTGGCAAGAACGAGTCCTATGGCTTTGAAAACCTGCGCGATTGGTTCAAGGCGCTCTATGAAACCCTGCTCGGGTCGAGCGCAGGGCCGCGCATGGGCAGCTTCATTGCGTTGTTCGGAATTGCCAACACGCGGCGGCTGATCGCCGAGGCGCTGGCATGATCGACATCTTCACTACCGGCGGCACGATCGACAAGGTCTATTTCGACGCGCTCAGCGAGTTCCAGATCGGCCCCGCGGCGATCCCCGACATGCTGCGCGAAAACAATGTCCATGTCGCGCACCGCGTGACCCAGTTGATGCGCAAGGACAGCCTTGAGCTCGACGACGTCGATCGCGCGGCAATCCGCGCCGCGGTCGAGGCCAGCGATGCGGCGCATGTCCTCGTCACACACGGCACCGACACGATGGTCGTCACCGGCCGCGTGCTCGCCGGTATCGCGGGCAAGTCGATCGTGCTGACGGGGGCGATGCAGCCCGCGTCGGTGCGTGCGAGCGACGCCGAATTCAACGTCGGCTTTGCGCTCGCCGCGGTGCAGACGCTGCCGCCGGGGGTCTATGTCGCGATGAACGGGATGATCTTTGACCCCGAGAAAACGGTAAAGGACCGCGCCGGCGCGCGCTTCGTCAGCGAATAGGGCTCAGACGTTCGTGGTGACCTGCCGCAGCACTGCGCGATAATTGGGCGCGATCGTCATCGCCTCATGCTTGCCCTGCGCACCGAGCATCGCATGGACCGCGGGCAGGCGGTAACAGGGCACGCCCATGAACAGATGATGTTCGGCGTGATAATTGACCCAATAGGGCGCGACCGTCGCGCGCGCCAGCCAGCCGGCATGAGTCGTCCGTGCGTGAGTGAAGGGGTCCTGGCTCCCCGTCGTCGTGCAGGCATGTTCGGCGACATTGCGGATGCGCAGGTAAAGCTGGAACGTCGTTGCCAACCCGGCGAGCCACAGCAGGTAAGGCGTCCAGCCGTATAGCGCGAGGGAGGCAGCGAGCAGCACCGCCTGCACGATCAGGAAGCGGCCGACCGCGCGCGTCACCGTCATTGCACCTGCCACATCGACCGTCGGTGACGTCATGCCGTCGTCCGACTGTTTGTTGAAGGGTGTGCCGGCCTTGGTGCTTGCGCGGCCCTTTTCGACCTTCTCGCCGCGGAGCATCGCCTTCAGCCCGACGAGCGCAAAACCGAACTGGGCGGCACGCTGCTTGAAGAAGGTCTGCCCGGTCAGGTCGCGCAGCACCTTGCGCCACAGGCTTGCCCGCGTCGTCGGAAAGGGTTTCGACAGCGAAAGGTCGGGGTCCTCGGGCTGCTGAGTGAATTTGTGGTGCTGGAGGTGGTAAGTGCGATAGGCGATCAGGTCCGATCCGACCGCCGCGCCGGTCAACCACTGGCCGAGGAAATTGTTCGTTTTGCGGTCCGGATGCAGCAGTCCGTGCGCGGCATCGTGCATCAGGATGGCGAGGCCAAGCTGGCGCCCGCCGACAAGGATGACTGCGATCAACCAGGCCGCCGGGTTCTGCGTCCATGCGGCAAGTCCGATAACGGCAATGCTGACGATCCACGCATGCGCGACAAGCCAGGCACCGCGCCAGCGCGATGCGGTCGTGATCGCGGACCATTCGGCGCGATCGAAGAAGCGGTCGGGCGGCAGGAGGCGGACGGCGGGCATGCCGATGCTATATCAAGTTGCGAAGCGAAACGGAACATCTTCCATTTTGGTACAATATCGGCGCATTTCGCCTGCGATGATAAGGATTTGGCAACCCCTTTCCGACAGAGCTTCGGGCTCCTTCGGATAGGCAGGAAGAGGGCAGTTGGGGGCGCAGCGCAAGATTGTTCGGCCAGTCGTCAGCGATCCGTCCGCGGACGAATCGCTGCTCGATTCGCCCGAATTCGTGACGCGCCTGATGCGTGTCGCGCAGCTGTGGCACTATGTGCTCATCGGCCGCGCGCTGACCTTCTTCGTCTTCGCTTTCGTCCCGGGCGTCGCCGGCTTCCTCGACCGGCCGTCGCAATGGCTGGTGATGGGCATCGGCCTGCTCTGCGACCTCGCGCTGACCGTCGTCGGGCAGGCGATGCGGGGCGGGCGGGCGCTGCACCCCGAACGGCTGCGGCTGGTCATGATCGCCAGTATGGCGCTGATCGCACTGGGCACGTTGCTCAACGCTGTCGCGATGTTCGCGGCGATCGCGGTTCCCGACGGCCGTTTTTTCTTCGATGCCTTCACCGCGATCCAGATCGGGTCGATCCTTGTCGCGGCGTCGGCGGTGGCGATTGCGCGCCCCGCCTTCTTTGCCTTTGCCGGTGCGACGGCACTGGGCGGCGCGGTCGGCATCGCATCATGGCCCTTCGCTGTCGCGGGGCTGGTGTTTCTGGGCCTGCTGATCGTCATGATGCGTGAGGATATCCGCCATCAGCGCCGCGCGACCCGGGCGCAGCGGTTTGCGATCAGCGACCAGCAGCGCGCGCTGGGCCTTGTCCGCGATTTCGAGCGGGCCGGGCGCGGCTGGTTCTGGGAAACCGATCGCTATGGCCAACTCGTCTATATTTCGCCGACCGTCGCGGCGAAGCTTGGGCTGTCGCTGTCCGACATCCTCGGCCGGCCTTTTACCGACATCATTCGCAAGCGAATCGGAAATGACGAGAGCGAAGAGCGCACGCTGGGTTTCAGCCTCTCGTCGCGGACGCCGTTTAACGAATTGACCGTTCAGGCGGCGGTGCAGGGCGAAGAGCGTTGGTGGTCGATTTCGGGCAATCCGATCAGCAACGAACTCGGCAATTTCCAGGGATTCCGTGGCAGCGGGACTGACCTCACTGAAAAGAAAAGGTCGGAGCGCGAGATCAACCAGCTGGCGCGGTACGATACGCTGACCGGGCTGGCGAACCGGCTGCACATCACCGACCTGCTCGAGCGGGCATTGCGCAGTCACGCCGGGCAGGCGCAGCCGTGCGCCCTGCTGATGATGGATCTCGACCGGTTCAAGGCGGTCAACGACACGCTGGGGCATCCGGTCGGCGACCAGCTTCTCCAGCAGGTTGCGGGACGGCTGACCCAGATCGTCGGCGACAAGGGACAGGTCGGACGCCTTGGCGGCGACGAGTTCCAGATCGTGTTGCCGCAGCTCACCCAGCCCGAAAAGCTCGCGGGCATCGCCAACGCGATCATCCTCAGCCTTGCCAAGCCCTTCGCCATCGAGGGCGAGCAGGTCCGGATCGGCTCGTCGATCGGGATTGCCGTGTCGGAAGGGCAGGGCGTGTCCGTTTCGGCGCTGGTCCGCAACGCCGACCTTGCGCTTTATGCCGCCAAGGACGCCGGGCGCGGCGTCTATCGCTTCTACGCCGATGCAATGCACAATCAGGCGAGCGAGCGCAAGGCGATCGAAGATGCGCTGCGCGACGCGCTCGCGCGAGACGAGCTGGCGTTGCTCTATCAGCCGATCGTCGATGTCGGAACCGAGCGGATTTCGGGCTTCGAGGCACTCATCCGCTGGCGGCGCGAACCCGAGGGTGTGATCAGCCCGTCGAAGTTCATACCGATCGCCGAGGAATCCAACCTCATCATCCCGATCGGCGAATGGATCATTCGCACCGCCTGCGCGACGATTGCCCGGCTCGGGCCGGGCTACCGTGTCGCGGTCAATGTCTCGCCGCGACAATTCGCCAATGAAAAGCTGCCGACGACGATCATGAGCGCGGTATCGGCGGCGGGCATCCAGCCCGATCAGCTCGAACTGGAGATCACCGAGGGCGTCTTCCTCGACGAAAGTCCCGAGAATCTTGCGATGTTCCAGAAGCTGAAGCGGACCGGCGTACGGCTGGCGCTCGACGATTTCGGGACCGGCTATTCGGCGCTCGGCTATCTGAAAAAGGCGCCGTTCGACAAGATCAAGATCGACCAGAGCTTCGTGCTCGGTGCCGCCGACCCGAACAGTATGAATGCCGCGATCATCTCGTCGATCGTCGGTCTCGCGACGGCGCTCGACATGGAGACGACCGCCGAGGGGGTCGAGACGCACGACGATCTGGCGCTGATCCGCGGCCTCGGCTGCAGCCATGTCCAAGGCTATATTTATGGCAAGCCAATGGAACTCGGCGAAGTTCTCGTGCTGCTCGGCGAAGGCGGCGGCCGCGTCGAGGCCAAGGGTTACAAGAGCGCCCGCGAGCCGCGACGGACAACCTTCCGCACGATCCAGGTCACCAGCGGCGGTTATCAATATGAAGCGATCGTCCGCAACATATCGTCGCGCGGCGCGCTGATCGAGGGGCTGTGGAACGTGCCCGCCGGTACCGACCTCATCCTCGAATTCGGCTCCGACCTGTCGCTCGACGCGCAGGCGCGCTGGTCGAGCGACAATCGCGTCGGCGTGCAGTTCACCGAAGCCGTCGACATCGAAATGCTCATCAGTCCCGCGCAGGGCCGGGCAACGAGGGCGGCACAGCCGCCACGCATCCAGCGCATCGCCTGAAATCGCGGCTGATTATTTCCCATTCGTCATTCCGGCCCTCGCCGGGATGACGAATTGGGGAAGGTGACCGTCAGCCAGCGATCCGGCCGCGAACCATCACCCAGTCGACCTTTTCGAGCGTTGTCACGTCGCTGAGCGGATCGCCGTCGACCGCGATCATGTCGGCCGACATGCCGGGGGCAATGCGGCCGATCTCATTTTCGAGCGACAGCAGTTTCGCGGCCACCGTCGTCGCGCTTGCCAGCGCCTCGCGCGGGGTTAGCCCATATTTGACGAGCAACTCGAACTCGCCGCCGTTGCGGCCATGTTCGAATACCCCGGCGTCGGTGCCGAAGGCGATCGGCACGCCGAGCGCCTTGGCGCGCGTAACCGCCTTGCCGACGTCGTTCAGCGTCATGCGGACCTTGTCCTCGACCGTCGGCGTATAGATGCCCTTGCCGAGCCGTTCCCTTATGCCCTCGAACGCCATCAACGTCGGCACGAGATAGGTGCCCTTGGCCTTCATCACCCTCAGCGTCGGATCGTCGGCGAAGGTGCCATGCTCGATGCTGTCGATGCCCGCGGCGGCCGACGCGGTGATCCCGCCTGCGCCGTGCGCATGCGCCATGACCTTCAGCCCCAGCGAATGGGCGGTATCGGCGATGCTTTGCAGCTCGGCGCTGGTGAAATGGCCCTCGAGCCCGCGCGCCTGTTGCGACAGGACGCCGCCGGTCGCGGTGATCTTGATGACGTCGGCCCCGGCGCGCGACGCCTTGCGCACCTTCTCGGCGCATTCGAGCGCGCCGGTGCAGGTGTAGCCCTGATCGAGCACGGCATGGACGTCTTCGCGGAAGCCCGTGACGTCGCCGTGGCCGCCGATGATCGACAGCGCCGGGCCCGCTGCGACGATGCGCGGCCCCTCGATAAAGCCGGTCGCGGTCCCGCGGCGGAGCGCATAGGCGGTATATTGCGCCGACCCCGCCTCGCGCACCGTGGTGAAACCCGCGCGCAGCGTGATCGCGGCATTCTTCGCGCCGACGACCACGCCCCATTCGTCGGGGTCGACCGCCGCCGCGCGATAATCGTCGCCGGGGTCGCCGGTGAGGTGGACATGGAGGTCGACGAGCCCGGGAAGCAGGGTCTTGTCGCCGAGATCGACGACCTCGGCGCCCGCCGGCGCTTCCGAACGCCCGGCCGTGATCGACGTGATGCGGTCGTCGGTGACGGTAACGGTCACGGGCCCCTGCATCGGCTTGTCGGCATCGGTGATTACGTGCCCGGCATAGATGACTGTGGTGCGGGCCTCCGCCGAGGCTGCACTCCAAAGCGCCAGCGCGACTGCTGTGGCAGTCGCCAATCCCGATTTTCGCATATTTGCTCCCCTGTTTCGTGGCGTGACCGTGGCGCGTCGGGCAGGGGAGGGCAAGCCCATAAAAAGAGGTGCCGGCGAACCGGCCCCTTCAGTTTATTCATCTGATAACCGAAAGGAATATTACCAGAAGAAGTCGTAGATCACGTCGACCACTTCGCCCGAGTAGGTATCGACCAGAAGCGCGTCGTCATAATAGCGGATCCAGCGATAGCCCCCATAAGCGGGCGGCAGGCGGTAATAGCCCGGATCGTTGATCCAGTAACGCGAGCCGTAGAACAGCGAGCCCAGCGTGAAGCCGATGCTGAACCGCGTGTAGCCGCGTCCGCGATACGGATTGTAATAGCGCGGCATGCGATAATAGCTGCGGTTGTGGTCGCGGTAGCTGCGCCAGTCGTAACGGCGGTCGCTGCGCCAGTCGCGGCTCCAGCGGCTGTTGTTGCGGTCCCAGCGATCGTGGCGGCCGTCGCGATAGCGCCGGTCGACATAGCCGTTGCGGTTGCGGTCGTAACGGCGGTCAACGCGGTTGTTATCGTTCCGGTCCCAGCGGCGATCGAGATCGCCGTTGCGATTGCGGTCATAACGCCGGTCTACTTGGCCATTGCGGTTGCGATCCCACTGCCGGTCGACACGGCCGTTACGGTCGCGGTCCCACTGGCGGTCGACGCGGCCGTCGCGGTTGCGATCATAAGTACCGCGCTGGCCCCGGATCTGCTGTTGGCGAATCTGCTGCTGGCGCTGCGCTTGCTGACGCTGCACCTGCTGCTGGCGCACACGCTGCTGATCGGCGCCGCGCTGCTGCCATTGGCGCTGTTGCTGGCCGTTCCAGCGATTGCCGCGATCGGCCCGCATATCGCGCTGCTGACGCTGGACCTGCTGACGCTGCACCTGCTCGCGTTGCGGCTGCGAACGCGGGGCCTGACGCTGGGCGCGGCCTTCGCCGCCGCCGCCGCGCCGGACTTCGGGGCCGCGCGGACCACGGTCGCCGCGATTGCCGCGATCGTTTTGCGCGATCTGCATTCGCTCGCCGGAGGCCTGTGCCGCGGCGGGAGCGATGGGGGTGAGGACCGTCGCAGCGATCAGCAACCCTCCGAACATCTTCTTCATCTCGCCATACTCCAATTCATGTCCCGCACGCTGGAGGCACCAGCCGGGAAGATGAAGAGAAAGTTACCGCAGGCAATATGATCCGCCGCTGAACCGGGGTGTTGCCTTAGGTTCAGCTTCCCGGGGGCTTGCGCATGGCGGGAACGGCGCGTGCCGCATCCTCGGGGCGGATGCCGGGCGGCGGCGCGGCGGCGATCCGTTCCTCGCCGCGCAGGACACGCCCGGCAAGGCGGATCGCGCCGCGAATCCGCGGATAGGTGCCGCAGCGGCAGATATTGGTGATCGCCGCATCGATTTCGGCGTCGGTCGGATTGCTGTTGGTGCGGAGCAATGCCGCCG
The DNA here is from genome assembly GCF_001307295.1 of Sphingopyxis macrogoltabida. Classification (NCBI taxonomy): domain Bacteria; kingdom Pseudomonadati; phylum Pseudomonadota; class Alphaproteobacteria; order Sphingomonadales; family Sphingopyxidaceae; genus Sphingopyxis; species Sphingopyxis macrogoltabida. The sequence continues at coordinate 2,268,075 of NZ_CP012700.1, read as the reverse complement.
CCGCCATGATCATTCCCGACTGGCAGAAACCGCATTGCGGCACCTGTTCGGCGACCCAGGCCTGCTGTACCGGATGGCTGCGGTCGCGCGACAGCGCTTCGATCGTCGTGACGAAGCGGCCCTCGCACTCGGCGATGGTGACGAGGCAACTGCGAATCGCCTCGCCGTCGATATCGACCGTGCACGCGCCGCATTCGCCGGTGCCGCAGCCATATTTGGTTCCCGTCAGGTTCGACGCGTCGCGCAGCGCCCACAGCAGGGGCGTTTCGGGGTCCATGCGATATTCGACCGGGCGGTCGTTGACCGAGAATCGCGTCATGCGTTCCCTGTTAGCGCAGCCGCCGGATTAGTCACGCCAGCTTGTGTCGATCTTGTCGACCTTGCGCACCATCGCGTCGAACTCGGCCTTGCCCGACTGGCCGGGGATGGCGGCCATATAGAGGTCGCGCTGGTGCACCTTGATGACCTCTTCGTCGACGAGGATCGGCTTGCCCATGCTCATCGTCGCGAGCTGGATCTCGCAGGCGCGCTGCAGCGCCCAATATTTGATGAAGGCGTCGGACAGCGACTTGCCCATCACGACGGGGCCGTGGTTGCGCAGCATCAGGATGCGCTTGTTGCCAAGATGCTCGACCAGCCGTGCGCCCTCTTCCTCGCGGACAGTCACGCCCTCGAAATCGTGATAGGCGAGCTGGCCCATGAAGTTGCAGGCATAGAAGTTCGTCGGCTGCAGCCCGCCTTCGAGCCCGCAGACCGCCATCGTCGCGGTCGTGTGCGTGTGGATGATCGCATGCGCGTCGGGCAGGACGCGGTGGAAAAGGCTATGCTGGACGAACCCCGCCTTGTTGACGTGCCAGGGATTATCCTCGTCCAGCTTGTTGCCGTCGATGTCGATCTTGATCAGGCTGGAGGCGGTGACTTCGCTGAAATGCATGCCATAGGGGTTGATCAGGAACGCGCCCTCCTGATCTTCCAGCTTCACGGTGATGTGGTTGAAGATCATCTCGTCCCAGCCCATCATCGCGAAGATGCGATAGCAGGCGGCGAGTTCCTGCCGCGCCGTCCATTCGGCTTCGCTATATTTGCTGTTGCGCTTGAGCTGGGTCGCCATGGCCTGTCCCTTTATCTGATTGGTTTCGTCCTGCTACCTATGCCACAAGGCAGCGGGCAGGCCAATCCCGGCGAGGGCCGCGCTGTCCCGTAGCGGGTGAGGCGCGGTTCGCCGCGTTGGGGCTTGCATTTCGGCGCGAATCCCTCTAGTTGGCGCTTCATTGGAACGTCGCGCTTTCGCGGCGCTCTTTTTATTGCCCGAATATCGGCGATTTACGGCAAACCGGCTCTCCGGTACCGGAATCGTTTTGACGAACAGGAGACGACACGGCGTATGCAGATCATCGTTCGCGACAATAATGTCGACCAGGCCCTTCGCGCGCTCAAGAAGAAGCTGCAGCGTGAGGGCGTGTATCGCGAAATGAAGCTGCGCCGTCACTACGAGAAGCCGAGCGAAAAGCGCGCGCGCGAGCGCGCCGCCGCTGTCCGCCGCGCCCGCAAGATGGAGCGCAAGCGGATGGAGCGCGACGGGATCAAATAAGCCCGTTTCCCGTTCGGGATCCAGTTCGTGAAAGGGGCGCTGCGGGCAACCGCGGCGCCCTTTTTCGTTGGATCTCGGAGGATGACTTGGCTGAAGCGCTTTCAGATATCTCCCTTTCATCATCCCGGACCTGATCCGGGATCCAGGCAACAGCCGTGGTTATGGATCCCGGGTCAAGTCCGGGATGACGAAGGCGAGGACAGGGAGCATTCCTCGATCACGAAGCGCATTTGGCGTTGCTTTGCAACGTCTTGTCTTGCGTCGCGGAACATGCGCCCCGTTCGTCCGTTTCTCCTGCGAGAGGCGAGCCCCTCCCGCCTCTGCGATAAAGGAGAATCCCGATGGGTGAACTCACCGAAAAAGCGAAAGGCCTCGCCAACGAAGCTGCCGGCAATGTGAAGCAGGCGGCGGGCAAGGCGACCGATAGCGAGCGCCTGCGTGCCGAAGGCGAGGCGCAGGAACGCAAGGGCGAAGCCCAGAATCTGAAGGGCAAGGTTCAGGGCGCGCTCGGCGACAAGATCTGACGGGCTGTTCGTCCGCAAAGAAAAGGCTCCGGGAAACCGGGGCCTTTTTTTGTTGCGCGATCGGCGCTCGCTTATTTGCCGCCGGAGGCGACCAGATCGACGTCGGTCATGCCGCCGTCACGCCGCATGAAGAGGACATAGGCAAGCTCGCCCTTGGTGCCGCCGAGGATGTGCTCGTCGCCATTGACCCGGTGGTCGCTGGTGTAGCCGGCGCGGACCGCCATCGTGTGATAATAGTCGAGCACCGCCTGCATCGAGGCTGCGGTCTGGAAATTGACGACGCGGACATTGCACTTGCCGCCGGCGACGCCCGCAGCTTCGCGCAGCGTCGCGCGCGGATAGAGGCGGAAAGCCGGGGGCAGGCGGTCGGCCCACGCGTTGCTATAGGTCAGCTTGGCGTCGCAGCTGCCCTTTGCCTGTTCGCGGGCCAGTGCGCCGATGGTGACCGGGCGCTTGCCGGCGGTGGCGCAATCGCCCTTGCAATCGGCTTCATAGGGAAGCGCCTTGGGCGCGGCGAGCAGCTTGCCGGCTGCTTGCGCTGCCGCGGCTTCGGCGGCAGTCGCCGCCTTGCTTCCGGCGACGCCGGGGACGCCGCCGTCGACGGGCTTGTTACCGGGACCGACGGCGTTCTGGTTCGCCTGGCCGGTCAGCTTCGGATCGACCATGATCTTGTCTTCGAGCGAACCCTTGACCGTCGGGTCGGCGTTGGTCAGGCCGTCGTCGAGCGGCGACAGTTCGGCCTTGGCATTGGGATTGTCCCGGCAGCCGGCCAACGGAGCGGTGGCCACCAGCAAACCCGCAACCAGCCATTTTCCGCGCATGATCATCGCTAACACTCCCTTAACATCTTCTCCGGAATGCCCGATCCTGGTTAAAAAGGTGCGAAGAAAATGCGTTAACGGGTAAGACTTTGTTAGCCGAAAACTGTCTCGGACCGGGACGGATTCAGCCGCGGTGCGGTGCGGATGAGGCGCGACGTCTCGACCGCCGCCTGCCGATGGACGACCGCTTCGCGATATACGGGGTCAGTAACCATGGCCATGAACGCACCGCTGTTCGGATATTCGGCGACGAAGATCGCATCCCAATGCTCGGCGTCGGGACCGATCAACATGGCCTCCATCGTGCCGCGCCAGACGATGCGGCCGCCGACGCGCTGGAAGACCGGGCCGCTGTCGCGGCCGTAGTTCGCATAAGCGTCGGCGCCAGTCAGGTCGTGCCCGGCGAGCGGGTGATCCGTCGGATAGGCGGCCTTGTCCCGGAAGCGGACGAGGTTGAGCATGTGGATCACCGTGTCGCGCGGCAGCGCCTTGAAGGCGTCGAATTGCGCGCGTTCGGGGTCGATGTGACGATCATCGGTCACAGCCTGAATTCCTTGCGTTTGATCCGCCAGGCATCGGCGCTCTGCGTCCAGGCATCGACCGGGGCATCCTGAAACGGCGCGGGGAGGCGGGTTGGGCCGCTGTTGATCGCGCCGAGCCGCTGCGCGAGCGCTTGCGAGCGGACATTGGCGGGATCGATGCTGTGCATCAGCCCGGGCCATTTCAGGAATTCGACCGCGAAATCGCAGGCTGCGATCGCGCCTTCGAACGCATAACCCTTGCCGGCGAATTTCGCGCGCACGCCATAGCCGACCTCGGGCGCCGGCCAGCCCTCGGGCTCCCATGGACCGAGCCGCCCGACCCATTCGCCGGTGTCGCGTTCGATCACCGAAAACATCGAAAAACCGCGGATGTGCCATGCCCCGGCGAGCGTGCACCACATGCGCCACGCCTGCGATCGTTCGCAGGCGCCGCCGATGAACTGCATGGTATCGGCTTCGGTGCACATTTCGGCAAAGCCGTCGAAATCCTCGGTCGCGGGCGGACGGAGGATCAGGCGCTCGGTCACGAGCAGCGGGCCGTTCAGCATGATATCTCTCCGCAGCGTTGGCCGATGCTTCTGCGGGAAGAGTGCGGCAGGGGCAAGCCCCGACGCACGGCGGCCCGCACACGCGATGTTGAGGACGCCGACCTCCCGGCCGGCGTCCTCGCCATCACGCGTGCGGGCGGAGGGGTCTCGGACCCACACCCGTAACGGTAACGCTATCGCTTAGCGGCAGCGATATTTGTCCTTGTCGATCTCACGGCCGAGCAGCGCGCCACCTGCGGCACCGAGCACAGTACCGAGCAGCTTGTCGCCGTTGCCTGCAATCTCGTGCCCGGCGAGGCCGCCCACTGCGCCGCCGATCAGGAGACCGGTCGTGCCATTGTCCTTCTTGCAGCGATAACGTCCGTCGCTGCCACGCCAGACGCGGGTGTTCGAATTCACGCGCTGGTCGTTGCGGGCATAATAGTCGCGGTCGCGATGACGGCGCTTCTTGTAGAAATCGCTCGTCTGTTCGCTGGCGTGATAGCCGGGAGCCTGAACGGCGGTCGAAACGCCGGCAGAAGCGGGGGCCGAAGCCATGACACCGGCCGCGGCGATCGTGCCGAAAAGGGCTTTGGTGAAATTACGCATTCTATTGTCCTTTCCTGGTTCGGCGCCTCGCCCGCTCTTGCAAGAGGGCATCGGGCGCTTCGAAAGGGAAAACGACCGGGGTCCAATTCCCGTTGCATGAACCCAAGGCAACAAGACGAGCCGAGCGATGTCGTCGACGAACCGAAAGGTCTTGCGGGGCGGCAAAGGGCATGCGACATATCGGCCATGCTGAATATCGGATCGCTCGTCATTGGCGTTATCGCGCTGGTTCTGGCCGTTTTCGCCTTCATCCCGCTGCTCGGCTGGGCGAACTGGGTGATCATCCCGTTTGCCGTCGTCGGCCTCGCGCTCGGCGCGATGTCGGACAAGACGAGCGGACGCAATCTCAACATCGTCGTCATCGTGATCGGCGTCATTCGCCTGATGCTGGGCGGCGGCATCATCTGATTTTTCGCCGAAAGGCTTTTTCGTCATGGCATCGCAAGCCGCTCCGGCGGGGAGCAATCAGGGCGGCTTGCCCTATGCCCTCGCGGCCTACGGGTTCTGGGGCTTCGTCCCGCTGTTCTTCAAACTGCTGGAAAGCGTGCCGCCGCTGGAGGTGCTCGCACAGCGGATCGTCTGGTCGCTGCCCTTCTGTTTTCTGGTCATGGCGTTCCGCCGGCAGATCGGCGATTATCTTGTCGCGCTGAAGGACTGGCGCGTGCTGCGGATGTTGCTCGCGAGTGCGGTGCTGATCGCGATCAACTGGCTGGTCTATATCCACTCGATCTTCAGCGGCCATGTGCTCGCGGCCAGCCTTGGCTATTATCTCAACCCGCTGGTCAATGTGATGGTGGGGATGCTTTTCCTCGGCGAGCGGCTTTCGCGGTGGCAGATGGTCGCGGTGGCGATCGCCGCAGTCGGCGTCGCGATCCTGCTCGGCGGGGCGCTCGATACGCTGTGGATCAGCCTGACGCTGGCGTTCAGCTTCAGCCTGTACGGCCTGATCCGCAAGGTCGTGCCGGTCGGTTCGCTGCCCGGCCTCGCGATCGAAACGACGGTGCTGCTGCCGGTTTCGCTGGCGGTCGCGGTTTATTATGTCGGAGCCGGCGACGGGCGCGGGTTTGGCGCCGATAGCGGAATTAGCTGGCTGCTGGTTGCGGGCGGGGTGGTGACCGCGGTGCCGTTGCTGCTCTTTGCGACCGCCGCGCGCCGGATGAGCTATGCCGCGCTGGGCTTCGTCCAGTTTCTCGCGCCCACGATCCAGTTCGTGCTCAGCCTGTTCATATTCCATGAGCCGCTGAAGCCGGCGCAACTGGCCTGCTTCCTGCTGATCTGGATCAGCATCGCGGTGTTCAGTTTCGACATGTGGCGCAAGATGCGCGCCGAACGGATGATCGAGATCGCCTGATCAGTCGGCGAGCCGCCAGCCCAGCGTCTCGCCGGCATGGAACGGAACGACCTCGCCGATGCGATCGGGGACGACGGTTTCGCCCCGTTCGAGCGTCACGGTATCCTCGTTAAGCGGCACGCCGTAAAAGCGCGGGCCGTGCTCGCTCGCGAAACCTTCGAAATGATCGAGCGCGCCGTCTTCGTCGAAGGCGGTGACATAGCTTTCGAGCGCATAGGGGGCGTTGAAAATCCCCGCGCAGCCGCAGGAAGCTTCCTTGGTGTGCACCGCGTGCGGTGCGCTGTCGGTGCCGAGGAAGAATTTCGGCGAGCCCGAGGTTGCGGCCTTGCGTACCGCGAGCCGGTGATGCTCGCGCTTGGCGACGGGCAGGCAATAGGCGTGCGGGCGGATGCCGCCGACAAGCATCGCGTTGCGATTGATGTGCAGATGCTGCGGCGTCACCGTCGCGGCGACATTCGCCGGGGCCTCGGCGACGAACGCGGCGGCTTCGGCGGTCGTGATATGCTCGAAGACGATCTTGAGTGCCGGAAGCCGCTTCACGAGCGGTGCGAGGGTGCGTTCGATGAACACCGCCTCACGGTCGAAGATATCGACATCATGGTCAGTCACCTCGCCGTGGATCAGCAGCGGCATGCCGATGTCCTGCATGCGTTCGAGCACGGGCATGATGTTCGCGATATCGGTGACGCCATGCGCGCTGCCCGTGGTTGCATGCGCCGGATAGAGTTTGGCCGCGGTGAAAACACCTTCGGCATGGCCGCGCGCCATTTCGTCGGGGCTGCTATGGTCGGTAAGATAGGCGACGATCAATGGCGTGAAGTCGAGCTCGGCCGGAACGGCGGCGTTGATCCGGTCGCGATAGGCGCGGCCTTCCTCGGCGGTCGTCACGGGCGGCGACAGGTTCGGCATGACGATCGCGCGGGCGAACTGGCGCGCGGTGTAGGGCGCGACATGTTCGAGCATCGCGCCGTCGCGCAGGTGGACGTGCCAGTCGTCGGGGCGGCGGATGGTCAGGCGGTAGGTCATGCGGGGGCTCGTCAGCTTGGGGTTGGTTTTGGCTGCGGCGTCCTTAGGGACAGAAGCCACAAATTGCACGCTCGAGGCGTCGAAATGGCGAAAATATCGGGTTCGGGCGGGTGCAGCGGGTAGCATCGCTACCCGCAAAGCTGACCGGGCCGGAGATTGAAGCCATTTCGACGTCCCTTCGGGATTTGACCGATTTTGTCCATTGCTTCGTCGGCACGCCTTGACCTATCGACATAGGCCTGCGCCTTGCCGTCTCGCACTGAACAAAATCGCTTCAAACCTCGAGCGTGCAATTTGTGGCTTCTGTCCCTAAATTATCGCCATGGCCAATACCACCCTCAACGACCGCGCCCTGATCCGTCTGTCGGGGGAGGACGTCCGCGGCTTCCTGCAGGGACTTGTCACCAACGACACCGCCGGAAATTTGCCGGTGTGGGCGGCGCTGCTGACCGCGCAGGGCAAGGTGCTGTTCGATTTCCTGCTGTGGGGCGATGGCGACGATGTGCTCGTCGATTGCGAACGCGACGCGGCCGAGGCGCTCGCGAAGCGGCTGACCCTCTATCGTCTGCGCCGCCCGATCACGATCGCGGTCGAACCCGGTCTCGCGGCGCATTGGGCTCCGGCAGGCGACCTCGGCGTCGTCGATCCGCGCCTTGCCGAACTCGGCCAGCGCTGGCTGGCGCCCGCCGGCGAAGGCGAGGGCGCCGATGCTGCCTGGCAAGCGCATCGCCTGTCGCTCGGCGTCACCGAGGGCGGCCGCGAGCTCGGCGACGGCGCGACCTTGTGGCTCGAATGCAATGCCGCCGAACTGAACGGGGTCAGCTTTACCAAGGGCTGCTATGTCGGGCAGGAAAATACCGCGCGGATGAACTGGCGGCAGAAGGTGAACCGGCGGCTCGTCGTGGTTCCGATCGGCGAGGCCGACGAAAAGCGGCAGATGGTCGCTTATCCCGACCTCGGACTGTCGGTCGAGCATCGCCGCGTCGAGAATATCGATCCTTCCACGGCGCCGTTCTGGCTGCGTGAGGGGCTGGCCGCCGGTTCATGACAGGTGCAGCGATCGCTGCTAGTATATCGTCCATGCGCGCGCTTCTGATCCTGTCGGCGCTTGTCGCCGTTTCCGCCGCGACCCCGGCCCTCGCGGCTGGTGATTGCACACCCGGACCTGCATTGGCCGATAATGCCACGCCACTCGTGCCGATCGAGGTCGAAATGACAGTGGTGCCGTCGCTGCTGGCGCCGCTTGCGGCCGACTCACCTTGGCGCGCGCGTTTCGAGGCGGCCGCCGACGAACTGCTGTCGGCGCTGCGGTCGGGCCAGCCGGCCCGCTGGCAGCCCTTGCTCGGCGGACGCTGGCTCGGCGAGCGGGAGCGCGCGGCGGTCGCGACGCTGCTCGCCGATGAATGCGCGGCCTTTGCGCCGCTGCTCACGGCCCGGGGGCCGATCGAACGCCGGATCCTCGGCTGGAATATTCCGGCATCCTACAGCCCCGCCGACGGTGCCGAAATCGCGGCGCGGCCCGAGGCGGAAGCGCTGGTCTGCTGGTCTGCCGGGCAGGGCAACGACGCGGCCTGGCCGCGTACTGCCGCGGAGGCCGACAATGCGGCGGGTCGTCCCTATGCCTGCGCGCGCATCGCCTATTCGCTGCGCGGCGGCATCCCGAGCTGGCGGGCATTCGTCGAGCGCGGCTGATTGCGGCCGGGCGCGCCCGGCACTTAACCAATAACCAACGATAGTCTGCGACAAGCGCCGCATGTTGGGGCGCTTTCTTGGTTTGGCCGCGGTCATCGCGGCGGTATCGGTCGGCATGGCGGGCATCGCCGACCGTTCAACGAATCTGGCCGCTTCCGGGCCGGTTATCGATCGCGGCGGCGACGATAATGAAAACTGGACGACCCAGCGCGGCAAGGACCGAAGCGTTTATACGACCGCACAGGCCCGCGCCTCGTCCGGCGGCGTACGCATCAACCGGTCCGGCGATTCGCACTTTTACGCCACTGCCGAAATCGACGGCGTCGATATCAAGATGATGGTCGACAGCGGGGCATCGATCATTGCGCTGACCCGGCCCGACGCGGAGGCGATCGGCATCGATGTCGACAGCCTGCCCGTTTCGGGCACCGCGCGCACCGCGGGCGGCGACGTGCCGATGCGGACGGTCATGCTCGACAGCGTCGACATCGACGGCATCGAGGTGCGGCGGGTGCAGGCGGCGGTGGTCGATGCCGACATGGGCGTTTCGCTGCTCGGGCAAAGCTATTTGGCAAGGCTCGCCGCCGTGAATGTCGAAGGAGACACAATGACGCTGCGGTGATTCCGCCGCGGTGCGTCGCTATGATATTAGCAGGGCGCTTCCGGCCTTGACCCGATCGAGCGCGATCAGGGTGCGAAAATGGTCGACAAGGTCGCTCTCGGAAAACAGCCGCCGCGTCAGGGCTTCATATTCGCGCATGTCGCGGCAGACGATGATTAGGACGAAGCTGACGCCGCCGGTCGCGTAATAGGCCTGCTGCACCGTCGGCTCGGCGGCAAAGAGCGCCTTGGCCGCATCGACCGTCGCCGCGCGCTCGTCGAGCAGATGCACCTCGACGATGGCGGTGATCGCCAGCGACAGGGCCTCGGGCGCGATGACGGCCACATTGGCTTCGATGACTCCGGCAGCCTCCATCGCGGCGATCCGGCGCTGTACGGCGGCGGCCGACAGGTTGACCGCGTCGGCGATCCGCCGCTGGGGTGTCTTGTTGTCGGACTGGATGATCCGCAGAATCGCCCGGTCGAAATCGTCGAGCGACCGGTTGGCATGAGGGGATGATACGCGCATCGGCACCGTCCTGAGGGATTGTTGCATTTCAGCGCCCGAATTTGCGCGCACAACCCGCTTAAACGAGATTATTTCCCGCTGCGATGATAGACATGCGATCCACCTCGGGCCAGCACGCCGCCGCAATCGGCATCTGCGCGGCGCTGGCGTCTCAGATATCGATGAATCTCGGCGCGGGTTTCGCCAAGCAGCTGTTTCCGATGCTCGGCGCTTATGGCATGACATCGCTTCGGACCGCGCTGGCCGCGGCGATGCTCTTTGCCCTGTATCGCCCGTGGCGACACCCGGTTACCCGCGCCGCCATCCCCGCGCTGCTGATCTATGGCGCGATGCTGGGCACCATGAACCTGACCTATTATCAGGCGCTGGCCCGCATTCCGATCGGGATTGCGACGGGGATCGAGGTGATGGGCCCGCTTGCCGTCGTGCTGCTGGCGTCGCGCCGTCCTCGCGATTTCTTGTGGCTCGGGCTGGCAGTTCTCGGCCTGATCCTGCTTTTGCCGCTCGGGCATGACGACAGGCTCGATCCCGTCGGGATCGCCTTTGCTTTCGCCGCCGCCGCCTGCTGGGCGCTCTACATCATCTTCGGCAAGCGGGTCGCGGGCACGCTCGGGAGCAACGCGGCGCCGTGGGGCATGCTCGTTGCGGCCGTGCTGACCCTGCCGATCGGGCTGGGCACGACGGGAATGATATTATTCTCGCCCGCCGTCCTGCTGATCGGCGCCGGCATTGCGCTCCTGTCGAGCGCGATCCCCTATTCGCTGGAGATCGAAGCGATGCGCCGGTTGCCGGCGCATGTGTTCGGCATGCTGCTGGGCGCGTCCCCGGCGGTCGGGGCGCTGGCGGGCTATGTGATTCTCGATGAGGTAATGACGCCGGTCCAGTGGCTCGCGATCGCCTGCATCATCGTTTCGGCGATCGGCAGCTCGGTCGTCGCATCGCGGCCGACGACCACGCTGGAGACCTGACAGGCTTGCCATTTTGGCCGGCTTTCCCCACATCGGCCGCCATGAACGCTCCCAATCCCCCCCCAAATCCCCCCATGCGCGCGGCGATCGTGCCGGTTACCGCCTTCGAACAGAATTGCACCCTGATGTGGTGCACCGAGACGAACAAGGCGGCCTTCATCGATCCGGGCGGCGATCTCGAAAAGCTCCGGGAAGCGGTGCGGCAGACCGGGGTGGAGGTCGAAAAGATCCTCGTCACCCATGGTCATATGGACCATTGCGGTCAGGCCGGGGTGTTGGCGAAAGAGCTGGGCGTACCGATCGAGGGCCCGCACGAGGACGACCGTTTCTGGATCGAACGGCTGGGCGAGGATGGCGCGCGCTTTGGCATGACGGGCGAAATTTTCGAGCCCGACCGCTGGCTCGTCGACGGCGACACAGTCACCGTCGGCAATCTGGTCATCGACGTCATCCACTGTCCGGGACACACGCCCGGCCATGTCGTCTTCCATCACGCGCCGTCGAAGCTGGCGGTGGTCGGCGACGTGCTGTTCCAGGGATCGATCGGCCGCACCGACTTTCCGCGCGGCAATCACCAGCAGCTGCTCGATTCGATCACGCAGAAGCTGTGGCCGCTCGGCGGCGACACGACCTTCCTGCCCGGACACGGGCCGCACAGTAATTTCGCGCACGAACGGCGGACGAACCCCTATGTCAGCGATATGGCGATGGGCGGGTAAAAGGGCCTATCTGGGCGCGACCGCTTCGGTTTCGACGATCTCGGTTGACGTAAAGCTGACCGGGGTCAGGTAAACCGCGACGAGCGCGGTGATCGCGAGCCCGAGCTGGGCCATTATGGTGATGACCGTTCCCGCTATCCGGCCCCAACGCATGCCGTCCATGCCGAGCGCGTGGAGAATGCGCCCGACAAGATAGAGCGCGCCCGCGCCCCACAGCCATAGCGACGAGCCGATGCCGAGTTCGATCAGCGCGAGCAGGATCAGCACGAAGGCGGTGTTTTCGACGAAATTGCTGTGCGCGCGCATGCGGCGGATCACCGCCTCATTGCCGCCATCGCCGACGAAAATCTTCTCTTGCGTTCGCACCCGCCCGACGCGGACGGTAAGCCAGAGGTTGAGCAGCGCGGCCCCCGCGGCGATGGTCAGGCTGATCGGCAAGATTATCATATCGGGTTCCCCTCCCGGCCGGCGACTGCCGCCCTCGGCCGGGTGTGGCATCGGCTGAAAGAGAGCGCAAGGCCGCGCGGGTTCCGCTCAGCCCTCCGGCGGGGTTTCGGGTTTCGTTTCGCGCGCCTGCGCCTTGCGCTTGCGCAGGTTGGCGCGCAGCGCCTCCGCGAGGCGGCGTTCGCGTTCGAGATCGGTGGGGGAGGGCGGCTTGCTCACGGCGCGATCCTTGCCCGCGAAATCGGCGCATCGTCAAGCCTTCGTACCTTGACAGGCGAAGGGCGCCCCGCCATAGGCCGCGCCTGCCCGGCACCGACGTGCTTCGCGGCATCAGGCTGCTGCTGTAGCTCAGTGGTAGAGCGCACCCTTGGTAAGGGTGAGGTCGAGAGTTCAATCCTCTCCAGCAGCACCATTTCCGGCCCGGCCGGGTCACCGAAAAATCAGATTTTCGCCGCCAGCAGCCAGTCGTGGAACAGCTTGACCGCCGGCTGGCGCAGCGCGCGCGGGCGGCAGACGAACCAGTAGCTGTACGGGCTGTCGACGTCGAAATCGAACAGCCGGACGAGCCGCGGATCCTGCGCATCGTCGAAATGATGGCCGTGCATGAAGGCGACCCCGATGCCCTGCGCCGCCGCTTCGAGCATCAACGGTCCCGAATCGAAGAAATCGGTCCCCGCCGGTTCGAGATAGGGCATGCCGATCGCCTGCTTCCACTCGCTGAACGTCTCGGGCATTTCGCGGTGGAGGAGAATCGTCGAGCGCTGGAGCTGCTCGGGGACGGTGAGCGGGCGGTCGCCGTCGGTCAGCGTGCGCGAGGCGATCGGGAAGACCTTGTCCTGATCGAGCCGCGCCGCATAAAGCGCGGGGTCGATCGCCCGCGCCAGCGCGATCGCGGCGTCGATGCCGTCGCCCAGCCGTGCCTCGCCATGCGACATCGTCTCGATATCGATATGCAGTTCGGGGTGCTCGCGGCGCAGTTCGGGCAGGCGCGGGAAGAGGCGCTGCTGCGCAAAGAGCGGCAGGACGTTGAGGTGAAGACGGAGCGAGGCATCGGGGCTGCCGGCGCGGCTGATCGCGCCCCGCAGTTCGTCGAGGATCGGTGCCAGATGATCCTGCAACTCG